>CAZCBF010000184.1:0-3547 GCA_964496895.1 uncultured Methylophilaceae bacterium | reverse complement strand
TTTGCACACCCAAATGTTGCATTTCAACGGGGCTCAAATGCACCTTATTAAAGTCTTGTTCATTGACATGCTGTGTTTTTGTTTTTTGCGGGGTTTGTTTATGCGTCACTGGATTATTGCTTGCTTGGTCCGTATTAACGCCAAACAATATGTAAGCGGCAATCAGACTAAACAGGACAGCACTCATGATTAATAAAGGCTTGTTTTTGAGTAATTTATTCATCCTATTTTTGTACTCCAAGTGTTAATGCAGCATTGGTATTGTTAGATACATTGCGTCTCATCTCCGCCCATTGATTCACCACGCTGTTTTTCAGGCGTAATTCTGTCAGCTGGGCGAGTGTTAATGCTTGTTGGGATTGCAATGTATCCAAGTATGAGATTTCGCCATCTTGATAGGCGAGTTTGGCCAATGCATTGCTTTGGCTCGCGCTGGTTAACACTTGGGATAGATGTGTTTGCCATGCATTGCAAGCTTGCTGATACTGCACAGCCGATTGTTGTGTTGCCAATCTGGCTTTTTGCTTGGCAACAGTTAAGTTTAAAGTCGCCATTTCAAGCTCGGCCTCCGCACGACTAACTGCACCTTGATTTTTATGCGCAACGGGTACTGCTGCCCTAAACGTAGGGCTGAGTTCATGCCCTGTTTTATTGCCACTAGTCGCATCGGCTGAGCCAATCAACCTGAACCAACTGACTTTACTCAGCTTCACTTGTGCTTGTGCGGCCAAGACAGCTTGTGCTGCTGCTAATACCTCAGGCCGTTGCGCAACGCTGATACTGTGCAAACGCTCGACTGATGTGGCTTCACAAGCTGGTAAGAGTGCTGCTGTCAGCTTGAAAGATGGGGACGTCTCTGGCGCACCTAATTGATAATGCAAAGCGGTTTTTTTGATAGTGAGATCAAACTCCGCTTGTGCTAGTGCCAGCTTTGATTGTGTTGCCGCTTGTTGCAGTGCAATTAACTCTGCAGGGCTGATATCACCCAGCGCTAAACGCTTTTCAGAAAGCGTTACAATCTCAGTCGCTAATGTTGAGGCTGATTGCATCGTATTAAGCGTTTCTTCTGCCAGCACCACTTGTGCATAAGCAATGCGCACGGCCTTGATTAAGTCCAACCCAGATTGCGTGAGGCGTAAGACCGTGCCGTCAGCCAAATGCTGCATCTTGCGCATTTTAATGGGGCGCTGCCAAAGTGCCTCCAGCGGAAAGTCAATGGCATAACGATAAGGTTTATTACTTACCCCAAAGGAATACAGTAACTCAGGGTTGGGTATCAAGCCTGCCGTGATCAAATCGGCTTGTGCAAGCTTGAGATCAATTAATTGCGCATTAAAACTTGGGTTATGTTTAAGCGCATAGACAATAGCTTCTGACTCACTAATCGCTTGTTGCTGTGCGAGTTTGTGCTCAATCGCATCAAGCTTATCCATCGCATTTGCAGTAATTGCATCATCATGTGCCAATGCAGCATCGATAACCGCATGTTTATCGGCGGTTTTAGGCAGCGATTGGCAAGCTGTGAGCAGCAACAATAAACAAAGCCAAGTAAAATGGCGCGGTAGTGGTTTAATAAAATCAGTTTGCATGATTACCCTAATGAATCACCAAACTGCATGATAAAAGCTTAAACTTAATGCAAACTTAACCAGTTTAATTGGCAATTAAGGATTGATTAAGTTTGACTGCGTATGCTTTACTCAGCGAATAAGTAAGGAGCCGGATTTGCGTTTATTACTGGTTGAAGACGACACCATGATTGGTGATAGCTTGCAAAAAGCCTTAAAAAGCTATGCCGTAGACTGGGTGCAATCGGCTGAACATGCTGACATTGCCCTGCGGACTGAAAGCTATGATCTAATCTTGCTGGACTTAGGCCTGCCCAAGCAGTCGGGTTTGGCGTTTTTAGTCAAATTACGGCAAGCGGGCAATGCCCTGCCTGTGTTAATTATTACTGCTCGCGACAGTGTGGAAGATCGCGTCAAAGGCCTAGACTGCGGTGCAGACGACTATCTACTCAAGCCTTTTGCGATGGAAGAGTTAGAGGCTAGAATCCGCGCACTAACTCGCCGCAAATTCAGTGAAAAAAACCCGCAACTTAGCTATGGTGGTGTGACGCTTAACCCTGCTGAATATTCGCTCAGCTATGGAGGTAAAACCGAAAGGCTGCCGCTTAAAGCCTTTGCGATCATGCGCCAATTGCTGGAAAACCCCGGTGTTATTTATGCCAAGAGTCAACTTGAGGAAAGCATCTATGGGCTACATGAAGAGATTGAAAGCAATGTGGTTGAGGTACATATCCATAATATCCGTAAAAAGTTCGGCGCTAAAATCATCCTCAATGTCAGAGGGGTTGGCTATACTTTCCCTAAGGCTGCAAACACATGAAAACGCCTTCTATTAAACGCTTTCTAATCGTTAGCACCACGTGCGCCGTATTACTAGTGTATACGGTGATCAGTGCCGTGTCTTACATGGTGAGTAAAGATGAACTCGATGAGCTTTACGATGCGCATTTAAAGCAAGTGGCTGAGACAATTGCATCACAACCATTGCGTCAATCTAAGACAGCTCAACCGTTACTTTCACCAGTAAAGTCGATTCAAAATGAAGAGGTGTTTTATATTCGTCTAATTGGCAAAGAAGGATCAGTCTCTTATACCTCGCACCCTAATCAGCAAATTGCGCAGACAACGCCAATTGGGTTATCGAGCCAAACCGTTAACAATCAGGACTGGCGGATTTATACCTTGCAAACTGAAAATGGCAAGATTCAAGTGGCGCAATTGCTCACAGGCAGAGAGGTGACGATTAAAGAAACTGCATTAAGCTTGGTGCTATCACAGTTATTGTTTATTCCGTTGCTAGTTATCGTGATTTTAGTCGTGGTTAACCGAGCACTGAAACCCATCAAGGATCTAGCTGATACGATTCAAGAAAGAGGCAGCGATAACTTAATGCCACTCAAAATACCGCAAACACCAATAGAGCTAATGACATTTGTAGACGCATTTAATGGGTTTATGGGCAAGGTCAATACAATGGTGGGTACACTCAAACAATTCACAGCCGATGCCGCGCATGAGCTTCGCACACCGATCACAGCACTCAAACTACAACATACGCTCATCACCCAAGCGGAAAATGAAGAAGAACGAGAAAGTGCGATCAATAGCCTTTCCCAAGGCATCTCACGTTCCGAAAAAATCGTCACTCAACTGCTTGCACTCGCGCGTATCTCCACACCTGATGCAAGGCAAAGCACAGAACCAATAACGCTAGCGCCCATCATCAAAAGTGTGATTGAAAGCTTGCTACCACTTGCGCAAGCGAAGCAGATTGACCTTGGCTTAAATAGTAGGGTTGACCATGTCATTACTGGTAATACAGCGCAAATTCATATGATGATTCATAACATCTTAGAAAACGCGATACGCTACTCACCAGAACAAGGAAAGGTAGATATTGCATTGAGCGCCAGTGACACGGATATCATTTTAGAAGTAAAAGATACAGGCCCTGGCATAGCCACAGAAGATTTAACACG
>CAZCBF010000183.1:0-3580 GCA_964496895.1 uncultured Methylophilaceae bacterium | reverse complement strand
AATTGGCGAAACAGGTTCTTTTTCGTTAATCAAAAAATCGTAACCTTCTTGATTGTTACCAGTCTGATTTGCTTGTGAACCGCCCTCACTAGTCTCTTCGGCCTTAGGCTCGGGCATGACAAAGTCATCTGTCATTGGCTTGGGCGCCTCATTGATTGAAGCTGTTTCTGTTTTTGCGCCAATCAAGTCATCTAATTTAGGGTCTTCAGCTGGAATTTCATCCAAAGGTTTATTGGCTTCTTCACGCCATTTACTCAATACATCTAGCGAATCTGGTGACTCAATTTTGAAAGAAAACGAGTTGTCTTCCTTGATGACATCGTCTTTACCGTCATCCATAAAACTATAGGTTCTTCCAGTATCTTCTTTTTTCTTGGTCTTTAACTCTTCTTTGAAGAGTGAAGTGGGTTCTTTTTTAGCTGGTGCTGTTTCGAGCTTAGAGGCAACATCATCAATATCGATGTTTTTGATGAGTGATTCTGTTTTGGCAATAAAATTCTCATCAACCTCTTTTGAACCTGACAGTTCTTCAAGTTCATCTAGCGTATGATCAGGGGTGGTGGGTTTGGCCTGAATGATTTCAGGCGCAACTGGCTCTGTCTGATCAACATCTGTAGCACTGCTAATATCGATGATATTGTCAGCTTGTACTATTTCCTGCGCTTCTAATTTCTCTTGATCTTGTGTTGCTTGATCAAACACCTGTGGTTTTTCTGCTACCTGAGGCGCTTCATCAGAAGGTGAAGTTGTTACAATGTTACCGCTATCGTCTTCAGTTTGAACAATATAGTCCGTCGCAGTGAACACTTTCATGCAACTGCCACACCTGACTTTGCCATTAAACTGAGTTAGCTGCTCATCATCTACATAAAACTGCATTGCACAATATGGGCACGCTGTAATCGCTTTCATCGTTTTGTTCCTATCAATAATACCCATGCATCTAAGGTTTGGCTGGGACTCATATCAAACCACTCAGAGTAAATCTCAACCAACTGCGCTGTTTGTTCAGCCAAAATGCCTGACAGGGCAATTTTACCCCCTTTTTTACAATTTGCAGCTAAAACTGGTGCTAAAACACTGAGTGCACTAGATAATATATTAGCCACAACGATATCAAATGATTGCTGCTGGTAACTTTGCGCATCATAGAAGGGGATTTTTACATTATTTTGTACTGCATTAAACTCGCTGGCCTCAACGGCCTGCTGATCAATATCGGCACCAACCACGTGCTTTGCACCTAGTTTTTTTGCTGCGATCGCTAATATACCTGAGCCACACCCATAGTCCAATACTGCTTGACCTGATTTAACATTTTGACTCAACCAATCTAAACACAGGTGTGTTGTAGGGTGGCTACCAGTACCAAAAGCCAAACCAGGATCCAAGATGATATTGATTTTGTCAGCGTCAGTGACTTCATGCCATGTCGGGACAATTGCAATGCGATCATTAATCGCAATAGGGTTAAACTGGGCTTGTGTTTTGCGAACCCAGTCTTCATCTTGCAATACCTTTGTTGCAATATGAAAGTCCTTTATACCCGTTAACTGTGTTAGCTGAGAGAGTACTTGATCTAGGTCCTCTGTTTCATCAAACATGGCGCTAACCTGATTATTTTGCCATACACCAGGAGGGGGATCTCCCGGTTCGCCAAATATTGGCTTTTCTTCAGGGGTTAGCGCTTGCGCATCCTCAATAGAAACTGACAATGCGCCCAATTGCATGAGCGCATCGCTGATAATTTCTGCTTCATCTGCAGTGGCTGCAATGACTGCTGTTATCCAAGCCATTGTAATTTCCCAAAGGAACCAGTATTACTTAATACCAAGCTTCTCTTCCAAATAATGGATGGATGTCCCACCTTGGTGAAATGCAGAATCAGACATTAAATCTGCATGCAGCGGGATGTTAGTCTTAATGCCTTCTACAAACATCTCAGACAAAGCAATTCTCATTCTGGCAATCGCTTGTTCGCGCGTATCACCATAAGTGATGAGCTTACCAATCATAGAGTCGTAGTGGGGCGGCACAGTATAACCACCATAAGCATGTGTATCCATGCGTACACCTGGACCACCAGGCATATGAAAGCGATTAATCAAACCTGGCGACGGCATAAAATTGTAAGGGTCTTCTGCGTTAATACGACATTCAATCGCATGACCTTTAAGCTCGACATCACGCTGACGTAGGCTTAATTTTTCACCCGCAGCAATAAAAATTTGCTGCTGAACCAAGTCGATACCGGTAATCATTTCTGTCACGGTATGCTCGACCTGTAGACGTGTATTCATTTCAATAAAATAAAACTCGCCGTTTTCATACAAAAATTCAAAAGTACCGGCACCACGATAGTTGATTTTTCGACAAGCTTCAGCACAACGCTCACCAATCTTATTGCGTATCTTTGGATTAAGGTTAGGTGATGGTGCTTCTTCGATCACTTTTTGATGTCGTCTTTGCATTGAGCAATCACGATCACCCAAATAGATCGCATTACCATGTTGGTCTGCTAGTATTTGAATCTCAATATGTCGCGGCTCTAGCAGGAACTTTTCCATATAAACGCTAGGATTGCCAAATGCTGTTTGCGCTTCTTGTTTGGTCATATTGACCGCATTGATCAACGCACCTTCAGCGTGGACAACGCGCATACCACGGCCACCACCTCCGCCAGCTGCTTTGATAATGACAGGATAGCCAATTTTACGTGCAATCTTAGTGATCTCTTCTGGATCATCAGATAACTCGCCTTCTGATCCAGGCACGCATGGGACACCGGCTTGCTTCATCGCGTCTTTTGCTGACACTTTATCGCCCATCAAGCGAATCGTCTCAGCCCGCGGGCCGATAAAGATAAAGCCACTGTTTTCTACGCGCTCTGCAAAATCTGCATTTTCTGATAAAAAGCCGTAGCCTGGATGAATGGCTTCTGCATCAGTCACTTCCGCAGCACTAATCACAGCTGGAATATTCAAATAACTTTCAGTAGAGGACGCAGGGCCAATACAGACTGACTCATCGGCCAGCTTTACATACTTGGCATCTCGATCAGCTTCGGAGTGTACTGCAACTGTGCGGATACCTAGTTCACGACAGGCTCTTTGCACCCTGAGTGCGATTTCACCACGATTTGCAATTAATATTTTGTCAAACTTTGCCATTGTTGTTTCCTTTTTATCCAATGACAAAGAGCTTTTCACCAAACTCAACGGCTTCAGCATTATTCACTAATATTTGCTTCACAACACCGGCCTGCTCAGCTTCTATTTCATTCAGTAGCTTCATCGCTTCGATAATACAGAGTGTATCGCCCACCTCAACCTTATCACCCACTTTGACAAATTGGTCAGCCTCTGGTGAAGGTGAAGTATAAAAAGTGCCCACCATTGGTGACGTCACTACATTGCCTTCTTCTACAGGTGCTGCTTCAGGCACCGCTGGTGTGCTCGCAGCTGGAGCAGGTGCTGCTGCTGGCGCTGCAACCATAGTTGGTACAGGTGCTGCCACTTGTCCTGTAGGCATATGACGGCTAATACGTACTTTCTCGCCATCTTCAGTCAGTTCTAGTTCC
>CAZCBF010000182.1:0-3609 GCA_964496895.1 uncultured Methylophilaceae bacterium | reverse complement strand
CTGCACGGAGCGCAATTAACAAGGGCTCATCTCCCACCATTTCCACAGCACTCTCTGGTACAACCGGCATGACAACATCAGTTTTCCGCCCATAACCACGACTAATGATCCCAGGACGATAACCATGTAACTTTAGTGCTTTTACCAGTGCGATCGTGAGCGGTGTTTTACCGGTGCCGCCTACCGTAATATTACCGACAACAATGACTGGCACAGGTAGCTTTACAGACTTTTTGATACCAAATTTGTATAAAGTGCGACGCAAGCAAATGAGTAAGCGGAATATCCAAGACAATGGCAATAGTAAAAGCTGCGCCCAGCTGGTTTTATACCACTGGGATTCTACCCACTTTGCAATGCTATTTTGAGTGCTAGACAAACTCTTTATGATAGAGCTTTGCATAGTGAGCATCTTTTTCGATTAAAGATTGGTGCGTTCCGCTCTCAATAACCTGACCTTGGTCCAGAACAAAAATACGGTCTGCATTTTCAATGGTGCTCAAGCGATGTGCGATCATAATACTCGTTCGGTTTTGTAGCAATTGATCCAATGCATTCTGTACGTATTGCTCTGACTCCGTATCCAATGCGGAAGTCGCCTCATCCAATAATAGAATTGGCGCATCCTTAAGGATCGCACGCGCAATGGCGATACGCTGACGCTGGCCACCAGATAATTTCACACCGCGATCACCGACAATATTATCCAAGCCATCAGGAAGTGACTCTATAAACTCCCATGCATTGGCCGCTTTAGCTGCGCTAACAACCTGCGCTTTGCTTGCTGGCGGATTACTGCCATAAGCAATATTATTAAAAATTGTGTCGTTGAACAACACAATATCTTGACTAACCAGCGCAAATTGCTCACGAAGGTTACTCAAGTTAATCGACCTGATATCCAGTCCATCCAGCAGTATCATGCCTTCTTGATACTCGTAAAAACGTGGCAGCAGGTTAACCAAGGTGGTTTTACCACCGCCAGAACGACCAACCAAGGCCACCTTTTCGCCAGCTTTAATCTTAAGGCTGAGCTGCTTTAGTGCCGGCTTCTCAGCACTCTCATATTGCAAATTAACTTGCCTAAACTCAATATCACCGCGTGCGCGTGTAATAGATAGCTCGCCCTCGTCTACTTCCTGCTTCGCATCAATGACACTAAACACACTTTGGGCAGCGGCTAAGCCCGTTTGAAAGTCTTCATTCGCCTTAGCAATGTTTTTCAATGGCGAAATCAACATTAACAAGGCACCAATAAATGCGGCAAACGCACCTTGTGATAAATTGCCCATTGCGTAATAAATCACCAGCGCCAAGGCAAGTGCAGACGAAATTTCAACCATAAAGCTACTCAACCCAGAGATACGGGTTAAACGCAGCTCTATTTTTCTGTTATTGGTAGCTATCGTCGAAAAACGCGCATTTTCATAAGCTTGCGCACCGAAAATCTTAACAATGCGCTGGCCAGAAACCGCCTCTTCTGCAGCTTGCGTCATCTCACCCATACTGGTTTGCACAGCATCGGCATTGCGCTTTAGTTTAGGCGTTACTTTCTTTAAATACGCCCCAATTATCGGCAAAATAACCGCAAAAATCAGCGTCAGCTTCCAATCTAGATACAACATGTAGCAGATTAGACCAATCACGGTCAGTATATCTCTTAAAAAAGCAAACCATGACCGTGTAGTCGTGACAGAGAGCCGCTCAATATCATAGCTAAACTTGGATACCAGCTCGCCACTTGAACGTGCATCAAAATACCCGACGGGCAAATGCATCAAGTTTTGAAACATTTCCTTACGGAAGTCTTCCACGACTCTTCGTGCGACCACTCGCATACTATAAGTGGATGCATAGCCTGATATTGCGCGCACTACCATCAAGCCCATTAACATTAAGGGCAAAAACAATTGCATACCTTGGGCGTTCTCCACAAAGCCCTCATCCATGATTTTTTTGATCACGGCCAAGAATGCAGTATTACTGAGAGAGAGTACAGCGATAGATAGTACCGCAGCTAAAAATACTAATTTATAGCGCCAAGCGTATTTCAACAACCTCTTATAAATTAATAGAGGGCGCTGAACTGGCGCGTGCTTTTTTTTACGGGATTTAGATTTACTCATCTGGTATTGACTGTACGCTAGATTACCAAGGTAGTAATCTAGCGGTCATTTTAAGGTGCAACGGGTTGCGTTGCAAAAGTAATGTGCGTATAGCCTGCTGATCTTGATGCCTCCATGACATCAATCACCGACTGGAAAGCGCGTTCAGAGTCAGCATTAATGATAATCGTCGGCGCTGAACGACCATTGACCGCCAACTTAAGTGCCTCACCGATGCTAGCAACAGAAACATCTTGGATCAACTTACCATTGACTGTCATTTTGCCAGCCTTATCAATACCCACCTCAATAGACACTGGCTTTTCGTCAGAAGCGTTAGCTTCAGCAGCTGGCAAATTAATCTCAAGTTCGTTATTTTTAGTAAATGAAGCACTGACGATTAAGAAAATAATAATCACCAAGAGCACATCAATGAGTGGAACCAGATTCATTTCCAGTTCTTCAGAACGTTTGCCGCGTTGAAAATTCATCTACTTATCCGTCTCGCCTGCTATCTAATAATAAATACGAACTACTTGCGCTCGCCATGGATAAGCTCAACCATTTTAACCGCCTGCTGCTCCATATCCACCAGTAAACTATCAACCTTACCGCGGTAATAGCGATAAGCAATCATTGCAGGCACAGCAACAATAATACCTCCGGCGGTGTTGTATAAAGCTACTGAAATCCCGCGGGCAAATTGTGAAACATCGTGACCAGAATCTTTAAACGCCCCAAACAACTCAACCATACCAATAACCGTGCCCAACAAGCCCAACAGAGGTGCAATAGTAGCAATCGTTCCCAGCGTCGTTAAGTATTTTTCCAAATCATGCGCTACCGCACGGCCGACCTCTTCAATCGCCTCTTTGGTGATTTCTCTTGAGCTATTGATATTCGCCAGTGCTACCGCAAAAATACGGCCTAACATAGAATGCTTTTCAAGACGATTAATCGTTTCTTTGCCTACTCCGCCTCTAGAGAGCCAGTTTTGCACCTCGGGAAACAAATTATCAGGCGCGATGATATTCCGACGCAAAGCAAATGCGCGCTCGATCATAATAGCCACCGCAATGATAGAAGCGATAATTAATGGCCAAATCGGCCAGCCAGCATCTTTAATAATTTCCCACACAGCTAATCCTTATCTTTTTCTAAGCGTCCTAAAACGCTTGAACAGGCAAAAATATTTAAAAGCTAGATTCTACACTATCTCGCCAATATCTTGGAGCACTGATTTGCCAAGGTTTCACCGTTATCTTTTGCATTTTAGTGTCTATATTCTGTCTAAATTCAAACCGAACTGCGCCATCTAGATCAGTGCGAAAAACTGCACTGCCATTTTCATGATAGCGTGCTAACACTTTTTGATGCGGATGCTTAAATCGATTTAAAAAACCATTCGCGATCACGCTATAATCTGGCGAGACCTCCTCAATAAAAGCGCTCGTAGAAGATGTTCTACTACCGTGGTGCGGGACAAGCATCACATCGCTATCAA
>CAZCBF010000181.1:0-3617 GCA_964496895.1 uncultured Methylophilaceae bacterium | reverse complement strand
ATGCGAAGGTTCGAATCCTTCCTCCTCAGCCATTACCTAAGCGTGTATAACTACACGCTTTTGTTTTTTAAGCCATCACACATTACAATTAGCTTTCAAAGCACAACATGTAGGAAACAAAAATGTCTGACAGCAATCTAATGGTCTTTACAGGCTCTGCTAATCCACTGTTAGCCAAGGGTGTCGCAAAAGAATTAGGCATTGAACTAGGACGTGCACATGTTGGCCGCTTTAGTGATGGTGAAATCACCGTAGAAATTCTAGAACATGTGCGTGGTCGTGACGTCTTTGTGTTACAACCGACCAGCTACCCTACCAGTGACACTTTGATGGAAGTCATGGTCATGGTCGATGCACTCAGACGCTCTTCTGCTGGGCGTATTACTGCTGCCATTCCATATTATGGCTATTCTCGCCAAGATCGTAGACCGCGCTCGGCACGTGTCGCGATTACAGCAAAAGTTGTAGCCAATATGCTCACAGGTGTGGGGATTAATAGATTATTAACGATGGACCTGCATTCAGATCAGCTTCAAGGCTTTTTTGATATCCCAGTGGATAATATGTATGCAACGCCATTATTGACCAGCGACATTATCAGCCAAAAACATGACAACCTTGTTGTGGTTTCGCCTGACGTTGGCGGTGTGGTCCGTGCGCGCGCAACGGCTAAAGCCTTAGACACTGACTTGGCGATTATTGATAAACGTCGCCCTAAAGCCAATGTTGCTAAAGTCATGAACATTATCGGTGATGTAAAAGGCCGCACTTGTATCATCATGGATGACATGGTGGATACAGCCAACACACTTTGTGAAGCGGCGGCGGCACTAAAAGAGCAAGGCGCTAAAAAAGTACTCGCTTATGCCACACACCCAGTACTTTCGGGTAAAGCAGCTGAGCGTATTGCAGCTTCTGAGCTAGATGAACTGGTGGTAACCAATACCATCGCACTCTCTACTGACTCAGCCACCTGCGGTAAAATTAGACAGATTGATTCTGCACCACTGATCGCTGAAACGATCAAACGCATCAGTCAAGAAGAGTCAGTCAGCTCATTATTTGACTAAAGTACTATAGATTAAGAATTTAAGTTTCGTCTGCTTTCTGGTCGCGGAAAGCAGGTATTTTGAACGCTACCATTGGGTAGCAAATTAATGGAGTAATAACCATGGCTATTGAAATTAATGCAAAAGCAAGAGACGTTAAAGGTACGAGTGCGAGCCGCCGCCTACGTCGTGAAAACAAAGTACCAGGTGTACTATACGGTGGTAACGGTGATGCTGTTTCACTAGAAATTGACGGTGGTGAGCTATTCGTCAAATTCCGTGAAGAAGCCTTTCACGCATCGATTCTAGACCTAAACCTAGAAGGCAAAAAAGAAAGCGTATTGTTACGTGATTTCCAACTGCACCCTGTACGCAACACCGTTCAACACATTGACTTTCAACGTGTTGATCAAAACAAAAAAATTCACATTAAAGTGCCTTTCCACTTTATCAATGAAGACGCTGCGATTGGTGTTAAGGTTGGCGGCGGTATCGTTGCACGTATCCTTACTGAAGCAGAAGTTAGCTGCTTACCAAAAAGCCTACCTGAATTCTTAGAAGTTGATGTGGCTGAGCTTGATATGGGCCAATCAATTCACTTATCTGAAATCACATTACCAGAAGGCGTTGAGTTTGTTCAATTAGCCCATGACCATGACTCTGCAGTGGTATCAATCGCCAAAACACGTGGTGGTTCATCTGCTGATGAAGACGAAGAAACTACAACAGAAGCAACTGATGAAGAAGGCGATAGCGAATCATCAAGCGAAGAAGAATAATCTCGCGATTGCTTTAAGCATGATGCAAAAACAACGCGCACTAGAGTACTCAGTGCGCGTTTTTTATATTAAATTGAGCAATGATGCTTTTCAGAGCATAGATTATTATTAAATCACCGACTTGAAAAGACACCATACAAATTATGAGCGGAATCAAACTATTTGTAGGCCTAGGCAACCCGGGCGAAAAATACACCAAAACGCGTCATAACGCAGGTTTTTGGTGGGTAGACCTCATCGCTGAACAAACCAATAGCCAACTCGCAACTGAGTCTAAATTCTATGGTGTGGCTGGCAAACTCAGCCCGCATGGTAGTCGCTGGCTACTCATGCCAACCACCTTTATGAATGCCAGTGGCAAAGCCGTCGCAGCCTTGGCTAACTACTACAAAATTCTGCCAGATGAAATACTCGTCATTCATGATGAGCTAGACCTACCCGCAGGCCAAACCAAACTCAAATTTAGCGGCGGACATGGCGGCCACAACGGACTGCGTGACATACACAGCGCACTAGGCACCAAAGACTACTGGCGCCTACGTGTGGGTATTGGCCACCCTGGTAATCGCAATGAAGTGGTTAACTTCGTGCTCAAACCACCCACCAAAGGCGAGCAAGACGCCATTGATGAAAGTATTTACCAAAGCAGTAAAATACTAGACAAATTAATTGCAGGTGAATTTGACGCTGCAATGTTAGAATTGCACACAAAAAAATAACTGGCGTGTTGTTACTAAGCCTAGTTTCACGCAAGGTCAAGGCGTTTAAAATTACGGAGACAAGACAGTACAAGCAGTACGGCGTAGGACCCGAAATTTTAAACAAAGCAGGATTTTATTTTAAGAATGGCTTTTTCGCCTGTATTTCAAGTGAGTACAAGGCGGCAAGGAGCACCACTGAAGACAGTACAATAGTACGGCAAAGTGGTGATGACACGGCCAACGCTGTAATCGCTTGAAAGACAGAGAGAAAAATATGAAATGTGGAATTGTGGGCTTACCAAATGTAGGTAAATCAACCCTGTTTAACGCCATCACCAATGCCGCCATCGAGGCAGAGAACTACCCCTTCTGCACCATCGAGCCAAACGTCGGCATCGTAGAAGTGCCAGATCCTCGCATGCAACCATTGGTTGACCTCGTAAACCCAGAAAACATACAGCCTGCCATTGTCGAATTCGTAGACATCGCTGGCTTAGTAGAAGGGGCATCAAAAGGTGAAGGCTTAGGTAATAAATTCCTAGCCAACATCCGTGAGACTGACGCTATTGCACATGTTGTGCGCTGTTTTGATGACGGCAATGTTGTACATGTCTCGGGCAAAGTAGACCCACTCGCCGATGTCGAAGTCATCAACACTGAGCTCGCACTCGCTGACATGGAAACAGTGGACAAAACCATCCAGCGCGAAGCCAAAAAAGCCAAAGGCGGTGACAAAGATGCCAAAGCCTTATCTGAGCTATGCGAAAAAGTGCAAGCCCACTTAGATAGCGGCGCTGCGGTACGCACCATGGACCTTGATGAAGACCAAATGGAAATCCTCAAGCCGCTCTTCTTGATTACCGTCAAACCTGTCATGTATGTCGCCAATGTCGATGAATCAGGCTTTGAAAACAACCCCTACCTAGATAAGGTAGTCGCACTAGGCGAAGCGGAAAGCGCCCCAGTGGTGTGTATCTGTGCAAAAGTTGAAGGTGAAATCGCCCAACTGGACGATGAAGACAAAGAAATCTTCTTAGAAGAAATCGGCCAAGAAGAACCCGGCCTAAACCGCGTCATCCGCGCCGCAT
>CAZCBF010000180.1:0-3618 GCA_964496895.1 uncultured Methylophilaceae bacterium | reverse complement strand
GACCCAATGATGTGCAGTATTCGTTGGGCGGCGGAGTTAATTGAGATTGCGGGAGGGCAAGACTGCTTTCCAGAATTGACTCAGTATCATAGTGCGAAAGACCGCGTAGTGACGCCTGCTCAGGTATTAGAAAAAATGCCAGATATTATCATTGGCTCATGGTGCGGTAAAAAATTTCAGCCAGCTGAAGTGACAGCCCGTGAGGGGTGGTCTGCAATCCCCGCAGTTAAAAACAACATGCTGTTTGAAATAAAATCTGTTGATATTTTGCAACCAGGGCCGTCGTTATTCACGCACGGATTAACACAGCTAGCAGCAATTGTTAAACAGTGGCATGCATTGCGCTTGCGAGGGGAAGATTAATGACAATGCAATTAATATTAGGTGGTGCTCGCTCTGGTAAGAGTGGTTATGCAGAGCAGCTTGCCAAAGCGTCTGGCTTGGCGGTTACTTACATCGCCACAGCACAAGTGTATGACGATGAGTTTGCCGAGCGGGTGGCACACCATAAGGCACGTAGGCCAGCAGAATGGCAACTTGTTGAAACGCCTTATAACCTTGCCAGCACATTACAAGCGCAAGATAGCGCTGATCAATGCATCATCGTTGATTGTTTAACATTATGGTTGGCACAGTATATTTGCCCAGATTGCGAATCACCAGAAGCGGTGAGCTGGGAAAGCGAACGTCAAGCCTTGCTAGCGGTGTTACCAACACTCCAAGGCACCATTATTTTAGTCAGTAACGAGGTGGGTATGGGCATCGTGCCACTGGGTAAAATTAACCGTGATTTTCAAGATGAACAAGGTCGGTTAAATCAGCTGGTGGCACAAGTTGCCGATAAAGTTAGCTTTATTGCTGCTGGGCTACCGATTAATTTAAAAGGATAAACGATGATTGAATTTGAACTCAAAGGTGAGCATGTTGCGCTTTGTGACTTATTAAAGTTTGAAGGCATTGCAAATAGTGGCGGTCAGGCAAAGATGATGGTGGCTGACGGTATTGTGATGGTGGATGGTGAAACCGAGTTGCGCAAAAAGGCTAAAATTCGTGCTGGCCAAGTCGTAGTGTGCTTAGGTCAAACGATTAAAGTCATGCCAGCGCAATCAGCATAAGCAATAATCGTCACGATCACTCTGGTAAATACTCGGCTAATTGATTCCAATCTAAATGCGCCTCTAATGTATCTGCAAGGCGGTTAATCTCTTGTTCACGCAATGCTTCATAATCAAAGGGTTCTACCTGCGCTAAACCTGCCCAAGTTAGCCATGCCGCGCAAGCGCTAGGGTTATCAAATAACCCATGCACATAAGTGCCCGCAACTTGATGATCTGTTGATAGCGCACCTTCCGCGCGCGTGCCGTTGTCGGTGTTAATTTGTAATGCTGGATTTTCAAGCGCAGGCCCTGTACTCACACCCATATGAATCTCATAGCCTGAAAAGCTTGTGTCAGTAAAGTTAAGTTGACCCATTACTTGTTTTAATTGTTTAGTCTTTTCTAGTATCGTTTCCATCTCTAACCAAGCAAACCCATCTTGCGAAATACCACTCTCAAGATGATGCGGGTCGTGAATGGCTTGGCCTAGCATTTGAAAACCACCGCAGATACCGAGTACTTTTCCACTATAGCGTAAATGCTTGGCGATGGCGTCTTCCCAGCCATATTCTTTTAGATACTGAATGTCATGACAGGTGTTTTTACTGCCCGGTAAGATGATTAAGTCGGCACTCGGGATTGCATCGCCAAGCTTAATATAGTGAAAATCTACGTTCGGGTGTAAGCGCAAAGCATCAAAGTCAGTATGGTTAGCAATGTGCGGTAATACGGGCACGATAATTTTTAGTTGTTGCGAGCTTGCCTGCTTGTTGTTGCTTTGGCTAATCGAGTCTTCTGCTTCTAAGTGAAAATTATGTAGGTATGGCAGCACACCGAATACTGGCTTGCCAGTTTCTGCCTCTAGCCAATCGAGCCCAGATTGCAGTAGCCCAATATCACCACGAAAACGATTGATGACAAAACCAACCGCTCGCTTACGTTCACTTTCAAATAATAATGCCAGTGTGCCAACCAAATGGGCAAATACACCGCCGCGATCAATATCAGCCACTAAAATCACTGGGCAATCTGCCGCCTCAGCAAAGCCCATATTGGCAATATCACCTTCGCGCAAGTTGATTTCAGCGGGGCTGCCTGCACCTTCTACAATCACTGCATCGTATTGCTGACTTAAGCGATGCCATGATTCCATGACTGCAGTCATCGCTACTTTTTTATAATCGTGATAAGCCGCGGCTTCTTGATTACCGACCACTTGCCCTTGAATGATGACTTGGCAGCCTGTGTCAGAGTTAGGCTTGAGCAAGACTGGGTTCATGTCGGTATGAGGCTCAACACCACAGGCTTGCGCTTGGACAGCCTGTGCGCGCCCGATTTCTCCATCATCCGATGTAACAGCAGAATTTAAGGCCATGTTTTGTGGCTTAAATGGCGCAACGCTCACACCTCGACGCGCTAATACGCGGCAAATGCCAGCGACCAGCGTACTCTTACCTGCATCAGAGGTGGTGCCTTGAATCATTAATGTTGCCATCAATGGATTATCGCATATTGCTTGAGGTTGCGATGAGCAGCCAGCTAGCTAAGGTTAGTGATTGACGTAGAGGATTTTGGGAATTTCGTTCGAAAAGTCGAATGTAGTGACACTGGCATAATCGACGACAAAACGAAACAATGACTTGAGTGGGATGTTCAGTGTATGTGCGAGCATCGCGCGAATCATGCCACCGTGAGAAACCACGGCTAAGTGGCCGCGAGGGTAGGTTTGTTGCATCTCTTGTAGAAAGTCTACGCCGCGCGTTTGCAGTTCGTGAAACGTCTCTCCACGTGGTGGCGCTAAGTTGGCATAGTCATCTGCCCAAGTATCGAATGCCTCACGCGGGATATCGCTCCAGTTTTGCAGTTCCCAATCACCAAAGTTGAGCTCTTTGAGGCGTTGGTCATGGATTGGGTTATCTAGGTCTAGTTCTACCGCTAATTTTACGCAACGTTGTAATGGGCTGGTATAGATGGCATCAAACGTATAACCTGCTAGCTTAGGTTTGAGAATATTGCATTCAGTTTGAAATGAATCAGTGACATCAATATCACTCTGGCCATAGCAAATGTCAGGTGAAATCGCGAGCGAGGTATGACGTATGAAGGTGACTTTCATAATTTAAATACTGAAACGTAAATAAAGCTCAAAACTGGCCACTAGGCCTATATAAAAAGTAACTTCGGTCAGCTGCTGCACTGCGCCTAAACAATCGCCCGTATAACCACCGATTTTACACCGCATGAGTTTTAAGAGTACAAGCCAAACCATTACAGTTAAGCTAAGACTTGCCCAATAATAAATAGGTAAAAACAGCAGTGGACAAAGACCAAAAACACTCGCGATTATAAAGCGAGTATGTGTTAATTTTGTGGCAATTGGTTTTGATTTTCCATCAAATTTTACATAGGGAAAGATCATCATAGTGGCCACTGCAAACCATCGGCTAAGTGCATGGCCTACAATTAAACTGATGGCGATCATGCTGTTAGACAATGTGACCAATGACTGATATTTAGCGAG
>CAZCBF010000179.1:0-3628 GCA_964496895.1 uncultured Methylophilaceae bacterium | reverse complement strand
GATTATGTTTATCCAGACCGTATTCATGTCATGGGCTGTGCAGAAATGGACTACCTGCGTAGCTTATCCTCCAAAGAGGCCAAAGTGGCGATTCAAAATCTTTACGCCACCCAACTGGCTGCAGTAATTATTGCGCATGATGAAGCGATACCCGATCTATTCATTGAATTGGCAAACCAACATCAAGCGCCGTTATTTAGCTCTAGCTTACCAAGCCCGATGTTGATGGATTTATTAACGCACTTCTTATCGCACGCAGTGGCTGAAAGCATCAGCAAGCATGGCGTTTTCATGGAGGTTCAAGGATTTGGTGCATTGATCCAAGGCGATGCTGCGATTGGTAAAAGTGAATTGGCACTCGACCTAATCACGCGCGGACATCGTCTAGTTGCCGATGACATGGTCGATTTATACCACATTTCACCTGAACGCATTGAAGGTCGTTGTCCGCCATTGTTACAAGACTATTTAGAAGTGCGTGGGCTGGGTGTGATGGATATCCGTGCATTGTATGGCGATAATGCGATCAAACCCACCAAACCATTAGATTTGATCATTGATCTTCATGAAGCCAATACTGAAGCCATACTGAAGATTGACAGACTCAATACCAAAATCGAGTATGAGTCCATTATGGACGTTAATATTCCTAAGTACACGATACCCATCGCTGCTGCTCGTAATATTGCTGTCTTAGTAGAAGTGGCGATTCGCAATCATATTTTGTTAATGCGTGGCATCAATAGCACCAAACTATTTGTAAAACGCCAAAAACAAGCCATGAAAAAATCTGATTAATTCAATATACTAGTAGTGTATTGATAAGCTTCACGCAAAGAGAATGTAGTATGCGCCAATTAATTATTGTTACTGGTTTATCAGGCTCAGGTAAAAGTATTGTCTTGCGCGAGCTAGAAGACTGTGGCTATTATTGTATTGATAACCTGCCGGCAACAATGGTGCCTGACATCTCTAGGCACCTCAATGCAGAGCATGAGCTTGTCGCGATCAGTATCGATAGCCGCAGTGCAAGTATTGATAAACTACCAGAACACGTCAATACATTAATGAATCTTGGTTTTCCCACCAAGGTGATTTATCTAGAGTCGGATGTAGAAACACTCGTTAAACGTTTTAGTGAGACCCGACGTAAACATCCTTTGAGTTCAACTGACACGACAATGGCTGAAAGCATCAGCAAGGAACGAGAACTACTGGGGCACCTCAGCACCTTAGGGCATGTCATTGACACCAGCCACTTAAGTGCCAAAGCCTTGCGTAATTGGGTCAAAGCATTTGTACAATCACCCAGCCACGGCCTGACCATGCTATTTACCTCATTCGGCTTTAAACATGGCATTCCACTAGATGCCGACTTCGTCTTTGACGTGAGGTGCTTGCCAAACCCACATTATGACCCAGCGCTCAAACCACTGACAGGCATGGATGCACCAGTACAAGATTTCTTACAGCAACATGCCTCAGTGGGCGAAATGCGAAATGACATTCAGCTGTATATTGAAAAATGGCTGCCGCATTTTATTGAAGACAATCGTAGTTATTTAACGATCGCAATCGGCTGTACTGGTGGCCAACACCGCTCTGTCTATTTTGTAGAAATGTTATCGGCATACTTTAATGACAAGCAAAACATTCTCAAACGCCACCGAGAACTCAGCTAATAAACATCTCTGGGCTTAAAACAAATCCAAAATAGAACATGCTATGATTAGCCTAGTACATTTGCTATTCAATGTAATCTATTAACATCGCAACAACAGTATTTCAAAGGTTTAACATGATTAATCAAGAGGCGATCATTCAAAACAAGCTTGGCCTACATGCGCGCGCATCAACTAAACTCACTCAATTGGCCAGCCAGTTTAAAAGCGACTTATGGCTAACACGCAATGATCGCCGTGTGAACGCCAAAAGTATTATGGGGGTAATGATGTTAGCCGCTGCCAAAGACTCATTAATCAAAATTGAAGCCAACGGTGAAGATGAAGACGCCGCAATGACTGCGATTGTCGCACTCATCAACGATAAATTTGGCGAAGCTGAATAATTAGATTCCGCTTATGACCACCTATTAGACAATACTGGTCAAAGCCTTGAAAAATAGACAAGTCGCCACAATATTAGTACTAAAGGAGAGACATTATGGCAGAAGAAATCGAAATCAACCCTATTGAAGAACCGAGTAGTGATGACAAAAATATCGCAACCATTACGCATTTAGGTGGTAGCGTTTTATTTTTTATACCCTCATTAGTCGTCTGGCTACTCAAACGAGGTGATGGTGGCTTTGTCGAGCAACAAGCGAGAGAAGCGCTTAACTTTCAAGTCAGCGTCGCATTAGCGATGTTTATCTCGGGTTTCTTGAAGGTATTTATCATCGGATTTTTACTCATTCCAGTTGTACTACTGGCTAACTTTGTTTTTTCAATATTTGCGGCTGTAGCCACGAGTAAAGGGGAAGAACACCGTTACTCATTCTCACTGAGACTGATTAATTAGCCCTACAATAAACGCATTGATTTCATTTAAGGAACGCGTGTGAGCAACCCATTACTAGACGCAAAAGGTTTACCCCATTTTGACAGCATTAAGCCAGAACATGTCAGTCCTGCTATTGATACGCTTTTGACTCAAGGCCGTGCACTGATCGAAACATTAGCCACGGCTGACAGTACACCGACCTGGGAAAATTTTGCATTACCCCTGGAAAACCAGAGCGAAAAAATTAGTCGCGCTTGGGGACCAGTTGGACACATGAATGCGGTAGTCAATAGTGCAGAACTTCGCGAAGCTTATAATGAAAATCTAAGCAAGCTCTCTGCCTACTCCAGCGACCTTTCTCAAGATGAGCGCTTGTATGAAAAATTTAAACAAATACAAGCCAGTGATGCGTTTCATGCACTAACACCTACACAACAAAAAATCATCAACAACGAAGTGCGTGATTTTAAATTGGGTGGTGCAGAGTTAGCAGATGATAAAAAAGCACGCTATAAAGAAATTGCCGAGCAAAAGTCTAAAACCAGCAGCCGCTTCTCAGATAATTTACTAGATGCTACCAATGACTTTAGTCACCTAGTCACAGAAGAAGCCATGCTCAGCGGTTTACCCGCTGATGCTATTCAAGCAGCAAAAGCTGCCGCCGAGGAAAAGCAGCAACAAGGCTGGTTATTTACATTGCACTTCCCTTCTTATCTGCCAGTGATGCAATATGCAGATAATCAAGCATTGCGCGAGACCATGTACCGAGGGTTCTCAACCCGCGCTTCTGAGTTTGGCAATAGCAAGCTGGACAACACCCAACTGATTACCGAAATCTTAAAGCTGCGTGAAGAAGAAGCCAAGCTGCTAGATTTTGAAAACTACGCGGCTTACTCATTGGCGACTAAAATGGCCGATACGCCTGAACAAGTCAATGCCTTCTTAGCCACTTTGGCTGAACGCGCCAAGCCGTTTGCTGAAAAAGACATGGCCGAGCTTAAAGCCTATGGTAAAACCATTGGCTTTGGTGCGCTTGAAGCATGGGATATCGGCTATGTGAGCGAAAAGCTGCGCCAAGAAAAATATGCCTTTTCTGACCAAGAGGTTAAACAATATTTTCCAGAAG
>CAZCBF010000178.1:3408-3635 GCA_964496895.1 uncultured Methylophilaceae bacterium | reverse complement strand
AAAGTCGATGCGCTATTTGATCAGTGCATGCAATTCAATCCGCAATTTGCAGTCATGTTATCAACTGATGCCGCAAAATCATTAAGCGACAAATTAGCGGCCGAAGGCAGCGAAACTACCGTTTTATCAGGGGCCACCGCCTTAGAGACTGTCTGTGCGCATGAGTCTACAGAAATCGTCATGGCTGCCATTGTAGGCGCAGCAGGTTTATTACCTGCGATGGCTGC
>CAZCBF010000178.1:0-3398 GCA_964496895.1 uncultured Methylophilaceae bacterium | reverse complement strand
AAAGCAGGTAAAAAAGTCTTGCTAGCCAATAAAGAAACATTGGTCATGGCTGGCCGTTTATTTACGGCTGCCGTTAAAGAGGGCAATGCAACACTACTACCGATTGACAGCGAACATAATGCAATCTTTCAGGTAATGCCACCCAACGCCAACAGCTTGGCTGACAATGGTATTAAGCGCATTTTGCTAACGGCATCAGGTGGGCCGTTTAGAACATTTAGCGGTGAAGCACTGAAAAATGTGTCTAAGGCGCAAGCGCTCAAACACCCTAATTGGGAAATGGGCCCCAAAATCACCATTGACTCAGCAACCTTGATGAACAAAGGCTTGGAAGTGATTGAGGCTTATTGGCTATTTGATGCAGACCCAGCACAAATCGATGTTGTGGTGCATCCACAAAGCATCATTCACTCGATGGTGGAATATGTGGATGGTAGTGTATTGGCCCAGCTTGGCAACCCAGACATGCGCACACCAATTGCTTATGGTCTCGGTTACCCTGACAGGATTCAAAGTGGCGTCAGTAGTTTAGACTTTATGACCATGGGAGAGCTCGTCTTTGACGCGCCGGATTTAGAGCGCTTCCCTTGTTTGCGCCTCGCATTTGATGCACTAAAATTAGGTGGAACAGCGCCAGCGATTCTCAATGCCGCCAATGAAGTCGTAGTAGCCGCGTTTTTAAAGGAACAAATTGCTTTTATGCAAATCCCAGCTATGATTGAAACAGTCTTATCTCAGTCAAACATTCAAGAGGTTGCTTCAATTGAGCAATTGCTCAGCGTGGATGCTGAAGCAAGAGCCGCAACCGAAACTGCCATCCGTACGGTATCATAGCGGCCATGCTTTCTCTTCTTGCATTTATTGTTACTATTGGGCTGCTTGTTACGATTCATGAGTACGGACACTTTATTGTAGCCCGCTTCTTTGATATCAAAGTGTTGCGATTTTCTATCGGTTTTGGCAAACCACTGTATCAAAAGAGCTTTGGTCAAGATAATACCGAATTAGTCATCGCAGCCATTCCGCTGGGTGGGTATGTACAAATGCTGGATGAAAACAGCATGGATGAAGACGAAAAGCACACTGCAAAACACACAGATGCGGAGTTAGCCCGTGCATTTAACCGTCAATCAGTCTATAAACGCATCGCTGTCGTGCTGGCTGGCCCAATCAGTAATTTGTTACTGGCGATTTTAATTTACTGGGGCATGATTTATTCAGGTGTTTCAGGCATTGTGCCTTATGTTGGGCACGTTGATCTAAACACGCCAGCTGCAATTGCAGGCTTTAAAGAAGGTGACTTGATTACGCAAGTAAACCAATCAAAAGTTACGAGCTGGCAAGATGTACGCTGGCATGTATTACAACATGCTGCTGACAAGCAAGCACTCAATGTACGCACACAAGACACTGAAGGTATCGAGCATGGTTTTGTGCTATCACTAGCGTCATTAGACTCAGAAAAACTAGATAAACAAGACCCAATACTACAACTCGGTTTATCAATGTATCAACCCGAAATAGCACCTATCTTAGGTGAGATTGCAAAGAGCGCACCAGCTAGCCTTTCAGGCTTGCAGACCAATGACAAAATCCTATCTGTAAATAATGCGCCAATTAATGATTGGAAAAACTTTGTGGATCTAGTCAGGAAGTCACCCGATCAAAGTTTAGACGTTTTAATCTCGCGCCAAGGTGTTAAGCACGAAATCACACTAACGCCGGCTTCACAAATAGAAAACAAACAAGCTGTTGGGAAAATTGGTGCGGGCGTCGTACTTCCAGAAAATTACCAAGCTAAATACTGGACAACACAATATTACTCAATCACTGAATCTTTATGCAAAGCCACAGAAAGAACCTGGGATACAGCAACACTGAGCTTAAAAATGCTTGGCTCAATGCTAAAGGGTGACCTCTCATGGCGCATGATGAGTGGACCAGTAACGATTGCAAACTACGCTGGCCAGAGTGCAAATGTCGGTGTTAAAGCCTTTTTAGGATTTCTTGCATTAATCAGCATTAGCATAGGGGTTTTAAATCTCTTACCAATACCTATGTTAGACGGCGGGCATTTCATGTATTATGTCATTGAAATTCTTACGGGGAGGCCTGTGCCAGAGAAAGTAATGCTGGTCGGGCAAAAGATAGGCATTACCATCATCGGCCTTATGATGATGCTAGCCTTTTATAATGATATTAATAGACTGGTCTCAGGTTAATTTGCATGACAATGTTGAATATTAAAAGCACTAATCAAAAAACATTATCAAGCTCAGCGTATAAGAAAAATAAGCAATTTAAAATCAAAGCAATCTCACTAATGCTTGCTGGTTTGACTTCAAATGCTGCTTTTGCGCTTGATCCATTCATCGTACAAGACATCAGGGTGGAAGGTATCCAGCGTACTGAACCTGGAACAGTGTTCAAGTATTTGCCGATAAAAGTCGGCGAAACTATGACTGACCCAATGGCGACTAAGGCGATTAAATCGCTTTACAGCACAGGTTTCTTTAAAGATGTGCGCGTTGAATCTGAAGGTGGTGTCTTGGTCATCACGGTACAAGAGCGTGCCTCTATTGCTCAAATTGACTTGAGCGGCAACAAATCTTTCCCATCTGACAAAATGAAAGAAGGCTTGAAGGGCATTGGTTTGACCGAAGGTCAAATCTTTGACCAGTCCGATCTCGATGGAGCCGTGCAAGAAATCAAACGCCAATATCTCTCACAAGGTAAATATGGCGCAAAAGTAGAAGCCTATGCGACACCGCTAGAACGCAATCGAGTAGCGGTGCGATTTGATATTGAGGAAGGTGCCATTTCTCGCATTAGTGGGATTAATATCGTGGGCAATGAAGCCTTCACCACTGAGGACTTGCGCGCTGAATTTTTACTCACCACACCTAATTGGATGAGTTGGTGGAATAAAGACGATCAATATTCTAAGCAAAAGCTTAATGCTGACCTAGAAACACTCAAATCATTTTATCTCGATCGCGGTTATCTTGAGTTCAACATCGACTCCACTCAAGTCTCCATTACGCCAGATAAAGAAGATATTTACATTACCATCAATGTGACGGAGGGGGCCAAATACACCATCTCCGAGATCAAAGTAGCTGGCAATTCGATTATTGACGATAGCGAGATCGAAAAGTTGATCCTGACAAAAGCAGGCGATACCTTTAGTCGCCGCAAGATCACAGCCTCTAGCAAAGCGATTAGTGACCGTCTAAGTAATGAAGGCTATGCCTTTGCCAACGTTAACCCAGCGCCAGAGCTAAACAAAGAAGATCACACGGCTGCATTTACTTTCTTTGTTGACCCAGGCAAACGTGTATACGTACGACGCATTAACATCATGGGCAACTCACGCACGCGCGATGAGGTGGTTAGAC
>CAZCBF010000177.1:0-3651 GCA_964496895.1 uncultured Methylophilaceae bacterium | reverse complement strand
AAAAACACATTTGCTTTTTTATTACTTTTATCATTTGGCACGAGCTTACAAGCTGCGCCATTTGTTGTGCAAACACCACCATTAAATGCGGCCAATTGCGCAACAGAAGGCGCTAACTGTAACTTGCCAGCAGGTGTTAATGTGACTGTTTGGTATGGGGCAGGTGATCAGTGGATTACACTGACTAATCAAACAACAAGCCTAAACTGTGATGCTAGCGCTTTTGGCGCAACTCCAACGGGCGCAAATAACACTTGTGTTTATAGCCAAGCAGCTTTTAACGCTGGCGTAGTGATTCAAGCAGAAGATGCTGACTATACTGGCGCAACGGTTGAAAATGTGAATGCTGGTGCTGAGGGTAGCTATGTTGATTTTCTAAACCCAGCTGGTGATACGCTCACTTGGACAGTGAATGCTACTGCCGTTGGCTATGCACCACTGGGTATACGTTATGCCTTGGATAATCCTCCACGTGCGATGATTTTAAAAGTTAATGGTGTTGTTGTGGATGAGGCGCTTAACTTTGCGTCAACAAGTGCATGGAATCACTGGGAAAATATCGCAGTGAATGTGGACTTGCTTGCAGGCGCTAACACGATTACTTTAGAGGCCTCAGGCGATAGTGGCCCTAACGTGGATAGCCTCACCATTATCGGTAGCGATGATGATGCGTCTAAGTTAGCAGTTCAGATTGGGCGTACTGCCACTGGCGCAGAAGACATTGCTGTATTCCACCAAGCGCAGACTGGTATCTCTACTGAGATTATCGACTTAACTAAGCAGATGATTACCATCACGAATACTAGTGATGAAGCGATCTTAATCTCGAGCTTGTCAGTGGGGGGGAATGGATTTTCCTTTGTCGATGACAGCCAAGAAAACGGCACTACACTGCAGCCGGGTGAAGCTTTAGATGTTGAGATCGAGTTTAATCAAAACCAGCGCAGCGTGTTTGCTGGTAATTTAACACTCTTTATGGATAACAGCGTGCCTTCTGTTTATCAAGTGCCACTACGTGGATTATGGAACCCTGGTGTCTATGGTGATCTAGAGCCAACCATAGACGATATTATCAATGTATTTGGCTGGGCGAATAAAACGGATGGCACCATTTTAAATCGCGATGATATTAACAATGATGGTGTGCCAATCTTAATTGAAGGCGAGCCTACTATTGAAATCAATGGTCAGCAGCAACAGGCCTATTACTTTGAAGCAGCAGACCCTGATCAACCCGTTACCTTGCAACAAATTGGTGCTTATCATATCAATGGTGGCCGCTCAGTCACACAAATGTGGAGCTATAACTATGATCCGGCACTTGGGGCATTGAGCGAGGCAGATGCCTATACCAATGAGACTAGCTTGTTTCGTTTGGTGCATGATGCAAGGCAAGGCAATACATTGCTGCAATATGAAGATGGTTTAGCCCCACAACAAGTCTTTGGTTCAACAGATTTTAATGGCCCATTTTCATTCACGCTAGATGGGCGTAGCACAGATCCAGCAAGAAATGATGGTTATCAAGCGGTGCGCATATTAGAACTATATGACCAAAAAGCAGGCCTACGTTTAGAGCATACTTATTTGTTAACCATGGATTACTCAGGCCCAGGTGCAAACTACGACTATAACGATAATGTGTATGTCGTGACGAACATCAAACCATTTGATGGTGAAGCGACTGATGTGATGCTGCCTAATGTCACTTTAGGCCAACCCGTTGCTACAAAAGCAGGTTTTGTGTCTGGTAGTATCGAAGCATTGGTTGACGACCCAGATGGCACTATTGAGAAAGTAGAGTTCTACTTTGAAGCAAACTTACTATCCACGGACACTACAGCGCCTTACATTCATGAATGGGAAGACGATGGCAATGGTGTGTACCCAATTTATGCCAGAGCCTATAGTAATGATGGCGGTGTTGTTGACAGTAATCTCGTTGAAGTTGTGATTGATGATACGCAATTGAATATTTTCCCAACAGTGACCTTGAATACACCTGTTGCAACAGCAGGTAATGTCTCAGGTAGCATGACTGCGGTAGCGAGTGATGCTGACGGTACGGTCGAGCGTGTTGAATTCTATAATGGTGATGCCGTGATAGAAACACTTACAACAGCACCTTACACACTGTCTTGGGAGGGGGTGCCCAACGGGACTTATGACGTTTCAACAAAAGCCTATGACAACTTAGGTGCCGAAACAGTAAGTAATGTTGTGACCGTTGTTGTTGACGACAGTGTCAATATAGCACCGACCATCGTCTTAAATGCGCCGCAGGGCAGTGCAGGCAATGTATCAGGCAGTGTTACAGCGGTTTCCAGTGATGCTGATGGCAGTATTGCAAAGGTTGAAATTTACTATAACGGAGATAACTTATTAGAGACTATTACTGCAGCCCCTTACACCGTTAACTGGGTAGGTGCGCCAGATGGTACTTATGCACTCACAGCGATTGCTTATGATGATGCAGGTGCAGCAACAACGAGTAATGCCGTAACGGTTATGGTTAATAGTGCCTTAGAGTAGGGTGTACTAGGTTAGTGTGAGTAACAAAAAAGGAGACTGTAAAGTCTCCTTTTTATGGCTAGATTATCAAAGTAAAAAAACTAGTGTTGAATACTACTCAATCAATAGTTCTTTCTTGTCAGGTACGCCATTCATCGTATCAGCATCTTCTAATGCTTCTTTACGTGCACTGATCATCGGCCACACTTTAGCCAGCCTTGCATTGATCTCGATAAATTCTTGTTGATCCTCAGGCACATCATCCTCAGCAAAAATCGCTTCAGCGGGGCACTCCTCAACACAAAGTGTGCAATCAATACACTCATCTGGGTTGATGGCCAAAAAGTTTGGGCCTTCAACAAAACAGTCAACGGGACAGACATCAACACAATCAGTATATTTACACTGTATGCAGTTTTCGGTTACAACATAGGTCATATTTTTTCTTGCAAGCTTAAATTAACAATTAACTAAATAATATCAAATGATCATGCCAGCACCAACAGTATTGTTGTTGCTTTCATCAATCACAATAAATGCGCCAGTCGCCCGGTTTTCTTGGTAGCTATCAATCATTAACGGTTGTGCTAACTTAAAGCTTAAGCGGGCAATGTCGTTCATCTCTAAACCAGTGGCTGCTTGTTCTTCTAGCGTATTGACATCCACTTTATATTGAATCGCTGCAACTTTTGCTTTTGATTCACGTGTGGTGTGGCGAACAATATAAGTGCGCGCAGTCGACAATGGCTCTTCTGATAACCAGCACACATAGCCTTCAATCTGTTTTGCAGTTTCTGGTAGTTCACCTGTTTTTACAATCATGTCGCCGCGTGAAGTATCGATTTCATCTTCAAGGAGTAGGGTGACACTTTGCTCAGTTGGCGCGCTAGTAATTTTTTCATCGCCAATTTGAATGGCTTTTACTTTTGATTCATAGCCATTAGGTAATACAGTTACTGCATCACCCACGGCAATCTCGCCCGACTCTACACGGCCCATAAAGCCTCTAAAGTCATGTAGTTCAGCATCGGCACTGGCATGTGGACGACAAACATATTGCACAGGGAAGCGGAATTTCTCATCTTCAATGGCATGTGCAGCAGGCGCTTTTTCTAAGATTTCCAACATGGTTTCGTCTTG
>CAZCBF010000176.1:0-3659 GCA_964496895.1 uncultured Methylophilaceae bacterium | reverse complement strand
CAAGAACGTGGTACAGATCCAGAAAGCGTGCCAATGTCTGCTGAGATGTTTGCAGATCAGGCAAAAAGCAGCACCAAGTTGCGTTTAATTTTGGGTGAGTTGGTTAATAATGAGAGCCTTCATGCCGATGTAGACCAAATAAAAGCAATGGTTGACGTCTTTGCTCAAAGTTTTGAAAACCCACCTGAGGTGGTAAAGTGGTATTACGAAGATCACAAACGCTTAGAAGAACCAACGGCTTTGGCAACGGAAGAGAATGTTGTCAATTGGGTGTTGGATAAAGTGAAAGTGACTGACAAAAAAGTCAAATTTGAAGAATTAATGGAAACTAATAACTAAGAGGAATAGTATGCAACGTTTGCCAGAAGCACAAAACATGCACCAACAATCACAAGGAATGAGTGATTTTTCACCACAAGGACTCGGGCTGGTACCCATGGTGGTTGAGCAAAGTGGTCGTGGCGAACGTTCTTACGATATTTACTCGCGCCTATTAAAAGAGCGCGTGATCTTTCTGGTGGGCCCTGTGAATGATTCGAGTGCTAACTTAATCGTGGCGCAGTTATTGTTTTTAGAAGCTGAAAACCCAGATAAAGATATTTCGCTTTATATTAACTCTCCAGGTGGATCGGTCACAGCAGGGATGTCAATTTATGACACCATGCAGTTTATCAAGCCAGATGTTTCAACCCTATGTATCGGCCAAGCGGCTAGCATGGGCGCTTTGCTATTGACTGCTGGTGCAAAAGACAAACGCTTCTGCTTGCCTAACTCGCGTGTGATGATCCATCAACCATTAGGTGGTTTTCAGGGGCAGGCATCTGACATCGAGATTCATGCAAAAGAAATTTTGTATTTAAAAGAAAAACTCAATAATATTATGGCTACACATACTGGTCAGCCTGTGGATGTGATTGCAAATGACACAGACCGTGATAACTTCTTGAGTGCTGATGCAGCCCAAGAGTACGGTTTGATCGATAAAGTAATCGACACGCGCGCGGCGACATAAAGACTAGCTTAAGTCATGGCAATGAATGAAATCATTGCCATGTAATATTCACTCTGGTTGAAAAAATAGCGATAACAGGAAACAAAGCATGGCAAAGAATTCTGATGGCGATAATAAACTACTTTATTGCTCATTTTGTGGGAAAAGCCAACATGAAGTTAAAAAACTGATTGCTGGCCCATCTGTATTTATCTGTAATGAATGTGTTGATTTATGCAACGACATTATCATTGAAGAGGTACAAAGCACAGAAGGTCTCACAGAGACAGAAACAAGCCTGCCTACACCACAAGAAATCACTAAGATTCTCGACCAGCATGTGATTGGTCAAATGCAAGCCAAAAAGAGCTTGTCAGTCGCGGTCTACAACCATTACAAACGCCTTGACCATCACAGTATGGCCAAAGGTGGTCAAAAAGACGAAGTTGAAATTGCCAAAAGTAATATTTTACTGATCGGCCCTACAGGTTCAGGTAAGACATTACTCGCGCAAACACTCGCACGCGTGCTTGAAGTGCCGTTTGTGATGGCGGATGCGACCACACTGACAGAAGCAGGTTATGTCGGTGAAGATGTCGAAAACATCATGCAGAAACTGCTGCAAAAATGCGATTATGATGTTGATAAGGCCAAGCGAGGCATTGTTTATATCGATGAGGTTGATAAGATCTCACGCAAATCAGAAAACGCATCTATTACACGCGATGTCTCTGGTGAAGGTGGACAACAAGCACTACTCAAGCTGATTGAAGGTACAGTCGCCTCAATCCCTCCACAAGGCGGCCGTAAGCACCCTAATCAAGAGTTTGTACAGCTGGATACAACGAATATCTTGTTTATTTGTGGTGGTGCTTTTGATGGACTTGAAAAAGTCATTCGTGAGCGTTCAGAAAAAGGTGGTATGGGCTTTGGTGCTGAAGTAAAGAGCAAAGAAGATACACGCGCAGTCGGTGAAGTGCTGAGCGAAGTTGAGCCAGAAGATTTAATTAAGTTTGGTTTGATCCCTGAGTTCATTGGCCGTTTACCCATGGTCACCACCTTAGACTCATTAGATGAAGATGCGTTGATCTCTATTCTGACTGAACCTAAAAATGCACTGACTAAGCAGTATGCCAAACTATTCAAGATTGAAGGTGTGGAATTAGAATTTAGAGAAAATGCACTGCTTGAAATTGCCAAAAAAGCTTTAATACGTAAAACAGGCGCACGTGGTTTACGCTCTATTCTAGAAAGCGCCTTGTTAGAAATCATGTACGACTTGCCATCTGAAGAAAATCTTGAGAAAGTCGTGATTGATGACAAAGTTATTTTGAACAATAGCAAGCCTAAACTGGTCTATTCAGACAAATCCTCAGAAGAAGCTGTTGGTCAATAACGATCGCTGTCATTGGCTATTCTTCTGTTGAATAGCCAATTATTCACAAGAGATTACTTCTCGTCTCTTGTAACAAGACTGATTGATTGATATAAAGTAATAACGATAGTCGGTTAACACTCATTAAATGCGACTGCTCGCGTCTCTTTTCCACGTGGTCGCGTTTTCGTCACTTGTTTTTGAGTTAAGCTAACCATACGTCTCAGTGCCTTGATTGGTGAGTATTATGCGCCGTAGTCGGTATTCAATGCCATAAACTGGTTTGATTATCGCCTGTGCGATGAATTAACTGATTAGGGGTTTGATTCTCAAAAAATGCCCCCATATGAAAGCTAAGAGGCCAAGTCACGAAATGTTTGCACAAATAATTTTCGTACAAAGGTCTCACAAAGCAACTTGCTAAAATTGAATTAAAGGTCATATTTATGTCTGAAAACTTGCCCGTTGAAGAAAGTGAAAATGAAAGTGAAAATGGTGTATTGCCACTACTACCTCTCAGAGATGTTGTAGTCTACCCACATTTGGTCATCCCTTTATTTGTTGGTAGAGCCAAGTCGGTGAAGGCATTGGAAGTCTCGTCAGACAGCAATAAAAAGATCTTTTTGGTCGCTCAAAAGTCTGCCAATAAAGATGAGCCAGACGAAAAAGATTTGTATGAGGTGGGTACGGTAGCCAATGTATTACAAATGCTTAAGTTGCCTGATGGTACGGTAAAAGTACTGGTGGAAGGTGTGCAGCGTGCGCGTGTGACTGAATTTAATGATTCGGAAGACTATTTTACTGCAAGAGCAGACCTGATTCCAGATTCTGAGAGTGATGTTGAGGTCATGGCCTTAATGCGTACAGTGTTTGCGCAGTTTGACCAATACGTGAAGCTCAATAAAAAAATCCCTCCTGAGATTTTAACCTCTCTGGCGACGATTGATGAAGCGGCGCGTTTGGCCGATACCATTGCTGCACATCTGACTTTGAAGTTGGATGAAAAACAAAAAATCCTCGAGATGATTGATGTCTCTAAACGGCTTGAACATTTGTTGCAGCTGATGGAGGGTGAGATTGATATCTTGCAAGTAGAAAAGCGCATCCGTGGCCGTGTCAAACGCCAAATGGAAAAAACACAGCGTGAGTATTACCTCAATGAACAAGTGAAGGCGATCCAAAAAGAACTCGGTGAGCAAGACGAAAATGCCGAGATGGAAGAGCTTGAAAAACGTATCGAGTCTGCCAGCATGCCAAAAGAAGCGCGTGCAAAAGCTGATGGCGAGATGAAAA
>CAZCBF010000175.1:0-3666 GCA_964496895.1 uncultured Methylophilaceae bacterium | reverse complement strand
TTGATGCTCATAAATTATGACTAGGCATTGACGACCGTCCAAAAATTAACGCTGTTATTGAATTTTCGCAGCATATTGGTTTAGCGTTTCAGGTCATTGATGATATTTTGGACGTTGAAGCAGACAGCTCGACTTTAGGCAAAACAGCAGGCAAAGATGCTGAATCTAACAAACCAACGTATGTGACATTATTAGGGCTAGACGCCGCGAAAGCACATGCACAAAAGCTATATGATGCAGCCATCACTGCACTACACCCATTCGGCGAAGAGGCGAAGCGTTTACGTAACCTTGCTGACTTAATTACACAAAGAAGCTTTTAATTATCATGAAAGCATTGCTAGATCAAATTAAATCACCGCGCGAACTGCGCCAGCTATCGCGCCAGGAATTGCAGCAGCTCAACGATGAGCTGCGCGCTTTTTTAATCGAAAGTGTGGCTAAAACAGGTGGTCACCTCGCTTCAAACCTTGGCGTGGTAGAGCTAACCGTTGCGCTCCATTATGTGTTTAATACACCAGATGACCGCCTAGTATGGGATGTGGGTCACCAAACCTATCCGCATAAAATCTTGACTGGACGTAAAGATGCCATGTCAAGCATTCGACAACCTGATGGCATTGCAGGTTTTCCGCGGCGTGAAGAAAGTCAATATGATGCATTTGGTACTGGACATTCTAGCACTTCAATTTCCGCCGCACTAGGCATGGCGGTCGCAGCAAAAAAAGCAAACTCTGAACGCCGTTCAGTCGCGATTATTGGTGATGGTGCACTGACAGCGGGTATGGCTTTTGAAGCATTAAACAACGCTGGTGACATTGATGCTAATCTGATTGTGGTACTCAACGATAACGACATGAGCATCTCAAACAATGTAGGCGCACTAAACAATTACCTGGCAAGACTATTGTCGGGTAGTTTTTATGAAAATGTGCGTTCTTCGGGCAAAAAAGTCCTCTCCGCGGTACCGCCTGTCATGGAATTTGCCAAACGCGCAGAAGAGCACGTCAAAGGCATGGTTACTCCTGGAACATTGTTTGAGGAGTTTGGATTTAACTATATCGGCCCTATCGATGGTCATGATTTAGCGACGCTTATCGAAACACTCGATAATATTAAAGACCTGAATGGCCCTCAGTTTTTGCACATCGTTACCAAAAAAGGTAAAGGCTACGAACCAGCAGAAGATGACCCCAATAAATTTCACGGGGTGAGCAAATTTAACCCTGAGAATGGCGATGCCATTGCCAGCAAATCCAAAAGCAAAACCTACTCACAGGTATTTGGTGACTGGTTAGTGGACATGGCAGGTCAGGATGAGGATTTGATCGGGATTACGCCAGCGATGTGCGATGGCTCAGGATTGAATAAATTTGCCGAAAAATACGCTGAGCGTTATTTTGATGTGGGTATTGCAGAACAACATGCGCTGACGTTTGCAGCGGGTCTTGCTTGCGATGGTTTAAAGCCTGTCGTTGCGATTTACAGTACTTTTTTACAACGCGCTTATGATCAATTTATCCATGACATCGCACTGCAAAACCTACCAGTGTTATTGGCGATTGATCGCGCTGGCTTAGTCGGTAATGACGGGCCAACCCATGCGGGTAGTTTTGATTTTTCATATTTAAGGTGTATCCCCAATGTGGTGATTATGGCACCGTCTGATGAAAATGAGTGCCGACAAATGCTTTATACTGGCTTTCAACATCAGGGACTGGCGGCTGTGCGATATCCAAGAGGGAGTGGCAATGGTACCAAGGTACAAACCACGATGCGCGCACTACCTATCGGGAAAGCTGAGCTCAAACGTGAGACCAGTATTACTGCACGCGAAAATAAAGTCGCCCTACTCGCTTTTGGGAGCATGGTGGTACCGAGTATGCAAGCTGCTGAGATCATGGATACTACTGTGGTCAATATGCGCTTTATCAAGCCCTATGATACTGATATGATTGAACAAATTTCCCTAACACATGGTCATATTATCACGATAGAAGAAAACGCGATTGCAGGCGGTGCAGGCGAAGGCATTATCAGCTTATTACAGTCTTTTAGTGCCAACCACCCAGAATGTACGCTACAAACACTAACATTAGGCTTACCAGATCAGTTTATTGAGCATGGCGTTCATGAAAAAATGCTGACTGAAGCTGGCCTAGATGCAGAAGGCATCGTTCAATCGATCAAAACATTCATTAAAACTAACTACAAAATAGCCAATATGGAAGAGCAGCGTTATACTAGTTTTAACGCGCCATCATGAGGCTTTAGGATCTATATGAACCAACCAACTATTCCAAACACTATAGAAGACGTTCAAAATACAGCGGATACACGCAAACTGGCGATTGATAAAGTTGGCATTAAAGACATTCGCCACCCAGTCGTGGTCAAAGATCGCTCTGGCGGAGAACAACATACCGTTGCAATGTTCAATATGTATGTCCACCTGCCACAACAGTTTAAGGGCACACATATGTCACGTTTTGTTGAGATACTCAATAAAAACGAGCATGCTATCTCCGTTGAATCTTTTGAGACGATATTACATGAAATGGTAGAAAGACTTGAAGCACAGTCTGGCCATGTGGAGATGACTTTCCCTTATTTTGTTAACAAAGCAGCGCCTATTTCTGGTGTTAAAAGCTTGTTAGACTATGAAGTCACCTTTATTGGTGCCATCAACAATGGTGAGTTTGACATCAGAGTGAAAGTACTCGTACCGGTGACTAGCCTATGTCCTTGTAGTAAAAAAATCTCAGACTATGGCGCACATAATCAGCGCTCGCATGTCACCGTGACCGCATTAATCAATGATTTCATCTGGATTGAGGACATTATTGAGCTGGTAGAAAAACAAGCTTCTTGTGAACTTTATGGTTTATTAAAACGCCCAGATGAAAAATTTGTCACAGAGCGCGCTTATGACAATCCTAAATTTGTTGAAGACATGGTGCGAGATGTGGCGGCCTCATTAAATGAAGAAAAACGTATCTCACATTACATCGTTGAATCTGAAAACTTTGAAAGTATTCATAACCACAGCGCTTACGCACTGATCGAAAAAAGTTAGCGTTAGTATTGATTAGCTTTACCAACACATTTACATCACATAAGGAGACTAAAAATGGCCATAGCAAAAGTGATTGAAATTATTGCCTCAAGTAAGAAGAGTTTTGAAGATGCTGTTGAGGATGGTGTTAAGCGCGCATCAGAATCTTTGGATGACGTGAGCAGTGCTTGGGTGAAAGATCAAAGCGTCAAAGTTAAAAACGGTAAGGTTGTTGAATACCGTGTAACGCTGAAAGTGACCTTTTTAATCAAATCGAAAAAAGGTAAATAGGTAGATAAACTGCAAGTTAATTTATCAATTATAACCATGCGTATCGCTTAGAATGTTTACTTAACTCAACAATTTAGATATACGCATGGAAAAAACTAAGATAGGTGTAGTAGGAACAGGCTTTATTGCAACAGGGCTAGTCAACCTGCTGCTCAATTCCTCAGACCTCACTGTTGGCAAAATACTCACACGACGTCCCGTTGATAGTATTCCAACATTACCGCAAGATTTACTCACTCAGTCAGTCAATGAGCTCATCGATAGCTCAGACCTCATCGTAGAGTGTTCTGGTGACCCTATCCATGCCACCGAAGTCATCA
>CAZCBF010000174.1:3400-3689 GCA_964496895.1 uncultured Methylophilaceae bacterium | reverse complement strand
CGGTCACGATACGGTGAGTTTTTGCCCGCTTCTTTGAGTGTGCCGCGATTAGCCCGCATGTCTTCAGCACTCTGCGCATCCACATACGCTTGACCACGCTCAATCAAACATTCTGCCGCAGCATACATAAAGTCAAAATAGTTACTGGCAAAGTAAAGATTCTTTTCTTTGCCTTTGGCGGTATCGTTCTCCCAGCCAAAGCCTAGCCATTGCACCATCTCACTGATGCTATCAACATACTCCTGACTCTCTTTCTCAGGGTTGGTGTCGTCAAAGCGCATATGGCAAA
>CAZCBF010000174.1:0-3390 GCA_964496895.1 uncultured Methylophilaceae bacterium | reverse complement strand
ATTCTTCAGCAAGGCCAAAGTTTAAGATGACACTTTTGGCATGGCCAATATGCAAATAACCATTAGGCTCAGGCGGAAAGCGTGTACGAATACTAGCCAAATCCACCTGCCCAGTTGCATGATGTTTGGCATCCCCTGGGCTACCCGCCCATTGCTTCTGTGCAAATTTGTTTTGCTCCAAGTCTTTTTCAACAATGGCTTTGATAAAATTAGAAGCCGACGGGGCTTGTTTCTCTTTGGCTGACATAGATACCGCTTGGTCAAATGAAAGCGCTTATTCTAACGCTTGTAGCGCCATTTGTCGTTAGTTGTCGACTAGTTTAATCACCAAACACCTATGCTAAACTGCGATGCTATGCAAAAACTAACCTTCCCCGTTATTGAAGTCTTGTCTGATGGGCAATTTCATTCTGGCGAGCAATTAGCACAACGCTTTGGTGTCTCGCGCGCCACCATTTTCAACGCCATTAAGGATGCTGAGTCACTCGGCATACGACTTTTTTCAGTACGAGGTAAAGGTTACCGACTACCGCAAGCACTCAAATTGCTATCCGTCAGTGAAATGCAAAAAGCTGGCCTAAGCCCTGAGCTTGTGCCTTTACTCGCCATACACCCCGTTTTAGACTCAAGCAATCAACACCTGCGCCAAACTTTAGATCAGCCGTATCAGCGAAGCCAGATTGTCGCTTGCCACTTACAAACGGCGGGGCGAGGTAGACGTGGCAGGCTTTGGCAATCTCAATTAGGAGAAAGCCTGACCTTTTCGATGAGCTGGCAATTTCAGTGCGGTGCAGCAGAGCTTTCTGGCTTGAGCTTAAGTATTGGATCTGCCTTATTAAAAGCACTACATCAACTCGGCTACGATAAGGCACAACTCAAATGGCCCAATGATGTGGTGGTTGTCGATGATGAAGGTGTCAAAAAAATAGCCGGTATCTTAATTGAGCTACAAGGTGACTTAGACGGCCCCAGTGTGGCAATCATCGGCATTGGTATCAATCTAAATTTATCACCAAATACGCACACCAGCATTGATCAGCTCGCCACTGATTTACGCAGCTTGAATACCGAGACTGCAACAATCAACCCCAATACGATACTGGCAGCCACGTTGAATCACATGAATCAAACCTTGCAGCAATATCAAATACAAGGCTTTGCGGCTGACAAAGCCTTTTGGCAAGAAAATAATGCTTTTAAAGCAAAAATGCTCACCGTCTTACAATCTAATGGCTCACAAATAACAGGCACCATGCAAGACATACAAGAAGACGGCAGCTTGGTGCTTAAAACAGATCAGGGATTAAAGACTTTTCATGCTGGAGAAATCAGTCTCAGAAGCATGTAGATTAGTGATCACAAGTGATATAATTAACCATGATTTACTTTTGCGTTATGCACCATGCTATTAGCCATTGACATTGGTAACTCTCGCATAAAACTGGGCATGTTTGATCAAGCGGGTAGCTTATTAGATACGCAAGCTTACCTGCATACAGAGTTTCACAAAGCCCAGTTGCCCGATTGCCGCCAAATCATCTTGGCAAGTGTGGCTAATGAGGCGATCACAAGTCGTTTGATTGAATCACTGCCAGAGGATGTAGCGCTACGTATTGCAAAAAGTAGCGACAGCTATCAATCGCTAACTAATTTATATGATGCGCCACAAACGCTAGGGATAGACCGCTGGGCTTCCATCATTGCGGCTTGGCGGCTACAAAATACTTCTTGCTTAGTCGTCAATGCGGGCACGGCAATTACCGTTGATGCGATACGCTGTCATGATGGAAAAGCAAGCTTTATTGGTGGCTGGATTAGCGCTGGATTGCGTACGATGCAACAAAACCTTGCACAAAATACGGCGCAACTCACAAATACGTACGCTGATCATACAATTGACAGTAAAAACACTATGTTAACCTTTGGTTTGAATACCCAAAGTGCGGTAAATAATGGTACGATGAGCGCCGCTGTGGGGATGATTCAACAAGGTTATCAACTACTCTGTGGACTTTGTAAACCGCCGATCAAGATTGTCATTTGTGGCGGCGATGCCAATAACATCGCAACATATTGTACGGCAGCGGGCCTAACAGTAGAGGTTGAAACGCATTTGGTCTTAAAAGGCCTGTATGCTATTAATCAACAGCATTGAAACTATTTAACTTACCTAACCTTTAAAGAAGTGACTACATGCGTTTTTTAATCTTGATTCTTATTTTTGTAAACATTGGTGTTTGGACCTTTCTGAATCAAAGTTACTTCTTTCAAGTCAACGAGCCTGTGCCAAATACAGAAGTAGGCCGAGAAAAACTCAACCTACTCAGCAAGCATCAAATTGAAACTTTGATCAAAAGTCAGCCACCTGAAGCAGGTGAAGACGAGAGTGCTGAAGGCAACAATAGCGACAGCGCTAAAGAACAAGACAAACAAGCAGCGGTTAAGGTTAAACCGGTTGCCACGACTAAAGAAGTGGCTAAGTTATGTTACCGCTGGGGTGAGTTTAATAACGCTCAATTGAAAAAAGCGCAATCCATCACACAAAAGCTAGGCCTAAAAACAGCTGTTAAGAAGACAACCATCAGTAAGTCTGACCGCTACTGGGTTTATATGCCGCCAGCAAGTAGCGCAACGGCTGCGCGCAATATGACTGACTCGCTCCGTGCACAAGGCATCACAGATCTCTATGTACTCAATGGGCCAGACCTCAAAAATGCCATTTCATTCGGTGTGTTCTCAGTCATGAGTCGCGCTGATAGTCTATTGAAATCGCTTAAAGCAAAAGGCATCCAAAATGTCAAAAAAGCGCCACGCAACCCAACCAACACGACCACCTACCGCTTAACGATCAACCAAGTCACTAGCTCAGAGCATCAACAGCTCAAAAGCAAAACCAGCAACTTTCCAAAAGCCAAGTTACGTACAACTACTTGTCGTTAGCGCTTGTTAGCAAGACATAAAAAAAGCCGCATCAATTGCGGCTTTTTTATTATTTAAACAACTACTTGCGCTTACGAGGCGGCATCATATCGGTGATCGTGCCTTCTTTGAGTTCTGCTGCAAAACAAATCGTCTCAGACAAGGTTGGATGCGCATGAATCGTCAAACCTAAGTCATGTGCATCAGCACCCATTTCAATCGCCAAACAAGCCTCTGCAAGCAACTCACCCGCATTCACACCAACAATACCAGCACCGATCAAGCGATGAGTCTCTTTATCAAAGATGACTTTAGTCGCCCCCTCAGTACGTGCAGTAGATAAAGCGCGACCGCTAGCGGCCCAAGGGAAAGAAGCTTTTTCAATCACCATGCCTTTTTCCTTAGCTTCTGTCTCGGTCACGCCAACCCAAGCAACCTCTGGATCTGTGTAAGCCACAGATGGAATCACAT
>CAZCBF010000173.1:0-3715 GCA_964496895.1 uncultured Methylophilaceae bacterium | reverse complement strand
TTTTGTAGCTCTGCCAAGCCCTCTTCTGCCACTCTTTCGCGTTTACCTTCAAAGGAAAAAGGTTTGGTGACGACTGCCACAGTTAAGATACCCATGTCTTTGGCAACTTGCGCAATAATCGGCGCAGCTCCTGTACCCGTACCACCACCCATACCTGCGGTGATAAACAACATGTCAGTACCTTCAATCAATTCAGCAATAGCATCACGATCTTCAATCGCTGCATCACGGCCGATTTCAGGTTTTGCGCCAGCACCAAGACCACGCGTAATATTGTTACCAATCTGAATCACTGTTTTTGCTTTAGTTTTATTGAGGGCCTGAGCATCTGTGTTAGCACAAATAAACTCCACACCACCCACCTCTTTCGCAATCATGTGGTCAACGGCATTACTACCACAACCACCCACACCAATTACTTTAATCACAGCTCCGTCAGAGCTACTGTCCATTATTTCAAACATTACATACTCCTTTTATTTTCATCTTGCTATATTGTGTTACCAGCATCTGCCAAATGCTGGCAACTCCCCTACTACTAAAATGTCCGTTGGAACCAGCTCTTCATCGCTTTTGCTGCACGACTCAAACCACTTTGTCCTAAGGTTACATTTTGTTTATTAATCACTTGCTCTTGCCCTAACATCAACAAACCGACCCCAGTGGCATACCTTGGGTTGTTGACCACTTCAGATAATCCGCCTACATTTTTGGGCAACCCAATTCTGACTTGTTTTCTAAACACGTCTTCTCCGAGCTCTACCATACCCTTCATCATGGAAGCGCCACCTGTAATCACAATGCCTGCATCGATCAACTGCTCCATACCACTGCTTTGCAATTCACTCAGCACCATTTTGTATAGCTCTTCAATTCTTGTTTCTAACACCTCAGATAATCTTGCAATAGGTAACTCTCTTGCTTCACGCTCATCCACGCCTGGCACTTCAATCGTCTCTTCACTATCGGCTAATTGCGTATACGCGCAGCCGTGTTGTATCTTGATCTCTTCTGCAGTCGCGGTTCTCGTTCTAAACGCAATTGCAATATCATTGGTCATTTGATCACCTGCGATGGGTAATACCGCGGTATGACGAATCGTGCCGTTTTTGTAAATCGCAATATCAGTCGTACCGCCACCAATATCAATCAAACACACACCCAGCTCACGCTCATCTTCTGTTAAGACTGCTTTACCTGAAGCCAATGGTTGTAATGTCAGACTAATCGGGTTTACCCCACAGCGCTTGATACACTTCATGATATTTTCTGCAGCAGAGATTGCACCAGAAACGATATGTACTCTGACATCCAAGCGTTTGCCACTCATGCCCAAAGGTGAACGCACGTCATTTTGACCATCGATTTCGAACTCCTGCGTCAAGCAATGCAATATCTCCTGATCTGCAGGTAAAGACATGGCCTTAGCTGTTTCAATCACATAGTCCACATCTGATTGCATCACTTCGCCTTCTTTGATCTTAACCATGCCATGTGAGTTATAGCTTTTGATATGACTGCCTGAAATGCCGGAGAACACATGTTCGATTTTGCAATCAGCCATCAGCTCGGCTTCTTCCAAGGCACGCTGTACTGATTGCACGGTCAATTCGATATCAATCACCACACCTTTTTTTAAACCTTTTGATGCATGCTGACCTAGCCCAACCACTTCGATATTATTATCTGCTTGCAACTCCGCAACGATCGTGACTATTTTTGATGTGCCGATATCCAGCCCAACAATCATCCTTCTATTTTCTTCATTTGTACTCATACTTCCCCCTTACAACGCTCACAGCTATGCCTCAAACATCCATTGGCCTTCTAATCGCAAAACCATCTTTATATCGCAAGTCGACATATTCCAGTTTGCCATGCCACTCTCCAACGGTTTTGCGATAGACATCCACAAACCTTCGTACGTTCTGCATCACATCCTGTGTACTACCAATCTCAATCGTCATACCATTTGTTGTGGTTAATCGCCAAGCGAAGTGCGCTGATAGCGTCAACTGCGCAATACTTAGATCAGCTGACTTTAGTAAGCTTCCCAGTTTTTGATAGTACTGATACACACTTTTCTCAGTATTTTCTGGACCAAACAACACTGGCAATGGCTTTTTAATTACCGCATTAAATAGCTTGCCTTTATTACTCATTAAAGCGCTATCACCCCAACTCGCCAGTGGCTGGTGCTCAGTCAGACTCACGACCACCATGCGACTTTTCCAATCTCTTTTCACCCTCACATGCTCTACCCAAGGTAGGCTTTCAAAGGCCCTGTGCACCCTTGCTAAATCCACTGCAAAAAAGTTGCCTTCAAAGCTGTGATCAACCACTAGCGCCAGTTGCTCTGAGGTCAGATAGTGCAAATTGCCCTCAATTTTTACCGCTTTTACTGGCAACCACTCGGATTGTTGTACTAATACAAACACAATATAAAACCACAGCAGTACCAAGAGCGCACGTAAGCCTCGACTCAGTTGATTGAGCTGATGCGGGTTATCCCACATTGACTGACTCCAACAACTTAATCACCAGCGCCTCAAAACTAATCCCTTTTGCCTGTGCAGCCATCGGCACCAAGCTATGGTCAGTCATACCTGGGCTGGTATTCACCTCTAAAAAATAATGCTGGCCTTTTGCATCCATTAAAAAATCTACTCTTCCCCAACCACTGCCACCAATCAGCTCAAAAGCTTTGACGGCATCTTCTTGAATTGCCCGCGCTTGAGCTTCAGGCAAATCTGCCGGGCAAATATATTGCGTATCATCTCGCACATACTTGGCTTCATAATCGTAAAATTCACTAGTGACCTCGATTTTCACAACTGGCAATGCTGTCAAAGTGTTATCAGTCGTCAAAATGCCAACGGTATATTCACCGGCCTCAATCGCAGCTTCGGCAAGCACCAAGGTGTCTGAAGCCTTTGCTAAGGTGTAGGCTGCAGCCATTTCATCCACCGCATTCACCTTACTAATCCCAATACTAGAGCCTTCATTTGCGGGCTTAATGAATAATGGCAAACCCAATCTATTCGCCACTCCCGCCAAATCTGTTTCATCATTTAAGACTTCAAAGGCTGGTGTTGGTAAACTATTCAGCTGCCACAAACACTTGGTACGCCACTTATCCATCGCAATCGCAGAAGCCATCACGCCACTACCGGTATAAGGAATGCCCATCATTTCTAATGCACCCTGAATACAGCCATCTTCTCCATAGCGGCCGTGCAAGCTAATCACAGCACGGTCATATTTGCGTAGTTCCTCTAAAACTTGTGTTTTAGGATCAAATGCTTCTGCAGCAATACCTTGCCTTTGCAAAGCAGTTAACACCGCTTGACCACTCTTGAGTGATATCTCACGTTCGGCAGATGTCCCACCCATCAACACCACAACTTTGCCAAAATTGTTTACCTCGCTCATGCAGACTCTCCGATCACTTTGACCTCTTGCACAAGCTTGATATTAAATTTTTGTTCTACCGTCTTTTGCATATGCGCAATGAGTGATTCGATGTCTTTTGCAGTGGCTTTTTCAACATTCACAATAAAATTGGCATGTTTAACAGACACCTGTGCACCGCCAATCATGTAACCTTTTAAGCCTGCAGCTTCAATCAATCGCGCAGCATAATCTCCCTCAGGGTTTCTAAAAGTAGAACCTGCGCTCATTTGATTGAGTGGCTGAGAGGCCATACGTTTGGCTA
>CAZCBF010000172.1:0-3749 GCA_964496895.1 uncultured Methylophilaceae bacterium | reverse complement strand
TACCCTGTTAAAAGCTATCAGCAAAGTAAAAATGATTGGACCTTAAGCGGCGAACACAGCTTTATGGTGGAACTTGCAAAGTACGAATTAAATATTCGCGATATCAGCGCGAACCTGAACTGGTTTAGTAAAATAAGCGTTGATGAAAAGGGCGCAATGCAATACCAAACCGACAATAGCAAAGCAGGGGATTACGTCGATTTACGCTTTGAGATGGACACTCTGGTTATTATGCACACCTGCCCGCATCCCATGCACGCTCATAGCGACAGCGGCAACGAATACCCACGTAAACCGATACGCTACGAATTAAGAAAAGCCGCTCCAATCGCAGAAGACGATGAATGCCTAAACGCCTGCGAAGAAAATAAACGCGGCTTTAAGAATAATGCGCTATATCACCTAACGGGTGACTAAGCCGTTTTGAACAGTATTTGAGAGATTAAAAATGTTAACTGAAAGCACTAAAAAAGTACAACAGGCTATTCATCGCGAAACGGTGTTAGCTGGGGATTATTGGCTTCACACCGTTAAAAAAGGCGAGACACTTCGCATTCATGATTTAGAAGGTAATCAAGCCGCAGATACCTTGTTCTTTAACGCCAATGATGTGTCTGAGCGATATTCCGCCATCGATACATTGCGATCACAAAATAATGTGTATTTAACCGCAGGTTCGGAGTTGAAATCCAACTTAGGAAACACTTTACTGACTATCACTGCTGATACATGTGGTCGGCACGACACTCTTGGAGGCGCCTGTGCCACAGAATCGAATACCGTGCGCTATGCTCTAGATAAAAAGTGCATGCATGCCTGCCGAGATAGTTGGATGCTAGCGGTTGCTAAACATCCAGAGACCGGGCTTACTAAGCGTGATATTGGGCACAACATTAACTTTTTTATGAATGTACCGATTACCGCAGAAGGTAGTTTAACCTTTGAAGACGGCATCTCAGATGCAGGAAAATACGTCGAACTGGAAGCGAGTATGGATGTGTTAGTGTTGATCTCAAATTGCCCGCAATTGAATAACCCTTGTAATGCATACAACCCTACGCCAATTGAATTGCTCGTATGGAATTAATGATATTTTAATTTAAATATTATAATTAAGTTATTGATATTAATGGTAAATTTAACCGCAGTGGACGACCATTGTTAGAAAGACTCTCTTGGGACGGCCTGAGAAAAAGGTAAATTGTGTTTAAAAAAGTACTCATAGCAAATCGTGGTGCGATCGCTGTTCGACTCATCCGTACGCTAAAAAATCTAAATATTCATAGTGTCGCTGTTTATGCTGATAGTGATCTCGATAGCCTGCATGTTCGTCATGCGGATGAAGCTTATTGTTTGGGAGAAGGTGGAGCTTCTGATACCTATCTTGATGTTGATGCGATTATTAAGATTGCGAAAGAATCGGGTGCAGAAGCCATTCACCCTGGATATGGATTTTTAAGTGAAAATGCGGATTTCATTCGCCGTTGTGACGAACAAGGTTTAGCTTTTATTGGCCCAACAGCAGAGCAAGTTGAGCTATTTGGCCTCAAGCACAAGGCTCGTGAGCTAGCTGAAAACGCTTTTGTGCCATTAACACCAGGCACTAATTTGCTCAATAATGTGAATGATGCAGTAAAAGAAGCAGAAGCTATGGGCTATCCAGTCATGCTGAAAAGCACCGCAGGCGGCGGTGGAATTGGCATGGAGCTATGTCACTCAAGCAAAGAGCTATTAGCCAGTTTTGATAAGGTAAAACGTTTAGGGAAAAGTAACTTTTCTTATGACGGTGTATTTATTGAAAAGTTCATTGACCAAGCCAGACACATCGAAGTTCAGGTGTTTGGAGATGGTAAAGGCAGTGCCTTGGCTATTGGTGAGCGAGATTGTTCAAGTCAACGTCGTAACCAAAAGGTGGTGGAAGAGTGCCCCGCGCCGAATTTATCGAGTGACATACGAAATAAACTCTATCAAGCGGCTGAATCGCTATTGGCCAGCGTAAATTACCGCAATGCAGGTACAGTCGAATTTATTTATGATGTTAAACAAGATGATTTCTATTTTCTTGAAGTCAATACTCGCCTGCAAGTAGAGCATGGCGTTACAGAAGAGGTTTATAAAATAGACCTAGTTGAGTGGATGTTGTTACTCGCATCAGGCGAAAAAATTGATTTAGACGCTAAGCGCAATGAACTGAAAGGGAAACCTAACGGCCATGCCGTACAAGTTCGACTTTATGCAGAAGATCCTTATTTAGACTTTCAACCCTGTGCAGGTCTGCTGAAAAAAGTAGAATTTCCAAAAGGCACAGGTATACGAGTGGATACATGGGTTGAAGCGGGTATTGAAGTTCCGTTGTATTTTGACCCAATGCTAGCAAAGCTCATTGTGCATGCGGATGATAGAGAATCGGCAATGGATAAGTTGGCTGAGGCTTTAGATGAAACAGAGCTTTATGGAATTGAGACTAACCGACAATATTTACAAGCACTCATTCAAGACCAAGCCTTGAAAGACGGTACAGTCACCACTCGATATCTAAATGACTTTAAAGTTACACCAGCTCGTATAGATATTCTTCAAGGTGGCACAATGACCACCATTCAAGACTATCCAGCTCGACAAGGCTACTGGCACGTGGGTATTCCACCGTCAGGGCCTTTCGATAGCTTATCTTTTAGATTGCTCAATCGTTTACTTGGCAATGACAATGTTAATGGCAACGGCAATGAAGCAGGGCTTGAAATTACAGCTCAAGGGCCAACTCTTAAGTTTGCTAGTGGCACTTTAATTGCAATCGGTGGTGCAGAAATAGAAGCAACTTTAGATGGCAAACTATTACCTTTGTGGACAACGGTTATAGTGTCTAGTGGACAGACTTTACGTTTAGGAAAAGTCGCAGAGCAGGGTATGCGCAGTTACTTATGCGTGCAAGGAGGTATTCAATGCCCTGATTATTTGGGTTCAAAGTCTACTTTTACGTTAGGTCAGCTTGGTGGTCATAACGGACGCGCCTTAAGAACAGGTGATGTACTGAATCTATCAGATACCTCTCATTCTAATGAGAAATATTTGGGTAAAGAGTTAGCTAGTGAGTTGCAACCGAATATCATCCCTAACATTACTAATGAATGGCAAATACGGGTGATTTATGGCCCTCATGGCGCACCCGATTTCTTTACTGACGCCGACATTAGTATGTTTTTTGAGCATAAATGGGAAGTGCACTACAACTCAAGTAGAACAGGTGTTCGTTTAATTGGCCCTAAGCCTAAATGGGCACGTAAAGACGGCGGTGAGGCGGGTTTGCACCCGTCTAATATTCACGATAATGCTTACGCTTTTGGTTCTGTCGATTTTACAGGTGATATGCCTGTGATTTTAGGGCCTGACGGTCCATCGCTAGGCGGTTTTGTTTGTCCAGCAACTGTCATACAGGCAGATTTATGGAAACTGGGTCAATTAAAAGCGGGCGATAAAATAACGTTTATACCAACAAGCTTGGATGATGCCGTAGCTCTAGAAGCCGCTCAAAACAAGTCTATTAAGAATGTACAACTTGGTTCATCGACTATTGCTTCAGGCCTTAATGTAAATCCAGTCGAAATTTCATCACCTATTATTAGTAGTCTAACCACCGAAGAGGTCGGTATTGAAGTTAACTATAGAATAGCGGGAGATCACTTTTTATTAATAGAATATGGTGAACAGCAGTTAGATATTGCCTTGCGTTTTCGTGTTCATGCATTAAT
>CAZCBF010000171.1:0-3775 GCA_964496895.1 uncultured Methylophilaceae bacterium | reverse complement strand
TCCCTCAGTGGAACTGCAATTGCGATAACTGTGACGGTTTTCGTAATGAAACAATAAACGCTACACCCAGAACACAATCTTCGATCACGGTCAGTGCCAATGGTAAGGACTGGATTTTAATTAATGCTTCACCCGATATTAAAGTGCAGATCGATAATTTCCCTGCCTTTCAGCCAGCACGAAAAGTGCGTGATACTGCGATTTCAGCGATTGTCATTACCGATTCGCAAATTGATCATGTTACGGGATTATTAACCCTACGTGAACACAATAAGCCTTGGGATATTTATTGCACGAATGAAGTCAAAGAAGATCTAACATCAGGTTTTCCAATCTTTAATATTTTGGGGCACTTTCGTGGTGTCAACCACCATCAGATCAAAACAGACGAGTCTGTATTTACCATTCCCTCAGCAGAAGGGATTGAGTTTACAGCCGTGCCTTTGCTAAGTAATGCGCCGCCATACTCACCACGTCGAGATAACACAGTGCCGGGTGATAATGTTGGTTTAAACATTAAAGACACGCGTACAGGTCAAAGTGTATTTTATGCGCCGGGCTTAGGTGTGGCAGAGCCACATGTGTTGGAATATATGCGCAATGCGGATTGCGTATTAATCGATGGCACCATGTGGACAGATGATGAAATGGCGAAAGAGGGCATTAGCCAAAAACGCGCCAGTGAAATGGGGCACTTAGATCAGTCAAGTGATGGCGGGATCATGAGTATCCTCAATAGCATGAATAAACCGCGCAAGATATTGATTCACATCAATAACACCAACCCGATTCTCAATGAAGATTCACCACAACGCGCTACACTCAACGCAGCAGGCATTGAGTTAGCATTTGATGGTATGGATATTGATCTTTAGGAGACGATGATGAACGATTTACAACCTTGGTCACGCGAAGAATTTGAAAACAAACTACGCGAAAAAGGCAAGGGATATCATATCTATCACCCTTTTCACGTGATGATGTATGAAGGTAAGCTGAGTAAAGAGCAGCTGCAATGCTGGGTAGCTAACCGCTTTTATTACCAAATCTCTATTCCCATGAAGGACGGCGCAGTCTTATCTAACTGTGATGACGTAGAAGTCCGCAAACAATGGGTCGTGCGTATTACCGATCATGATGGCATTGGTGATGCAATGGGTGGTATTGAAGCATGGATCCAACTTGGTAAGGCCGTTGGCCTCACACGCGAACAAATTACTAGCTTAGAAATGGTAAGCCCGGGTGTTCGTTTTGCTGTTGATGGCTATATAAACTTTGCCAAACAGCGCTCATGGCAAGAGTCTGTGTGCTCTAGCTTAACTGAACTATTTGCGCCGCATATCCACCAACAACGTATCAGCTCATGGCCGACCATGTACCCATGGATTGATGAGAGTGGCTTGGTCTACTTTAGAAAACGCCTAACCGAAGCACGCAGAGACGTTGAGCATGGTTTACAAGTCACGCTAGATTACTTTAGTGAAACACGCGCAAGACAAGAGCAAGCATTAGAGATTTTGCAATTTAAACTGAATGTACTTTGGGTAATTGCAGATTCGATCATGCTAGCGAGTACCGATATCACAACCGAAGGCCAAGCGTACTTACGCCAGCCAGTGATTAAATTTGACGAGTAAAAACAATGGAAGAAGCAGTAGAAATAAATCATTCTGATATTTTTGATATAGCACTTCACCATCGTTTTCAATGGGAAGAAGCGCAGCAAAGCTATGTGATTCTTTTTCCAGAAGGCATGGTTAAGCTACATGGCAGTGCAGGGGAGATCTTAAAGCGTGTGGATGGTAAAACAAGCGTGGGGGAGATTGTTGCTGAACTTAAGGCCGCATTTCCGCAAGTTGATAATATTGAAGCTGATATCGTTGGTATGTTTGAGATGGCTTTCGGTAAAGCTTGGATTCGTAAAGTAAACGATTAGTCGTCAAGGAGTAAAGTGTATGGCACAGTTAAACAATGGTGTGGCGGCAGAAGTCACACAAAAGCAACCACTCTGGCTACTGGCAGAGGTGACCTACCGGTGTCCGTTACACTGTGCCTTTTGTTATAACGCGACTGATTATGACAAACATGCACAAAACGAATTAACGACTGAACAGTGGATACAAGCGCTACGAGATGCGCGCAAAATGGGCGCTATTCAGCTTGGTATTTCGGGTGGTGAGCCACTGCTACGTAATGACATTGAAGACATCGTGATTGAAGGCCGCAAGCTCGGCTTTTATAGCAACCTGATTACCTCAGGTGTTGGCCTCACAGAAAAGCGCCTTAAGGCGTTTAAAGAGGGCGGTTTAGACCATATTCAGCTCTCAATGCACGATATCACCGAAGATATCAGCAATTTTATTACAGATACCAGCACGTTTAAGCTTAAAAAGAAAGTCGCTGGTATGATCAAAGACCACGGCTACCCAATGGTGCTAAACGTTGTGATTCACCGTTACAACATTGAACATATTGACAAGATATTAGAAATGGCAGAGTCACTCGGTGCTGATTATGTTGAGCTAGCTAACACGCAGTATTACGGTTGGAGCTTGGTGAATCGTGATCAACTCATGCCAACCAAAGAACAAGTAGAAGCAGCAGAGAAAGCCACCAATGAGTTTAGAGACCGCGTTGGCAATAAAATGAAAGTACTGTTTGTGGTGCCAGACTACTTTGCAGAGCGCCCGAAAAAATGCATGAACGGCTGGGGTGAAGTGTTTATGATTGTCACTGCTGATGGCGCAGTGCTGCCTTGTCACTCAGCACGTTCATTACCTGATATTGCATTCCCCAATGTCAAAGAACATGGCTTAAATTGGGCTTGGAACGAATCACCAGCGTTTAACAAGTATCGTGGTGATGAATGGATGAAAGAGCCATGCCGTAGCTGTGATGAAAAAGAAAACGACTTGGGTGGTTGCCGTTGTCAGGCATTCTTGTTGTCAGGTGATGCCGAAGCTGCTGACCCTGTGTGTACCAAATCCCCACACCGTCATTTGATTGATGAGGCCTTGGTTAACGCACAAAAACCTGCGCTAAAAGAACAGCCGATCATTTTTAGAACCAATGCCAACTCTAAAAAATATGTAGAGGGTAGTAAAGAGCGGGTAGGTCAATTTCACTCCTTACCTTAGCCATTAAATCAACTACAATAAACGCGTGGACAACCACGCGTTTTTTTATGCGAGAAAGCCCTTTACGTGAAACATAACGAAACCATATTAATCCTAGCCTTGGCGGCGCTGACAGCGCTCGCACCGTTTGCCATTGACACGTACTTGCCAGCTTTTTCAGCTATGGGCCAATCGCTAGGCGTAGATGATTACGCCATTCAACAAAGCCTTACTTTGTATCTGTTGCCATATGCTGCCATGACCCTATGGCATGGCGCAATCTCAGATGCCATTGGCCGAATTACCACCATTAAAATTGGCTTAGGCATTTTTGTCTTAGCCAGTATTGGCTGTTCCTTAGCGCCTAATGTTGAAACGCTATGGGTATTTAGAGCTCTGCAGGGGGCTAGCGGCGGGGCAGGGAATACCGTCGCCCGTGCGATGGTACGCGATTTATTCGAAGGCCCCAAAGCCCAAAAAGTCATGGCAACCGTGCAAATGTTATTTGGCATTGCGCCTGCCATCGCACCGATTATTGGCGGCTTATTACTCGGTATTCATTGGCAGGCTATTTTTATCTTTTTAGCCATTTACGCCGCATTAGCAGTTTTTGCTGCAGTCAAGTTCTTGCCAGAGACCATGCCAGCAGTCCAGCGCAG
>CAZCBF010000170.1:0-3827 GCA_964496895.1 uncultured Methylophilaceae bacterium | reverse complement strand
ACCGTTAAGAGATCGCGAAAATGATGCGATGTTGTTAGCGAATCATTTTGCAGAACAGACGGCGCGGCGTTATGGTTTAGCCTCACCTATATTTGCAAATGATGCGATAGCCGCCCTTCAACAATACAACTGGCCTGGTAATATCCGTGAGTTACGCCATCAGGTCAGTCGTGCCATGTTGCTTTGTCAGGATAGCAACATTACTGCATTTGATCTGGCATTACCCAATATGCAGCATGTTCAACCCACTGGCCCAGTAGTGACACAAGCTGCAGATCCACTAGTGACTGCATCGGTCGCGTTTTCAAACCCGACAACTACAACATTGAATCAGGGTAGTCCCACTTTAGAAGAGGCAGAAAAAACAATGCTATTGCAAGCATTAGAGGCTTCTAAATACAATGTGTCAGAAGCGGCACGCAAGCTTGGCATTACCCGTATGACCATGCGTTATCGCATGCAAAAACACCAGATTAAAGCATAGCTTTCTAATTCATTGAAAACCTGTCTCAGGCACAATCATCATGCTATTATCCTTTGATGATGAATAGTGCGGAAAAAACAAGATGGTCATTGGAACACCCTTAAGCCCAAACGCAACCAAAGTCATGCTGCTTGGCAGTGGTGAGTTAGGCAAAGAAGTCATTATTGCCTTACAGCGTCTAGGTGTAGAAGTGATTGCAGTAGACCGCTATGCCAATGCACCTGGACAACAAGTCGCTCATCGTGGTTATACCATCGACATGACCGATGACGCGGCACTCAAGCAATTGGTAGCGTTTGAAAAACCGCACTTAATTGTTCCCGAGATTGAAGCACTCAATACCACCACACTAGCCTCGTTTGAAGAGGATGGAATTACGGTGATCCCTAATGTAAAGTCTGTCCAACTCACCATGAACCGTGAGGGCATTCGCCGCCTAGCAGCCGAAACCTTAAACCTGCCTACTTCACCATACGCATTTGCCTATAGCGAAGCAGAGCTGACCAATGCAATTGAAGACGGAATTGGTTATCCGTGTTTTATTAAGCCAACCATGTCATCATCGGGCAAAGGCCAATCACGCATTACAGAACCCAGCCAAATTGCTGAAGCTTGGCGTTATGCGGCAGAGGGGGGCAGAGTTGACCAAGGTGCGGTAATTGCCGAAGGCCAAATCGACTTTGATTATGAAATTACATTACTCACTGTGCGTGCGAAAAATGCAAATGGTGAAATCGAAACACACTTTTGTGCGCCTATTGGGCACAAGCAACAAAATGGCGACTATATTGAAAGCTGGCAGCCTCAAGCCATGACAGACAAAGCACTGGAGCAATCTCAGCAGATTGCTAAAGCGGTGACAGATGGTTTAGGTGGTTTAGGTTTGTTTGGTGTGGAGCTCTTTATCAAAGGAGATGCGGTCTGGTTTAGTGAAGTTAGCCCAAGGCCACATGACACAGGTATGGTCACGATGGCGACACAACGCCTGAGTGAATTTGAGTTACATGCGCGTGCCATTTTAGGATTGCCCGTTGATGTCACGTTACGCGAGCCAGGGGCGAGTGCGGTGATTTATGGTCAGCATGACACTAAAACATTGGCTTACGAAGGGTTGGAAAAAGCACTCAGCCTGCCCAATGTTGATGTACGCCTATTTGGCAAACCAGAGTCTTTCACGCGCCGCCGCATGGGCGTTGCTATCGCTAGTGCGGATAGTGTTGAGCTTGCAAGAGAGCATGCAAAGTCGGCCGCTCAAACCGTCAAGCCTAGCGTCAAAGCTTCGTAAAGAAATACTCAGCTTGATCAGCAATCAAGCGCTGGTCTTGCCCGCCAATCAATAAATATGCATAGCCTTTTTGCGTCCAACTGGCAGCTGCCATGCCTTCTATTGAGGCTAGCTTGATATTTTCAGTCAGCTTATTCTCTGCTTTAATCACGCATAAAGCTAAGGGCACATCTAGCTTTGATAAAAAAGCGAGCTGGATTAAAGGTTGCCCTTTAAAGCCTAAAATCTGTGCGCGTTTATAATCCAACTCTGGTCGAGCGCTTAGTGTTTCAATTGGAAAATGTTTACCGATTACCGCTTCAACACTGCTTAATTCCGCACGTTTTTTCAAATCCGAGTTATTAATGTGGTTTAGTGTTCGGCTGATATACAAGACTTGATATTCAGCGACTGATTGGTGCCATGGCATGGCTGCTGGTCCCTGTGTACCATGCAAGAGCCACCCTCCGACTAAGCCTATACTGAGCACTAAGGCTGCAGCGACAGATTGCAGCCAGTATGAGGTTTTGACTGTCTTTGCAGTGTTGGCTGGCATTTGCTTTGGCGCTTGATCAAGTAAGGCATCAAAAGCCTGAGAGATCTTAGCTTTGTCTAACTTAAGCGTTTCTAAGCGCGCCTGCAATACAGCATTTTCAGACAATGCAGCCTTGATGGCTTGCGCTTGTGCGGTATCTAGCTCACCATCTAAAAAGGCGCAGAGCTGTTCATCATTATAGGCGTTTGATTGCTTCATGCTTGCCCTTTAAATGCGACTAATTTAGTCGATAGTTGAGTACGTGCTGCCGCTAAACGGCTCATGACAGTACCGATGGGTATTTCCAAGATGTCGGCGGTTTCTTGGTAGCGATAGCCTTCAATATAGACTAGGTTAACCACCAAGCGTTGTGCCTCTGGCAATGCGAGCACTGAGCGGATGATATCTTGGTGCATTGCACGTTGTTCTGGCTCGACCTCATTACTCACTAAGGCTATGTCTTCAACTGAAAATACACCTTTGCCTTCTCGGATGCGCTGTGCACGTAATGTGTTGTACCAGCTATTTTTTGCGACGCGGAACGCCCAACGATCTAGTGGCGTATCGTTATGCGAGATGTTGTATTGCTCTAAGGCGCGCAAACACACGGATTGTGCTAAGTCAGCCCCATCGTCATTTGAGCCAGTCAGCACGAGGCAATATCGCCATAATCTTGGGAATAATGCCTCTATTTCCTTGTCTAGTGTTTTGCTGTGTTTACGTCGCCAAAACATGTTGTCAGGTGATTATTTTGATTCAAAGACTAAACGTAATGTCACAGGAGAAACGCGTGTGATACTGGGTAATTTGGCCAAGCTCATTAAGGTATCTAAGCCCTCATTAATCCCTAAATCAGCGGCTTTGATCATGATCATCTTATCGGTGGTGACCATAAAGCTTTTATCACTTAATTTGGCAACAAATAAATCTACATCCAACTCAATGGATTTGTCTAGAAAGGTTAATGTGCCATCTGTGCTGAGGGGCATCGTCGCACCAGGTGCTAATTTGCTAATGATGCTGGGGTCAATTTCTGTGCTTAATGTGGCTTTTAATGCACCTTCGTTAAATATATGTTTCACCATGCGCTGGTTACGCGTTTCAACGTTGGTTTCTACCGAGCTTAAATCAATCTCAATACTCACTTCGCCTGCTGCCGTCATCGTGCCATTGACAGTACGAAAGTAATTCGCTTCACCAACCATATCCTTTTTGATCGAACCATAAGCCACACGCGAAGCCGTGCTGTCTAAAGTCCAATTCGATGCCGCATAGGTGTTAAAAGAAAGGCCTATCAGCACAAATGCAGTGAATAACGATAAGAATTGTTTTGCCAGATTGCGTAACATATAGATTTCCCCGAGTAGTGATTAAAAAAGTGTTTCTATTAAGAAGACACTTCAGCGAGTGATTTTATTCAATTTTTTTGAAAAAAATCAGCGCTAGAGGAGAGGGCCGCTAATTCTGTTAATCTGCAAGCACTTTCACGGTGAGTATCTTGCCTACTTTCGTTTCTGAAAGTACAACAGAATCATCCCCAGCCT
>CAZCBF010000169.1:0-3830 GCA_964496895.1 uncultured Methylophilaceae bacterium | reverse complement strand
ATAATTTCTCCTTTTTACAGTGCTAGCATAACAAAATCACCTGGAGTTTATATTGTCTAAATAAGTAGGTAAATAACGTCAAATTTAATTTATATTTTTTCGTTTATTGGAAAGGTTAGTGGCAGCATGACGCTGTGCTAAAATATACTTTTTTTCTGACGTAGTACTTACATGGCAATTACGATTAAAACGCAAGCGCAAATTGAAAAAATGCGTGTGGCAGGCAAACTAGCAGCAGAAGTCTTGGACTATATTACCCCGCATGTAGTAAAAGGGATTACGACTGAACAAATCGATCAGCTTTGTCATGACTACATCGTCAATGTGCAAGAGGCAATTCCAGCACCATTAAACTATGCGCCTCACGGGCACAAGCCCTACCCTAAGTCTATTTGCACTTCAGTCAACCAACAGATCTGCCATGGTATTCCAGGTGATAAAGCGCTTAAAAATGGGGACATTATTAACATCGATGTGACCGTGATTAAAGACGGTTTTCACGGTGATACTAGCCGTATGTTTTATATTGGCGCACCATCGATACAGGCCAAAAGGTTATGTGAAGTGACCTATCAGGCAATGTGGAAAGGGATTGAAATTGTCAAACCAGGCACAACGCTTGGAGATGTTGGTCACCATATTCAAAAATTTACTGAGCAGCATGGTTATAGTATTGTGCGCGAATTTTGTGGGCACGGTATTGGCGAGAATTTTCACGAGGACCCTCAAGTGCTGCATTATGGTCATCCTGGTCAGGGTGTCACGCTTGAAGCAGGCATGATTTTCACTATCGAACCGATGATCAACGTTGGCAAACCACAGATTCGTCATATGCCTGATGGCTGGACCGTGGTCACGAAAGATAGAAGTCTCTCTGCACAATGGGAACATACCATTCTAGTGACTGATACAGGCTATGAAATCATGACAGTATCCGCTGGCACTCCCCAGCCACCTGAGTTTGTTGCTGCATAGTGGGGTCTATAGAGCATTCGCGCGGGAATAAGCCAACCGCCACTGAATCTGGTTTATCCAATGACAAATATAATCAAACGCACCAAGCCTTTATTGCTGGCATTAAGCAAGACTATCAAGCTGGGCGTGATCAAATTAAGGCTGACTTCCTAGCACAGCCTAACAACCGAGCGCTTTTCAAAGCGCATACCAAGCTTGTTGATGATTTGCTCATTAAAATTTGGCGCTACTGTGCCATTGACCGACAGAGTGCGTTAATTGCTGTTGGGGGCTATGGGCGCGGCGAGTTATACCCCTACTCTGATACAGATTTACTCATCCTACTGCCGGATCAAGAAGATGGCCGTGAAATACGCTTGCAGAATGTCGAGCGTATGGTTGGGATGTTTTGGGATATTGGATTACAGGTTGGCCATAGTGTTAGAACCATTGCTGAGTGCGAAATAGAAGCTAGCAATGACATTACAACGCAAACCAATATGATTGAATCTCGTTTAATTGTTGGTGCAAATGTATTGTTTTCACAATATACAGAAGTCGTTGCAAACAGCCTAACCATTGAATCTTTTGTCAAAGCCAAAATAGATGAGCAGTCTCGAAGGTATGCTAAATATAATGACACTGCTTACAATCTAGAGCCAAATATCAAGGAAAGCCCTGGTGGGTTAAGAGACATTCATAGTGTCATCTGGATGGTGCGCGCTTACCTCACTAGCTTGGCCACACAAGACAACGCACCTGTTAGTTTAAAGGTTATTTATAAACAACAAGATAGCGTGTTATGGACTTGGTTGAAAAAGCAAGCGCTAATCTCCCCCAATGAGTTGCGGCATTTGCAACATCACCAAAGCATCCTGCAAACAATCCGCATATATTTGCATTATGTGAGTGATCGTCGTGAAGACCGTTTGTTGTTTGACTTTCAGAGCAATGTTGCGAGCATTATGGGCTACGAGCCGACCAAGCTAAAGCGCGCCAGTGAAGGTTTAATGCAACGCTACTTCCGTAGTGTTAAGAGCATCCAAGTGATGAATGAGATACTCCTCAAAAACTTGCGAGGCTTGACGAGCAACTCGGCGCCAATCTTGGAAAACATTGACGATGATTTTTATGCTAAAGATCGAGATTTGCACGCGCACGACGCTAATCTCTTTCAAAAACGACCGGAAACTATTTTCGATGTTTTTTTATTGATTCAGCGCGATGAGACAAAGGGTGTCAGTGCGGCATTGTTACGTCAGTTAATCAAGGCGCATAAAGTCGTCAACAGCAGCTTTATCGCCTCAGAACAAAATAAACAGAAGTTTATACAAATATTGACTCAGCCTAAGGGCGTTGCCAAGGCTATGCGTGCCATGAATCGCTACGGCCTACTCGGTGCCTATATTCCAGCATTTGGCAAAATCGTAGGGCAAATGCAGCATGATCTATTTCATGATTACACGGTCGATGAACACACATTAAACGTGTTGAGTAATCTGCACAACTTTTGTGACGCTGAACGGTCACACGAGTTTCCGCTATGCACAAACTTAATGGAGGCCTTTGATGCGCCTCATTTACTCTATTTAGGTGCGTTGTTCCATGATATTGCTAAAGGCCGCGGTGGCAATCATTCTAAATTGGGCAAAGTAGATGCGCTCAATTTTTGTGAGCAACACGGCTTGGACGAAGACTCAACTGACTTGGTTGCGTGGATGGTAGGCGCACATTTAAACTTATCTGCTACTGCACAAAAATCTGATTTATCTGACCCGCAAGTCATTGAAAAGTTTGCAAAATTCGTTAAAACAGAAAGGCGCTTAGTGGCTTTGTATTTGCTTACCGTGGCTGATGTTCGTGGCACTAGCCCTAAAGTATGGAATGCTTGGAAAGCAAGCCTCTTTGAAACCTTATTCTTAGCAACGCGCAATGCACTTAAAGATAGCCAAGAATACGGCCAAAATGTGGTTAAGCTCAGACAAGAGGAAGCCAGAGCGCGCTTGATAGGCTTGGGCTTGAAAGCACAATCCTTTGAAAGGTTGTGGGCCCAATTTGGTGATGACTACTTTGAACGATATAAAAGTGATGAGGCGACTTGGCATAGTCGGCTATTAACACCTCACCTGAATACAGAGCAAGCTATTGTGCGCTCAAGATTAAGCCCTAATGATGATGGCATACAGGTCATGATTTATGAGCGCGCGCAAAGCGATATTTTTGCCCGCATTTGTAATTTCTTTGACCGTATTGGCTATAGTATTGCTGAAGCCAAAATCTACACGACTCAGCATGGCTATGCGCTAGATACTTTCATTGTGCTTGACCAATCAGACAAAAGTATTAGTTATGATGGCTTGCACCAGCACATCGAAACCGAGTTAACTGAAAAACTTAGTGACAATTCACCACTCGAAACACCACTCAGTGGGCGTGTGAGTCGACAAGTGAAACACATAGACTATCCACTTCAAATCAGTGTGAGAAAAATGGTTGATCATTACCATCAACTCGAGATTGTCACTGGTGATATTCCTGGTTTGTTAGCTAAGCTGGCAACCTTATTCATTACCCATAAAGTTGAAGTCCATAACGCTAAAATCAATACAATGGGAAATCGTGCCGAGGATAGCTTTATTATTTCTGGGCACAATGAAACAGTATTAAGCACAGAACAAATCAATGTTTTAAAACAAAGTATCAATGAATGCTTTACACGCTAGTGCGCTAGAAATTACATGGTGAGGAAAGATTGGCGGAAGCGGTGAGATTCGAACTCACGGAGGGCGTGAACCCTCGACGGTTTTCAAGACCGTTGCCTTAAACCACTCAGCCACGCTTCCTGTTTGATTGATACGAGACTATTTACTTGCTTG
>CAZCBF010000168.1:0-3865 GCA_964496895.1 uncultured Methylophilaceae bacterium | reverse complement strand
CGCCCTAAAAATAAATCTTGGATGAATAAAGTTAAAGACTTCTTTGATTAATATTCAGTCACTAAAATAATCAGCTGACCTTAGACTAAAAAGTAGGGTCAGCTTTTTATTATCCGAAACTTTAACCATCTGTTTTACCGATATATATTATCAGTATTATCTGTTTTACTTATTTATCCTTTACGACTATGATTGCAAGCACTAAAAACACACATTGAATGTATGTTTGCGAATAGCCATTGCGATCAAGCCTCATTTGGCAATAAATCACTGATTATTAACAAATATCATAAAGAAAATAATGAGTAATCAACTACCACCAATACCCGCTGAGCTAACGTCTCAACTGGAAAACTTAACCCCTCAACAAAAAGCATTTTTAGCAGGCTATCTTTGGGCAAGGAGCCAAGGCGCTGCCATGCCAGCAGGTGCGGCTATTGCGCCAGTTGCTGCAGCTGCAGCGATTCCGGCAAAGAAAATCACTGTCATCTCAGCCTCACAAACGGGTAATGCTGCAGGTATTGCTAAAAAGCTGACTGAGCAACTTACCAATGCCGCACTCGATGCAAAGTTAGTCAGTGCTGGCAGTTACAAGGCCAAACAACTCACCAAAGAAGAAATCGTACTGTTGGTGACTTCAACCCAAGGTGAAGGTGAGCCACCAGAAGAAGGCGTACCACTACACAACTTCTTATTTGGTAAAAAGTCACCAAAACTCGATAACTTGGCCTTTGCCGTATTTGGTTTGGGTGATACCTCTTATCCTAAATTTTCCCAAGCAGGTGTCGATTTTGATACCAAGATGGGTGAATTGGGTGGTGAGCGTTTGCTTGATCGTGTCGATGCCGATGTTGATTATCAATCACTGGCAGATGAGTGGATTGAAAAAGCCGTTGCTAAATTAAAAGACTATGCAGGCGGTGCCGCAGCTGCCGTTGCACCAGTGACTGCTGGCGCGACAGAAGTCGCTGAAAGCCAGTACAACAAAGAAAATCCATACACTGCGAGCTTGCTTAAGTCTCATCTATTAGTCACGGATGATGCTGATAAACAAGTAGTGCATGTGGAAATTGATCTTGATGAATCTGGCTTGCAATACAAGGCTGGTGATGCACTCGGTGTGGTGACTAAAAATGACCCAGCAGCCGTCGATGCTATCTTAGCTGCACTCACATTGACTGGTGATGAGAGCGTTACAAGCAAGTCTGGTACGACAACATTACGTGAGGCCTTGTTAGCGCAAGTAGACCTCAACCAACTGACACCTAAATTTATTAAAGGCTATGCCGCCAGCAGTGATGATGAAAAGCTTAAAGCGCTGGTGGAAGACAAAGCAGCTTTGCAAGCCTTTCAAGCTAGCACACCACTGCTTGGATTATTGAGCACTTACCCTCAAACAATCGACGCACAAACACTGATTGATGGCTTAAAACCATTAACTCCAAGACTTTACTCGATTGCATCCTCACAAGAAGAAGTCGGTGAAGAAGTGCATCTCTGTGTGGGTGTTGTGGATATTCCACATGATGACAAAACCCTTTACGGCAGTGCTTCTGGCCTGATGAGTAACCGTCTAGAAGAAGGCGATGAGGTTCAAGTCTTTGTAGAGCCAAATCCACGCTTTAGATTACCGGCCAATGCTGAAACACCGACGATTATGATTGGTGCAGGCACAGGTATCGCTCCCTTTAGATCATTTATGCAGCAACGACGTGCGGATGAAGCCACTGGTAAAAACTGGCTGATCTTTGGTAACCGCCATTATCGTCGTGACTTTCTTTACGCCGCAGAATGGGTGGAATTCAGAGATCAGGGCCTATTAAACGAATCCTCACTGGCTTGGTCACGTGATAGCGAAGATAAGGTCTACGTGCAAGACATGGTCAGCAACAACGCTAAAACTTTCTGGCAATGGCTACAAGACGGCGCACACATTTATATTTGTGGTGATGCCAGCCGAATGGCAAAAGATGTAGAAAAAGCGATACTGGGTGTCATTGCATCACAAGGTAATAAAGATGAAGAGGCAGCAATAGACTACCTCAATGACTTGCGTGAAGCTGACCGCTATCAACGCGATGTGTATTAGGAGACATCAACATGTTAAAAAAAGTAGATAACAATGGTGAGCAACCAACACTCATCGTAGAAGGCAAGCTCGCAGACAATGAGCGCCTTAAAGCCGAAAGTAATTTCCTACGCGGTACGATTGCCGAAGATTTACAAGATAAAGTCAGCAGTGGTTTTAGAGGTGATAATTTTCAACTCATCCGTTTCCACGGCATGTATGCGCAAGATGATCGCGACATTCGTGCTGGCTTAGTAGAGCGCAAGCTAGAGCCACGTAAAAACGTGATGCTGCGTTGCCGCTTACCCGGTGGCATCATGACCCCACAACAGTGGTTAGGTATTGATAAATTTGCCACAGAAAGCAGTGATTACGCGAGTATTCGCCTAACTAATCGTCAGACGTTTCAATTTCACGGTGTACTCAAAGAAAACATCAAGCCTATGCACCAGTGGTTAAACCACTTGGGGCTAGACTCAATTGCCACAGCTGGTGATGTGAATCGTAATGTCTTGTGTACAACAAACCCCGTTGAATCACAATTGCACCGTGAAGCTTATGAAGCTGCCAAAAATCTATCAGAGCACCTACTGCCTAAGACACGTGCTTATGCAGAAATCTGGCTAGATGGTGAAAAGCAACTCTCGACAGAAGATGATTACCAAGATGATGAGCCGATTTTAGGCAACAATTATCTGCCGCGTAAGTTCAAAACGACTGTGATTATCCCACCACACAATGATGTGGATATGCATGCCAATGATATGAATTTTGTTGCAGTAGCAGACAAGTCAGGCAAGAAGCTGGCTGGTTTTAATGTTGTGGTCGGTGGCGGACTGTCGTTTACACACGGCACTACAAGCACTTACCCAACCACAGCACATGATCTGGGCTATATTACTGCAGACAAACTACTGGCCTGTGGTGAAGCGATTGTGACCGTACAACGCGACTGGGGTAACCGTGTAGACCGTAAAAATGCTAAAACACGCTATACCATCGAACGTGTTGGCCTCGACACATTCCGCGAGGAAGTTGAGCGCCGCATGCAGTCTGAGTTCTCAGCGACCAAGCCGTATGAGTTGACTGAACGTGGTGACAACATCGGTTGGGTACAAGGTGAAGAAGGCTTATGGCATCTCACGCTGTTTATTGAAAATGGCCGCTTGATTGGCACTAAAAAAGAAGGTGTGGCTAAAATCGCTGAGATTCACAAAGGTGACTTTAGGCTCACAGCCAACCAAAACCTCATCGTTGCACGCATTGCTAAGGGCGATAAAAGTAAGATTGAAAAGATCGCCAAAGCACATGGCCTCATCATCGATAGTACGCAGCAACGTCAACGCGCGATGGCCTGTGTGGCATTACCCACTTGCCCATTAGCCATGGCAGAAGCAGAGCGCTATCTACCTGAATTTATTGATGAAATCGAAGGTATGCTTAAAAAACATGGTATCCCAGAAAGCTACTTTATCGCGCGTATTGCTGGCTGTCCAAATGGCTGTGGTCGTGCAATGCTTGCGGAATTAGGGCTCATTGGTAAAGCGCCTGGCCGCTACAATATGTACCTCGGTGGCAACCGTGCTGGTACGCGTGTACCAAAACAATATCTTGAAAATGCAACCACCGAAGAAATTCTAACAGCCACTGATATGCTCATCGAACGTTGGTCAAAAGAACGTGAAGATGAACATGAAGAGTTTGGTGACTTTGTGATTCGCGCAGGTATTATCAAAGAAGTGAAGCTTTCGGCTACTGACTTCTGGGATTAGCACTGCCCTGTCTTCGTGATAAAAA
>CAZCBF010000167.1:0-3880 GCA_964496895.1 uncultured Methylophilaceae bacterium | reverse complement strand
TCGATCTTATTATTGTTTGTATTGGCAGTTTGGTAGAACTGTTGCGAACGCAATACCTCATTGACGACGAGTTGCTTAAATGGCGCAAGAATTTCACTTTCATAGCTATCAGGCAGGTCACCTTTGCGCTTGGATTGTTCTGATTCTTCTAAGGTTAATCCATAGCGGCGTTGAATGTCTTGGCTCAACTGGTTGCCGCCAAAGTGTTGGTCACGCGTATAGACAGATTCACGGTTATGCAGCACGTTAATATGGGTAGTGCTGGCACCGATATCCATGATCATGACGGTTTTGTTCTTGCCTTTGTTTGGTACACTTTTAGACACTAACCGATAGGCTGCCTCGGTCGCATACGATTCCACATCCATGACTTCGACGTTTAAAGCTGCGCCTTCTGCCGCAGCAACGCGGTCTTCTATGTTTTCTTTTTTTGCGGCAACAATTAAGACAGATTGTGATGCAGTCTCTTTGTCATATTCTTCCAACGGTTGAAAATCGATATTAACCTCATCTAGAGAAAAAGGAATATATTGACTCGCTTCGGCTTCAACATGCGCATTGAGCTCTTCTTCATTGAGTTCAGCGGGCATCAGCACTTTTTTGCTAATGACCGAGGAGGTTGGTAAAGCCAATGCAGTACGTTTAACATTAGTACTGAGTAACTTCCAAGTGCGATCTACCACTTCAGAAACCTTTTCCAGATCTTTGATGTTGCCATCTACGATCAAGTCTTTTTCCAATGGCGAGCTGGCATAGGCTTCTAGCATCAGCCCAGATTTAAAATCACCGGCGAGCTTAACCATTTTGACGGCAGAAGCACTAATGTCTACGCCAACCAGCGATGGTGTCTTGTTTGCAAAAAAATTAAAATCCAAAGTGTCTTACCTTATGCGGTTTATCACAATTATTCAGAATAGTTTGATGTCAGTACTATTCTAAAGAAGCAGGCCATAGGTTGTCGGTTGAAATAAAGCACAGAAAGTGACTCAATTGTTATGATTAGTACACCAGCGAGTTAAAGCATAATGAAGTCCTATCAGTACTAATAAAAAATAGATTGATTGGGGTAAGCGATTTATAATGCTCATATTAAGAAAAATTGGTTAAAAATTAAGTGATCGTAATTAATAAATGGTGGCAGTATATGCTGTTAGCCTGCGCAGTAATCGGTATGTCTGTAGCCGCTTTGATGGCGATTGCTGGCTTTTATATCTATCCAAAATTACCTGACTTGGAGGTGATTACAGACTATAGACCTAAGTTGCCCTTGCGTATTTACTCGGAAGAAGGCTTGGTTATTGGCGAGTTTGGTAAAGAGCGCCGTAATTATATGAAAATCGAGGAAATCCCTCGAATCATGAAAGATGCGGTCTTAGCGATTGAAGATAGACGTTTTTACCAGCACCATGGCATTGACTTCAAAGGTCTGTTGCGTGCGATTAAAAACAATGTCACTGGCAAGAGTCGCGAAGGTGCGAGTACGATTACCATGCAAGTGGCAAAAAATTTCTTTTCTGGCCCAAACCGAAAACGAAACATTACAACAAAAATTAACGAAGCCTTGCTGTCGATTAAAATCGAACGTAATTTAACCAAAAATAAAATTCTTGAGCTGTATCTTAATCAAATCTTTTTAGGTCAGCGCTCGTATGGGTTTGCATCTGCTGCGAATACGTATTTTGACAAACCACTCAACGAACTATCCTTAGCAGAAACTGCCTTACTAGCAGGTTTGCCTAAAGCACCTACTGGCTATAACCCATTTTCTAGACCAAAAAAGGCAAAGCGACGCCAACAAGAAGTTTTGCGCGATATGCATCGTTTTGGTTTTATTGATGAAGCCACTTACCTGAAGGCTAAAGATGATGAGCTCGTTTATAAAAGAAAAAAATCACAAAAAGCGTTTGAAGCGCCCTATGTGGCTGAAATGGTGCGTAATCAGCTGTATCAAAAATATAAAGATGCGATTTATGTTAATGGTTTGCAGGTTTACACGACTATTCGTCTGAAAAACCAGCGTGCTGCGAATAAGGCCGTGCGTGATGGGCTACTCAACTACGATGCAAGGCATGGTTTTCGCGGTGTAGAAAAACACATAGCGCTAGGCACAGGTGAGCAGGGTGAAAAGCAAGCGTTAGTCGAAAAAACGCTTAAGGCCTTAAAAACCTATAACCAAGTATTACCCGCGATTGTTACCGCTGTAAATGCCAAATCACTGCAAGTGATTACAAAAAAAGGCAATATTGTAGAGCTCAAAGGCAAGAGTGTTAAGTTAATCAAACGCTATATAAAGCCAACACAAAAGTCATACAAAAAGAAAGCAATTCATGTTGGTGATGTGTTGCGTGTGATCAAACGTGGCAAACGTTGGGATGTGGTGCAATTACCGCAAGTCGAGGCTTCATTGGTTGCGGTAGACCCTAATAATGGTGCCGTTAGAGCACTGGTTGGCGGTTTTGACTTTCAGCGTAGCAAATTCAATCATGCGACCCAGGCTTGGCGTCAACCAGGCTCTAGCTTTAAACCTTTTGTCTATTCTGCAGCGTTGGAGAAAGGTTATACGCCTGCGACGATTATTGATGATGAAGAGATCGAATATGGTGTGGATGTGACAGGAGATCAAGCATGGACGCCTAAAAATTACGATGGTCAGTATCGTGGTCCGATTCGCTTGAGGCAAGGTTTAGCAAAATCAGTCAATACGGTGGCGATTAAAATGCTAGACACTATTGGCGTACGCTATGCACAGGATTACATCACACGGTTTGGTTTTAATAAACAAAAACACCCAGCTTTCTTGACCATGGCACTAGGGGCAGGCTCATCAACACCTTGGAAAATGGCAGGTGGCTATGCGACTTTTGCCAATGGTGGTTATCAAGTGCCGCCTTATGTTATTGAGAAAATTCTCGATCAAAACGGGCGCGAACTATTTGTGAGTAAACCGGCTGCAGCAGGTGAGGATGGTTTTAGAGTCCTCGATGAGCGTAATGCATTCTTGATGAACTCATTACTTAAATCTGTGGTGAATGAAGGGACTGCAAGACGGGCACAAAGCTTGGGTAGGCATGACTTGGCAGGTAAGACTGGTACGACTAATGATCATCACGATGCGTGGTTTGCGGGTTATAACCCTGATCAAGTTGCAGTCGTTTGGTTGGGATATGACCAACCAAGATCGCTAGGCGCAAGAGAGACGGGGGGCGGTGCCACGCTACCGATTTGGGTCGATTACATGAAAACTGTTCTGGCGGGTGTCAAACATCAACCCGTTAAAGTACCAGAAGGCGTTACGAAAGTTAAAATCGATTTGCTTACTGGCACTAAGGATCCTATGTTTGGGCATGATGAATATTTTTACGTAGAGAATTTGCCACCAGAGCCAGATCCTGACTTATATTTTGATCAAGAAAATGGTGATTTGATCGAGTTCTTAAAGCGCAAAGCACAGGGTTTTTTCCGTATGGATGGTAGTGGCCATCATGGACAACAACAAAATCCAAGACAACCGATACAACAACAGCCGAGTCAGCCTGGGCAACGGCCTCAAATTAACTGGCAACGTGATCAATTATCTGTGCCACCAGCTAGACCAAGTCGACAACGGCCTCCATCAGCGGCGCGCCCGCAACAAAATTCGCCTCAAAATATGCGAAAAATACCGTTGCAAACAGAAGGTCGTCAGCCGACTAACTCACCAGCACAGGATGTGCCAAGTGCACAGTCTAGTCCTGAACAGCGGTCATTACTCAATACCAATTAATTGACGAGATAACGATGCACAAAGGGCCACAGTTGCGGCATATGATCGCTCAACAAGCTGCCAGAATGATGGCAGAAGAGGGTATCTCAGATTATGCTTATGCTAAGAAAAAAGCAG
>CAZCBF010000166.1:0-3886 GCA_964496895.1 uncultured Methylophilaceae bacterium | reverse complement strand
GCGGGCGGATCATCAAGATCCCGACCACCACAAGCAGGGTGAGCACCTTGGCCACATCGCGGCCTTTGCCAATTGCTGCCAACTCAACCGCAACACCACAACGGCCTGCAAAACACATCTCAACCAAAGTCGTAAACAAGCCACCGTCTGAACGATCATGGTAAGCCATGAGCTTACCCTCTAAGTTCAACGATTGCACTTGCGCAAAGAAGGTGGCTAATTGCTCAGGCTGGTCTACATCGGGTGCAACATCGCCCACTGCGTTATACACTTGCGCCAAGCTAGAGCCAGCCATACGGTTTTGACCTGCGCCGAGATCAATGGCAATTAAGCTACTCGCTTGGTCTGTTAACAGTTGCGACGTGAGCGACTTACGCGCATCTTGTGTTTCAGCAAACGCAGTCACCACTAACGAAACTGGAGACGTAACCGCTTTATCCGATGCATTTTCATTCCAGACCGATTTCATACTCATCGAATCTTTGCCCACGGGGATACTAATGCCTAAGGCTGGGCAAATTTCCATACCAACCGCTTTAACTGTTTCAAACAAGGCAACCTCTTCACCCGCATGGCCTGCTGCAGCCATCCAGTTGGCAGAGAGTTTTAAGTCACTTAAATGGGCTACCTGACAAGCTGCAATATTGGTAATTGCCTCGCCTATGGCCATACGGCCTGAGGCTGGTGCATTGACCAAGGCCAATGGCGCTTTTTCACCAATCGCAAACGCTTCACCGGTATAGCCTTCAAAGCCAGATAAAGTCACCGCAACATCGGCCACTGGCACTTGCCATGGGCCAACCATTTGTTCGCGCGCGACCAAGCCTGTTACTGTGCGATCGCCAATGGTGATTAAGAAGGTTTTATCCGCCACACCTGGCAGACGCAACACACGTTCAGCCGCTTGTTTGAGATCAATATCTTGCGTATCAAAAGCCGTTAAATTTTTCGCTTTGGTTTTCACATCGCGTGTCATCTTAGGTGGCTTACCTAAGAGCACCGACATTTCCATATCGACAGGTTTATTGTCAAAATGACTGTCTTCTACGGTTAGATGACGATCCTCAGTCGCCACACCCACCACAGCAAACGGACAACGCTCACGCTCGCACAGTGCCTTAAAGCGCGGCATATCGGCTTCCAAAATCGCCATCACATAACGTTCTTGCGCTTCATTACTCCAAATCTCACGTGGGCTCATGCCCGGTTCTTCATTGTGTACATCGCGTAATTGGAAAACAGCACCGACTTCGGCATCATTGACTAACTCAGGAAAAGCATTGGAGATACCCCCAGCACCCACATCATGAATACTTAAAATTGGGTTGTCGTCGCCCAACTGCCAGCAGCGATCGATCACTTCTTGCGCGCGGCGCTCTAACTCTGGGTTACCGCGCTGTACTGAATCAAAATCTAAGTTTTCCGTATTGGCACCAGTATCCATACTCGATGCCGCACCACCGCCCAAGCCTATTAACATTGCCGGCCCACCCAGCTGTACTAACACTGCACCATCAGGAATCGCATTTTTATGCGAATGCTCGGCTGCGATATTGCCGACACCCCCCGCCAGCATAATCGGCTTGTGATAACCACGGCGCTCGCCATCATGGTCAAGCTCAAAGGTCCTAAAATAGCCTGCAATATTCGGGCGGCCAAATTCATTGTTGTAAGCAGCACCGCCCAAAGGCGCATCCATCATGATTTGCAACGGTGAGGCAATACGCGCTGGCTTGCCATAATCTTGCTCCCAAGGTTGATTAAAATTAGGGATTTGTAAGTTAGAGACAGAAAAGCCTGTTAACCCAGCTTTGGGCTTAGAGCCAACACCTGTCGCTCCCTCATCACGAATCTCACCACCTGAACCTGTCGCGGCACCAGCAAACGGTGAAATCGCCGTTGGGTGATTATGCGTTTCGACTTTCATTAAGTAGTGGGTGTTGCTCTCGTGATATTGGTAATCACCTTTGCTATCGGGGTAAAAACGTTTGGTCTTGGCAGCGGCTTCTTCTACGGCCACAATCGATGAGTTATCTGAGTACGCCACTATCGTTTTACCTGGGTTTAACTTGTGCGTATTGCGAATCATGCCAAATAAGGATTGTGCTTGTGCCTCGCCATCAATCACCCAATCAGCATTGAAAATCTTGTGACGACAATGCTCAGAATTGGCCTGTGCAAACATCATCAGCTCGACATCGGTTGGATTGCGATTAATCTTGGTGAAGTTTTCCACTAGATAATCTACTTCGTCAGGTGACAAAGCCAAGCCTAATTCCGCATTGGCCAGATCCAATGCTGCCTTACCACCAGTCAACACATCTACACTAGACATCGGCGCAGGTGCCGCACTATGCACCAAGCGCGCAGCATCATCCAAAGAAGTGACGACGGTTTCAGTCATGCGGTCATGAATCTGCGCTTTAACGGCGTCTAACTCTGCCGTGGTTAAATCACTACCACCCTGCTTAGTGATGTAGTAAGCAATCCCGCGCTCAATGCGGTTAATCTGCGGCAAATCACAATGCTGAGCAATATCCGTCGCGCGCGATGACCAAGGTGAGATCGTACCAATACGCGGGATGACCAATAAAAAAGCACCCTCATGTGCCACTGAATCAGATTTAGGCCCATAAGTTAATATCTTTTCTAAGCGTGTTTGTTCATCCGCACTCAAATCAGCATCTGACCAAACAAAGTGCCAAAACTCAGTTTGGATGCTCGCAGTTACGGATGCACTGGTTTTAAGCTGGTTTAAGATTTTTTCGAGTCGAAAAGAAGAAAGTGCTGCACGGCCTTGAAGACTTAACATAGATGATTGGCTTAGATTTAATCAATCCGTTATTTTACCTAATTCACCAACATATTTACAGGTGAATCTAATCAGGCTTCAGATTGAATAGACAAAAAAATGGCCATCACGAGGATGGCCTAATACACTACGGGGAGATAAATGAATATGAGAGACCTAAAATGCAATAGTGAATCTCATCAATACAAGTTAAATCGATTAGCTTGTAAAAATTTAACGCTTTCAAGTATAGGCCCCGATTGCAACAGAATTGTTGCCTACCAGTAAAGTTAAGTTAATGATTGGTAATGGTTTTTGTTACATTTTCATGTCGAAAAATTAGGCTTTTTTGCGCCGACACGGTGTTTTAATCGGCTGGTGGCGTATTTGGTGGGCCAAACAATACTTTACAAAATGTAAATGATATTGGTAGCGCATAGTGCAAACTAGAAAAACTCTATCAATGACCGCAACGGCCTGGTGGCCTTCCACATTTCAGAGCCCTCAATCTCTTGGCGCTTCTTTATTGCTTCATCACGTTGTTTTATCGCTTCATCCCGCTCAGCGATTGCTTGATCACGTTGCTGTAAGGCATCGTTGCGTTGTTTTTCCAAAATGGCCACTTTATCTTGGGATTCAACAATCCAACCATCCATCTCTACAAAATCAGACGCAAGCGCGGCTTGCTCTGGCGCACTCGTCGCTAGGCTTGGTAGTAAAGACATCGCGGGTACCAAACTAGAAACAAGCATGAATTGTCTTCTGTTCATTTTATCCTGCCTTATAACGTTGATTTAAGTGCTCAGCCAAGCGAACCGCCAGCGCAACAATCGTAATGGTCGGGTTAGAAGCACCACTGGTTGTAAAGACAGAACTGCCTGCTAGGTACAAATTATCATATCCATGCACTTGGCAGTGTTGATCACAAACACTGTCTTTTATCGAAAAGCCCATTTTAGTGGTGCCCATGGTATGACCGCCACCCATGGTCCAACGATAGATCGTATCGTTATCAATTTTAATTATCCCAGCTAGATTTTTGGATAAGGTCTCACCAAAAACTCTAGTGGAATGATAGATTGAATTTAAATCACG
>CAZCBF010000165.1:0-3913 GCA_964496895.1 uncultured Methylophilaceae bacterium | reverse complement strand
ATTCATAAAAAAGTTAATGTTGTGCCCAATATCACGCTTGGTGAGACCGCTTTCTGGGTGTTTAGCAACCGCCAACATCCAACTATCTCGACAGGCATGCATGCATTTCTTATCTAGAGCGTAACGTACCGTGTTCGATTCAGTAGCACAGGCACCTCCTAGAGTATCGTGTCGTCCACAAGTATCAGCTGTGATGGTGAGCAAAGTATTACCAAGGTTGGATTTCAATTCCGAACCTGCGGTTAAATACACATTGTTTTGTGACCGCAATGTATCTATGGCCGAATATCGCTCTGACACATCATTGGCGTTAAAGAACAAGGTATCCGCGGCTTGATTGCCTTCTAAATCATGAATACGAAGTGTTTCGCCCTTTTTCAGGGTATGAAGCCAGTAATCGCCAGCTAACACCTTTTCACGATGAGTAGCGTATTCTGCTTGCTTGGTGCTTTCAATTAACATCATTAATCTCTCTAAATACAGTTAAAAGGCATTATTAGTCACCCGTCAGGTGATAAAGCGCATTATTCTTAAAGCCGCGTTTATTTTCTTCGCAGGCATTCAGACATTCATCGTCTTCCGCGATAGGAGCAGCTTTTCTTAATTCATAACTTATCGGTTTACGTGGGTACTCGCTGTCGTTATGCATAGGATGAGGACAGGTGTGCATAATAACCAGAGTGTCCATCTCAAAACGTAAATCGACGTAATCCCCTGCTTTGCTGTGGTCAGCTTGATATTGCATAGCGCCCTTTTCATCAACACTTATCTTGCTGAACCAATTCAGGTTTGCGCTGATATCGCGGAGGTTTAATTCGTACTTTGCCAGTTCCACCATAAAGCTATGCTCGCCGCTTAAGGTCCAATCATTTTTACTTTGCTGATAGCTTTTAACAGGGTATTTTTTTGCCATCTCAGTATCACTAAGGTAACCGCCCACAGTGTCGTGCCAACCAACACTGTCATCTACGATGGAGCAAAAAATTCTCCCCATATCAGAATACAAACAATTACCCTTGGTGAGCTTAAAAGTATGCTGACACTTCAATGTATCTGGGGCGTTGTAGCGTTCTAGTTTCTCTTGTGGGTTGTACATCAACATGCCAACATTGGCACCACCTTCGGTATCAATTAAGCGCAGCACAATGCCTTTTCGAACGATCATTGACCAATGTGCGCTAGGCGAAATGGTGTCTGAATACAATACTTCTGAATTTTGTGTCGTGCTCTTCACGTTACTTCTATCTCTTTTATTTGTCTTTAAATCTGTTTTGTTATATTGGTTTCTAAATAGCAGCAGCTATTCTAATGGTTCTACATCGTCACCTACTTTAACCATACGCATCATTTTAGGCGTGTCATCGTCGTCACTAGGTGGATGAATTAATGATTCTAGGTGTTTTCGGGTAGCAAGAAACTCAGGGCTCAATAATTGATCCGGGTTGCGAGGTCTTGGCACTGGAACTTCAATAATTTCCTGCACTTCACCAGGGTGAGCCTTTAATACCAACACTCGATCTGCGAGTAAAATAGCTTCGTCTAAATCGTGAGTGATAAATAAAATGGTAATATCGATATTTCTCCATATTTCCATTAGGTAAGTTTGCATTTTTAGACGGGTTTGCGCATCTAAAGCACCAAATGGTTCGTCCATCAACAAAATTCGTGGTTGTACTGCCAATGCTCTAGCAATAGCAACACGTTGCTTCATGCCTCCAGATAATTGATTTGGGTATGAGTCTGCAAATGACTCTAAGCCAACTAGACTTAGCCATTGCATTGCCTCAGGCTCAGATGAGCTTACCGACATTCCTTGCGCACGCAAACCGTACATGACATTCTTTTTAACGGTTAACCAAGGAAATAAGGTGTAGCCTTGAAACACCATGCCGCGATCAGGGCCTGGGCCAGTCACGGGTTGACCATCTAGCAACACATCGCCCGATGTTTTTGATTCTAGACCCGCTAAGATGCGAATCAATGTTGATTTACCACACCCAGACGGACCGATAACAGTGACAAATTCACGTCGGTGAGTTTTAAAACTGACATTATTTAAAGCCGTAACATCTCCTTTGTCAGCCTTAAATACTTTTGATAAATCATTAACTTCAAGCACGACTTCACGCGCCTTCATGGTGTCTAAGGTTTTCTTAACCTTTTCTGATTTATCTAAGTAACTTGGTAATTCTATTTTATTCATTATTTATTGCTGTTATCTATTGCCACTATCTATGCAAATGCGCACTAAAGCCCATTTTTGGATTTATCCCATGGAAAAAATCGTGTGCCAAGGCGTGACAATATTATGTCTGTTACTAAACCAATCACACCAATAATCATAATCGCAGCGTAGACGTTATCAAAGTTCTTATATCTGGCTTGTTGAGTGATAAACCAAGTGATACCAGAACTCGTGCCGATGAGTTCAGCGACGATTAAATACGTCCACGCCCAACCTAATAAGATACGTAAATCTCGATATAAATCTGGCAAAATCCCCGGAATAACAATTGAGAACAACAAATTTATCTTTTTAGCGCCCAAGGTTAGCCCTGCTTCGATCAGCGAGATGTCTAACTTACGCGTGGTATTGGAAATAATCAGCACTTGCTGAAAAAACGTACCCACAAAGATAATAAAAATTTTAGGGGCATCATGAATGCCCAAAATAGCGACTGCCAATGCACCAAACGCGGGTGCTGGCAAATAGCGGAAAAATTCTATAAACGGCTCTTGCAGCTTAGATATCGCATCGTAAGTGCCACAGAGGATACCCAGAGGAACGCCGATAATGGAAGACAAAAAGAAGCCCCAAAAAATCACCTGTATGCTCTGCCATAAACTTTCATGCAACCACTTTTCACTGCGCCTTTTAGGTTCCGTGGTGAAAGAAGAATACATCGCAACCGCCACTTCGTGTGGCGCTGGTAAGTAGACTGGATTTGCACGAATTCCTGTAGGTTCGGCTGTGCCTGCTTCAACCGTTTTTAAGCGTTCATTCTCAAATTTATCACGCTTTATCTGCATTCCAGGCTTAAAATAGCTCACACCGCCTGGATCTACCACTTCCATGTTGGGGTGCCATAAAAATGGCACATAGCTAACCAGACTCCAGATTAGCAAGGGAATTAAAAACGACAGAACTGTTAAGCTTCGCTTTCGCGGTTCTGAAAGTGCTTTTCGAGGTGTAAACCAAGCCACCTTTTCTTTATAGACTTCTGTATGAGCCTCTGTATTAGCAGATGCTTTCGGTGAAGCTTCAGTGACTTGGTTTAACAAATGATACCTCTCAGGCTTTATTTTCGTAAAAGACTGGTTTACTTAGACAAAGTGATTGAAGGATCAATGTAACTCTTCAAATCTTGCGCTGCAGGATACACTCCATACTTAATATTGAAGTCATCAGCAATTTTTGAAGACCCATAAAGTGAAGTGAAGCCTTCTTTTTCAGCAAAAAATGCTTTTGCTTCTTCAAGCGTTAAAATTTTAGTGCCCTCAATCAAACCTTTGTAGATTTCTGGCTTGATGCCCACACGTGCTGCCATGATTGAAACTGCTTCTTCATTGGTTGCTGGATCGTTAATAAAATCGACTACTTGATACCACACATCAACCACTTTAGACCAATCTTCGCCACGCTCTGCAAGGCTTGTTGGGCTCACTGCCAACACGTCATAGATTAAGCCCGGCTCATCAGCAGAAGAGTAAAGCTTACTTGAACCAGGAACCAACTCTAGTGCTTGACCTGAATTCGGCTGCCAAGCAACAATCGCTGCTACATCACCCGATGCCAATACTTGTGGCGTTTCATTAGTCGGTACATTCACTAACTCTACGTCAGCTTCAGTTAATCCTGCTTTTTCGACCAATACCTACAAAATAAATATTAATGCATAAGACATTTGCTTAG
>CAZCBF010000164.1:0-3921 GCA_964496895.1 uncultured Methylophilaceae bacterium | reverse complement strand
CAAAGCAACCCAGCCAGTTGTACTCAATTATCGTGGTGTTGACCCTCACCAGTTTTCCTATGATTATCAACCCACTGCGGTATGGTTAAGCGCGTGGTATGAGCGCTACCCACAGCTACGAGAAAAATTTATCATTACTTTGCCAGCAAGAATTACCCGATGGAAGGGGCATGAGGATTTATGTAAACTCATGGCAATTTTAAAGTCAGCAGTACCTAATGCGCATGCCTTAATCGTTGGGGAAGTGAAGCAAGGTAAGGAAGCTTTTTTAACTGAGCTTGAAACCATGATTGAAGCATTAGCGCTTAGTGAACAAATCACGTTTACTGGACACCGCTCTGATATGCGTGAAATCATGGCCATATCCGATGTCGTCTTGTCTTTATCACATACACCGGAGGCGTTTGGACGCGTCACGATTGAGGCCTTGAGCATGGGGGTACCCGTGATTGCTTATGACCATGGCGGTGTGGGCGAGCAACTGGCAGAAGTCTTTCCAGAAGGCCGCGTAAAACCCAAAAACTACAAGGCGGTTGCGAGACTAATTGAGCAATGGTCTCAGGATAAACCAACGGTAAAACCAACAACGGCTTTTGGCTTGCAACAGATGCTAGAGACAACAGTCAATGTGTATCAAGCAGTTGCCCAAGGGAAGAAAGCCCAGCGATGAAAATCACAATGGTTTTAGCCAGTGACAAAGCAGGCGGATTAGAAAAGCATGTGCGAGAATTGAGTACGGAGCTGGTTGCACTTGGTCATACTGTAACCATTATCGCGCCATTAGTGTTTTTAGAGACAGTGCCCGATCTAGTGGAAAAGCTGCCAATCTCAGCCAGTGCGAGTCGATATAACCCGCTTGCCTTATGGCAACTGTATCGACATTTACGGCAAGCTGATGGTGACCTCATCCATGCACAAGCCAACAAAGCAGCAGCGATGGTTGCTAATTTAAAACTGTTTTTAAATACGCCATTAGTCGCCACATTGCATAATGTCAAAAAGCAGCTGAATATGTTTAAGCCTTTTGCAAAGGTGATTACAGTCAGTGCAAAAATTGGTCAATCACTCGATGTAAATGTGCCCGCGACGGTTATTTATAATGGTATTGAGCCACAAAGTGCTCAGCCGATTGATTTGCGTCAGCGTTACCAATTACCCTCGCGGCAGCCAGTCATCTGTGCTGTTGGTAGGCTAGTCACTGCCAAGGGGTTTGATGTGTTGTTGGAAGCGGTAGATGGGCACGCAGTGAGCTTACTCATCATTGGTGAAGGGCCAGCGCGTGCCAGGCTTGAGCAACGCATTTCAACGCTGCAAGCGCCCACAGTGGTTAAATTGCTGGGCTTTAGTGATGAAGTGGCTCAGCTCATGGCATCCAGTGATGCCGTGGTGATTGCTTCGCGAAGAGAGGGGTTCTCCTATGTGTTTGTCGAAGCATTGCATAGTCGTTGCCGACTTTTGTCGACAAACGTACCGGATATCAATCAAATTTTACCGCCAGAATTAATCGTTCCAACAGAGTCACCCTTGGCATTGCGAGAAAAGCTGCAAGGGCTACTCGCTGATTTAGATGGTTGGGCCGCTCAAATGGCACCAGCTTGGACATTTGCAGAAGAATCGTTGACCTGCCGAGCAATGGCGCAACAAACCGTAGCAGTCTATCAAGATGTGCTTTCAGGGTGATCAGGTAGTGCAGCAGCGCATACTCGTCATTAAGCATGGCGCTTTTGGTGACTTAATTCAGGCCTTGGGTGGCTTGCATGACATACGTTTGGCTTTCCCAGCGGCGCATATCACACTATTGACAGCACCAGCTTTTAAGTCTTTGATGCAGCGCTGTCCTCATCTCAACGCAATCATCACAGATGATCGCAAGCCGTTGTGGCAGCTCGGTGCGCTATGGCGATTGCGGCAGCACGTCAAAGCAGCTCGCATTGATATTGTCATTGACCTACAAAACTCCAGTCGAACAAACTGTTATCGTCGCTACTTATTCAATAGTGTGCAATGGATAGGGCGCTTGCCCAGTGCACCTAGGCCAGTTTCAGGGCTCAAAGGTTTAGTGGCCTTGTTGGAGCAAAATCAGATCAAAGTACATTATCTGATGCAGCCGGATATCCAATGGCTTGCAGCGGATGTGAGTCAGCAATTATCTAAATCAGGTGTACAAAAAGATTATCTTTTGTTACTGCCTGGTGCTTCCGCTGGGCATAAAGAGAAGCGATGGCCTTATTACGCGCAATTGGCCGAGCAGTTGCAAGACAACAAGTTAGCAGTAGTGGTGGTGTTAGGGCCAGACGAAGTAGGTTTAGCCTCGGAGTTTAGTTGCCCAGTATTGACTGGGCTTAATTGGTTTGAACTAGCAGGTTTGATCAAAGCGGCTAGTTATGTGATTGGTAATGATTCAGGTCCCTGTCATCTTGCCAGTGTTTTACACAAGCAAGGTATTGCCTTATTTGGCCCAACCACATCGGCGGCAAGGTCAGAGCTGGCGCGAGGACCATTTAAGACGTATGAAACGTATAACTTAGCGGGTTTGAAGCCTGATACCGTATTGCAACGCTACTTTGCAGACATGAGTGCATGATGGGTTAAGAAACGCTACGTGCAATCACCCAGCAACTGACGCGACTGGCCCCAGCTTGCTTTAAGGCCTTGGCTAAGGCATTTAAGGTAGCGCCTGTTGTCATCACATCATCCAAAATCAAGACATGCTCGCCATTTAAGCGACCTTGGCAGGCAAATGCATTTTTAACATTATCAATACGAGCTTTTAAGCTTAATGTGGCTTGGGGTGGTGTGTTTTTAACACGGGAGCAACTATCAAAATCCAAAGGTAGTGACCATGGTTTACTGAGCTGTTTTGCAACCTCGAGTGATTGATTAAAACCTCTTTCACCCAAGCGAGCAGGGTGCATTGGCATTGGGATCAGTCGATCGATATGTTGAGGCTTAGTCCAATGTTGCAGGATCAAGTGCGTAAAAAAATCCGCTGAACTCAGTTGCTTGTTATATTTGAATTGTTGTAGCACCGCATCAATCGGAAAACCGTACTGAAATAAGGCCTGAGTATTGTCAAAAAAGGGTGTGTGATTTAAGCACTGCCCACAACGCATCGCTTGGCTACTGCTGTAAAGCGGTCGCGCGCATTGCGTACAGCTTGTGCTGCGATACCACGGCAAATCAGATTCGCAAGCCAAACAAAGGCCATTACGCTGTGCGCTAGCTGCACAGAGTAAACAGGGTTGCGGTAACAGGCGATCTAAAACCTGCCTAATATTTAATCGATTGTTCAAAAAATGGAACGCTTTTGTTTAACAAGGTATAATCTTTCGATAAAATTAAACCAAATTAATCTTAAATCACCAAGCTAAAGGTACCGAACATGCTTGAAGAAAACAATACTACCCCAGCGCCTGTAGACATCTCAGGCTTAAAGAAATGTAAACCACAGTCGCAAAATACAGTAGAACGCTGGACCGTTGCCGAAATTGAAGCGTTATTTGCGCTACCTTTGAATGACTTGATGTTCAGAGCACAAACTATACATCGTGAAAACCATGATCCTAATGGCGTTCAAGTCAGCACACTACTATCTGTTAAAACAGGCGGATGTTCTGAAGATTGTGGCTATTGCCCACAAGCCAAAAGATATCATACAGAAGTTGAAAATGAACCGATGATGCCATTAGATGAGGTGATGGCAGCCGCGCAAGCCGCTAAGGATAGTGGTGCGAGTCGTTTTTGTATGGGTGCCGCGTGGAGAACGCCTAAGCAGCGCGATCTAGAGCCTGTTTTAAAAATGGTAGAGGAAGTCAAAGCGATGGGCCTTGAAACCTGTGCGACGTTAGGGATGCTCAAAGAGGGCATGGCCGAACAGCTCAAAGATGCTGGCTTGGACTACTACAACCATAATCTGGATAC
>CAZCBF010000163.1:0-3935 GCA_964496895.1 uncultured Methylophilaceae bacterium | reverse complement strand
GACGATTAGCTTGCCAGACAGATTTCCATTGCCAAGGATCTTTTAAAAATTTTGCAGAAATATCCCACAAAGTATCACCTTTTTTGACCACGTACTGTGAAGGCGGATTGTCAGTGAGACGAATACTCTGTGCAGTTGCTGTGAGGGTAATGCAGCAAGACACAAGCAGCGTTATAATACGAATAACGCAATTGCGCGTATTTAAACGTAAAGCAAGCATGTTTATAAACCTTTAGTTTTTTTTAAAAACAATCATATGAATGTATCATGTCGGGTTTGGTTTAAAACGGTTAATTAGATTGATAATCCTTATGCAATATAACCCTTTAATAAAGATTGTAAACTTATGGCATTACTGAATATTTTGCACTTTCCTGACGCGCGCTTACATAAAGTGGCTAAGCCAGTGAAGGTGTTTGATGAAAGCTTAAAAACGCTGATACAAGACATGCTAGAGACCATGTACGAGGCGCCTGGCATCGGCTTGGCAGCTACGCAAGTGGATCAGCATATTCGTTTGATTGTGATTGATATCAGTGAAGAAAAAAATCAGCCTATCGTATTAATCAACCCCAAAATCTTGACCCATACTGGCGAACAGGATTATCAGGAAGGTTGTTTGTCGGTACCTGGTATTTATGAAACAGTCACACGTGCAGAGCAGATTACCGTAGAAGCACAGGATGAAAAAGGTAACCTTTTTGAATTAGCAGCAGAGGGTTTGCTCAGTGTTTGTATTCAACACGAAATGGACCATTTGCTGGGTAAGGTGTTTGTAGAGTACTTGTCACCACTCAAGCGTAACCGTATTAAGACCAAAATGCTAAAGCACAAACGCGAAATCGAACGCAATAACTACTGATTCAATATTTATGAAAATTATCTTTGCAGGCACCCCAGATTTTGCCGTGCCAGCCCTACAAGGCTTAATCAATGCTGGCCATGATATTGTCATGGTCCTAACGCAACCCGATAGACCCGCAGGGCGCGGCATGAAGCTCAAAGCGAGCCCAGTAAAACAACTCGCATTACAACATGATTTAACGGTGTATCAACCTGCTTCGTTGAAGGATGAAACCGTACAGGATGAGATTGCTAGTGTGAATGCCGATGCAATGATCGTGGCGGCCTATGGTTTGATTATTCCGACAGTAATTTTGGATATGCCAGCATTGGGTTGCTATAACATTCATGGCTCTTTACTGCCGCGTTGGCGCGGTGCCGCACCCATTCACCGTGCTATTTTGGCAGGAGACGAGCAAACCGGGGTGACGATCATGAAGGTTGTGCCTAAATTAGATGCAGGCGACATGATTAGCAAAGGTGCGCTGCCCATTACTGAGGATGATACGACGCAAACGTTGCATGATGCCATCAGTCAATTAGGGGCTGATTTAATGGTTGAAGCCATGGATAAGCTCAAACTAGCCGGTACACTCGAGGCACAAGTGCAAGACGAATCACTTGTGACCTATGCGCATAAATTGGAAAAGTCAGAGTCTGCCATTGATTGGCAGCAAACTGCAGAAGCGATTGCAAGGCAGATCAGAGCCTTTAATCCTTTTCCAGTGGCAACGGCACAATTGAGAGCGCAAACCTGTCGTTTATGGTTTGCAAAAGCGATTGAGCAAACCAATCAAGCGCATCAAGTGGGTGAGATCATCTCACTAGAGGAGGGTATCTTGATTCAATGTGGAAGTGGTTTACTGCAATTGATCGAGTGTCAGTGGCCAGGCAGCAAGCGCCAACCAGCGAAACAATTTGCGCAAGGTAAGCATCTTAAAGTAGGTGAGATAATGAGTTAGCCATCGTTAATTATGGTTAACTAATGCAGTTTTGTGAGCTGGTCACCTTAAGTGTTTGCTACAATAAAAATAACTGATCAACCTTGAAAATCAGAGGCTTAGGCCACATCTACTTAATATACAACACACATTGCATAGTACGCTAGGGGGCGCTTATGTTTGGTAACTGGTTAAAAACTTCCGTATTAATGGCGGCAATTACCGCTTTGTTTATGACAGTCGGCGGCGCACTTGGCGGCCAAAGCGGCATGATGATGGCGTTGCTCTTTGCGGGCGCAACTAATATTTATGCGTATTGGTTTTCAGATAAAGCTGTACTTAAAATGTATGGCGCAATTGAAGTGACACCTGAAAACACGCAATTTAGCAACTATTACACCATGGTTGAAGCGCTTGCGAAAAAAGCAGAGTTGCCAATGCCGAAGGTCTACGTGATTAACGAATCACAACCCAATGCCTTTGCAACGGGCCGTAACCCAGAAAATGCTGCTGTCGCTGCCACAGCAGGCATCATGCAAATCTTGAGTGAGCGAGAATTGCGCGGTGTGATGGCGCATGAGCTAGCCCATGTTAAAAATCGCGATACTTTAATTTCTACGATTTCAGCCACGGTATCAGGCGCGATTTCTGCGCTGGCACAATTTGGTATGTTTTTTGGCGGCCGTGACAGTGAAGGTCGTTCTAATCCAATCATGGGCATGATTATGATGTTTTTAGCACCTTTAGCGGCATCATTGATTCAAATGGCTATTTCAAGAGCGCGTGAATTTGAAGCCGACCGTATTGGTGCAGAGATCTGTGAAGATCCTGAAGCACTGGCGAGTGCATTAAACAAAATTCATAACTACGCGCATCAGATTCCGAATGAAACTGCTGAGATGCATCCAGAAACTGGGCAGATGATGATTATTAACCCACTATCAGGTGGTGGTATGAAGAGTTTATTCAGTACCCATCCGGCGACAGAGAAGCGTGTGGCAAAGTTGTTGGATATGGTAGCGCAGTTTAGCCGTTAAGATTGGCTGATGCATTTGCGTAATAGCGTACAATATGGGGCTTTTCAGCCCCATTTTTTATTTAAGGTTTCCTTTGCATATTGCTCAATTAATCGCTGCACAAGCAGTTCAAACTGTACTCACAGGTCAAAATCTAACCAATGCGCTGCCTAATGCGCTAGCGCAGTACCCTCAGGCGACACCGCAACAAAAGGGCGGCGGTGCAGATTTGAGCTATGGGACGTTACGTTTTTATTTTGAACTACGCTTTTATTTAAAGCGATTACTGAAATCACCATTGAAAGATAAAAGAGTAGAAGCGTTACTGCTAGTGGCTTTGTACCAGTTGCAGTATGATCAGGCAAAATCGTTTACGGTGGTCGATCAAGCGGTTACAGCGGTAACGAAATTAAAAAGTCCTGTGGTCAAAGGCTGGGCAAAAGGCTTGGTTAATGGGGTCTGTCGTCAATATCTACGGCAGCAGGACTCACTAAAAGTAGAGGCACAAGATGATTTAAGCGCTCGTTATGCTTATCCATACTGGTGGATTGCTAAGTTGAAAAGTCAATATCCGCAGCAATGGCAAGACATCTTAGAGACGGGAAACCAACATCCACCGATGTCTTTGCGGGTGAATACGGCACACTTAGAGGCGGAACAATATCAAAAGCAACTGCTTGCAAAAAATATAAACGCACGCGTGTTGAATCACGAAGCGTTGATGCTGGATCAGCCTTTGCCTGTGACTCTACTACCTGATTTTGAGAAGGGTGCTGTTTCTGTGCAGGATTATGGTGCTCAGTTAGCAGCCCATGCATTGGACTTGGCGGATGGGATGACTGTTTTAGATGCGTGTAGCGCACCTGGCGGTAAAGCGACGCATTGCTTGCAGCAAGCTGATGTTCAGTTATCCGCATTGGATCGCGATCAAGCGCGACTGGAGAAAGTGCAGCAAAATCTAGATAGACTACAGTTAAGTGCTAATTTGATTTGTGCTGATGCGGCCAGTCAGGCGTGGTGGGATGGTCAGCACTTTGACCGTATTCTGGCTGATGTGCCGTGTAGCGCTTCCGGTATCGTGCGTCGTCATGTCGATATGAAGGTTTTGCGTCGGGTGGATGATATCGAAAAGTTT
>CAZCBF010000162.1:0-3938 GCA_964496895.1 uncultured Methylophilaceae bacterium | reverse complement strand
CCAAACCGATTTCACCAATGGCCAGTGGCTTAGCCTCCTGTACAGATTTCGCAAGCTTAATCAGATCGGCTTCTGCTGCCTGATCGACAAAGTGTGGGTGTATGCCTAGCGCATAATGAATATTGGGGAGCGTACTTTGGAGTTTAGGAAGTTGAGAGAAATCATGCGCACCGGCTGCAGGGACAATGACTTGCCCGACACCATTGGCCAAGGCATCGGACATGACTGCAACACTGTCACTAGAAATCAAATTCAAATGACAGTGCGTATCAATCAACATACAGAATTAGGAGTCGTCAGTATGTGGGCGAGCAATCACGCGTATATCACCGCCAAATTGGCGCACATCGAGCAAATCTAAAGTAATCGCATTTGCCATTTGCGTGATGGTTTTGATCGAGAACATTGGCATGGCATCACTGCCCATCAATTTAGGTGCATAATAAAAGATACACTCATCGATCAGATTACGCTGTAAGAAGCCACCATTAAGCCCATGACCCGCTTCAATAAATACCTCATTACAGCCTTTTTGACCGAGACTATCGAGCAAGCCCAATAAATCTACGCGGGTATTACCCGAAGTATCTTGCGGTAAATGTAATAGCTCTACACCCATTTTCGTGAGTTTATCTGCATGACCATATTTATCACGCGCATAGGCGATGGCAACAGGATATTCTGACAAATCATGTTCATTGAGAATTTTTGCCTGCAATGGCACGCTCAACTGACTATCTACCACTACTCTGAGTGATTGCTTAGCGTCTTCCTCTAAACGCACTGTCATACTAGGGTTATCTGACATCACTGTGCCAATCCCTGTAATCACCGCATCTGACCGTGCGCGCCAGTGATGCACATCCATTCTGGCTGGCTCACCTGTAATCCACAAACTACGTCCATTGCTCAAGGCTGTTTTACCATCAAGGCTGGCCGCGATCTTACAACGCACATGAGGGATATTAGTCCGCATACGCTTAATAAACCCAGGGTTAAGTGCTTCGGCAGCTGCCTCCATCAAACCAACCTCAACCTGAATACCTTTTTCTTCAAGCGCTATAACACCTTTACCTGAGACAATCGGATTAGGATCTTGCATCGCAATCACGACACGTGCAACACCTGCGTTGATTAGCGCAGCTTCGCAAGGTGGCGTTTTGCCGTAATGTGCGCAGGGCTCTAAAGTCACATAAACATCTGCACCTTTGGCCTCATCACCCGCTTGATTTAAAGCATGCACTTCTGCATGGGCTTCACCCGCTTTTAGATGAGCGCCTTCACCAACTACCTTACCACCCTTGACAATGACACAGCCCACACGTGGGTTAGGTTGTGAGGTATATAAGCCCTGTTCAGCAAGCCGTAAAGCTTGCGTCATATAAGCATGGTCTTGGCTTGAAAAAGTCATTGTTTACTCGCTAGTGTGAAGTAATTTTGCTGTGCAACAAGTGGTTATTTGCATCAAAGTAAATGCGCAAGCCGTGGTAGACATGCATGCATTTACCTAAATCATATTCAATGATTGTGTCATCTTCATAACTGGGGCGACCCAATAAAGCATTCACCGCATCTCGGTGTGCGCCACGGATCAAGATATTCTCTTTCAAATGATACGCCATATCACCTCTTTTACAATCATTATCGATTGTGGCTTTGGCTTGCATCCATTTTTGCTGATTAAACTTATCACCACCAAAAACAATGGGCTCTTTCATCGACCACCAGCTAAAAAATACAATCGTGATAATTAAGGTCAGCACGGCTAAGCCAATTGAAGCCCAATGAATAAATTTCATTTCATTCTCCAACAATTACACCATCGCTAGCTGCCTAATAAAAGGCTAAATAGCGACTTAGTTTATAAATCTTGAATCACAGAGTTAAAATCGTCAACATCAGAAAAACTACGATACACAGATGCAAAACGGATATAGGCAACCTTATCCATTTTTTTGAGTGCATACATCACTTGTTCGCCTAACTCTATGGCAGGCACTTCACGCTCACCCATGGCCAATAGCTCTTGGCTGATTGCGGCGATCGCTTGATCAACATATTCTGTCGGTACTGGGCGCTTATGTAAAGCACGGGTAAACGATTGGCGCAACTTATCCACATCAAAGGCTTCACGCGTACCATTGGTTTTAACCACCATTGGCATCATCAGCTCAGCGGTTTCAAACGTATTAAAGCGCTTGTCACAACCGGCACATTTTCGACGGCGACGGATCGCATCGCCCTCTTCTGTCACACGCGAGTTAATCACTTGCGTGTCAGTATCACCACAAAATGGACACTTCACAAGCTATCCTTTATCTGTTGGAGCAAAAAATTATTGGCCTTGATAAACAGGGAAACGTGCCGTTAAGGCATGTACTTTTTCTTTTGTCGCCGCAATCACCGCTTCGTCTGCTGGATTATCCAAAACATCAGCGATTAAGTTCGCCACTTGCTTCGCCTCATCTTCTTTAAACCCGCGTGTTGTAATCGCTGGCGCGCCAATACGCACACCAGAAGTCACAAATGGGCTTTCTGGGTCGTTAGGGATCGCGTTTTTATTTACCGTAATATGCGCTAGGCCTAAAGCCGCATCCGCTGCTTTACCAGTCAAGCCTTTAGGGCGTAAATCCACTAAAAACACATGTGACTCTGTACGACCAGAGATAATACGTAAACCACGTTCGGCCAATGCCGCTGCCATGGCCTGTGCGTTTTTAATCACTTGCGCTTGATAGGTTTTGAATTCAGGTTGCGCCGCTTCTAAGAAAGCCGTTGCCTTAGCCGCAATCACGTGCATTAAAGGACCACCTTGCAAGCTTGGGAACACGCTAGAATTCAATGACTTGGCAAATTCTTCCTTAGCCATGATGATGCCACCGCGTGGGCCACGCAATGTTTTATGCGTCGTTGAAGTCACAAAATCAGCATGTGGCACTGGGTTAGGATAAACACCCGCCGCAATCAAACCAGAATAATGCGCCATATCCACCATAAAATAAGCGCCGACTTTTTTTGCGATCGCAGCCATGCGATCCCAATCAAAACGTAATGCATAAGCAGAAGCACCACCAATTAACAGTTTAGGCTTATTCTCCATTGCAACACGTTCCATGTCGTCATAGTCGATTTCTTCATTTTCATCCAAACCATAAGCCACAATATTAAATAACTTACCTGACAAATTCGCTGGTGAGCCATGTGTTAGGTGACCGCCATGACCCAAGTTCATACCCATCACCGTATCGCCTGGCTTCAAAATCGAAAAGTAAACGGCTTGATTGGCTTGCGAGCCCGAATGTGGCTGCACATTGGCATACTCAGCGCCATATAAAGCTTTTAAGCGATCAATCGCCAACTGCTCTACTTTGTCTACAAACTCACAACCGCCATAAAAGCGCTTGCCCGGATAACCTTCGGCATATTTATTGGTTAACTGAGAGCCCTGTGCCTGCATCACTGCTGGGCTGGTGTAGTTTTCTGAGGCAATCAACTCAATATGGTCTTGTTGACGCACAACCTCGTCTTCCATCATCTTCCATAAATCTGGATCAGCTTGGTCTAGACTGTGCTGGTAATCAAAAGGCGCTGGCGTTTGTGACATATTCATCGCTTCCGTAAGGCTTAACTAAAAAAATAATCAGGCATTTTATCATAATAAGCGTTGTAAAACGCGACATCTATCGCCCTTGAAAACTACCCCAATCCACCCAATATGACTGTTATGATTAATCTATACAAATTGAATAAAGTAAAACACCCATGAGACAAGCTCAAACGCAAATAATTGCACCAACCTTCATCAGTAAAATGTAGCCCGCACAATGACCCGTCACAATCTTTTCATCATGCTTATTTGGGCTGCACTGGCAGGGTTTATGTATTACGTCATGGATGGCATTCAAAATCCCAACAAACTGCACACCTTAGGCACCGAT
>CAZCBF010000161.1:3371-3947 GCA_964496895.1 uncultured Methylophilaceae bacterium | reverse complement strand
ATGCTTCTGGTGATGTGGCAGATCACATTTATCGTCAAGCCATTACTTCTGCAGGCTCGGGCTGCATGGCAGCATTAGATGCGGAAAAATATTTAGACCAATAATATTTTTTCGATATTCATACCGAAAAATAAAAAAAGGTCAATCATTACAAAATGATTGACCTTTTTAATATGGAGTTAGATTAGATCTCCCACACCAATACTACTCAGCAATTTCTACACAGTAATTAAATAGCCATTGAGCGAACGTAGATTAACCATCGCTATGTAAGCGTTAGCCGACTTAATAAAAATAATTATCAGTAGTGATGCAATAATGCAATAATGCAATAATGCAACAATATTAAAAACTGCACCATCGATTATTTTCAAACTTAATCAACATTAATGGTTTGGTTAATATTTAAGGTTGAGGTTGCCCCTTCACTAACTATTAGTGCTGGCAAAGTAATTAATGTACCACTCAACAAACCAGTATCTACTGCCATATCTACTTGAATCACCCGGCTTTCGCCCGTGGCTATATTACCTAAATTCCAAATCGCTTCTTCACCGGGGTTACACACTGCAAGGC
>CAZCBF010000161.1:0-3271 GCA_964496895.1 uncultured Methylophilaceae bacterium | reverse complement strand
TACTATTGGCCACAACCGTCCCTTCATCCCAGACCACGATACCATCGGCATTTTGCACACCGCCATCACTGATACTATCCACGCTCACTTGTGCCGGTGGCACAAAGCGTAAGCGGGTATTGCTCAGCACACTATCATTTGCATTACTGGCGTTGAGTTCATAGATAATGGTATCACCGGCCAATACAGGATCCGCCGAAGCGCTCAGTGCTAACTGAGCCGTTGGCGTGTTATTCACCGCAACCGTTTGATTCACACTGAGTATGGCGGTTTGACCCTCAGCCGTGACTAACGCAGGCATAGTAATCAAGGTGCCGTCTGTAATACCTTCTTCCACTGTCGCTCTTATTTGAATCACCCGGCTTTCGCCCGACGCTATATTACCTAAATTCCAAATCGCTTCTTCACCGGGGTTACACACTGCAAGGCTACAATTAATCGAGGTATTCGGTTGTGCATCAATTTGGTTATGAAACGATAAGCCCACTGGTACTCGGTAAATCACAAACACATCATTCACTATATCAACAGAGGTATTTGTCACCGTGAGTTCATAATTAACAGAGCTTCCACTGACGACCGGATCCGGATTGGCCGTTAACACCACCGATAATGGCTGCACCGCCACAACACTGCCAGTGGTGCTTGCTACCGCATCAATTTCACCACCACCATCATGTAATAATTCGGCACGACTACTGAGTAATGTACCCGCTGGAGCACTATTATTAATCGACAACGTCACAGTACGGCGCAGACTACTATTGGCCACAACCGTCCCTTCATCCCAGACCACGATACCATCGGCATTTTGTACACCACCATCACTGATACTATCCACGCTCACTTGTGCCGGTGGCACAAAGCGTAAACGGGTATTATTTAGGTCACTGTCGGCTGCGTTGCCTACATTGAGTTCATAGATAATACTACTACCAACCACAACCCGATCAGTTGAGGCATTTAAGCTTAGGTCTGTACTTAAGTTAGCATCAATAATCAACGGGACCTCAATGGCTACACCTACTGGCAAATCGGTAGCCAATACAGTAAAGGGTAAAATAATAGTAGAGTCTGGCGTATCAACCAGTACATTCGCATCAATGGTAATGGTGCGTATTTCACCTGCGGTTACATTACCCAAATTCCAAATCGCTTCTTCGCCGGGGTTACAGACAACATTACTACAGTTAAACGAGGTATTCGGTTGAGCATTGCCTTGATTATTAAATAGAATATTATCAGGAACAGTAAAACGAACCGAAGCACCAGCAATAGTCGTTGCGGATAAGTTACTGACACGAACGGTTATCAAACGAGAACTGCCTGCCGTAACTACACCCTGATCAATAACAATATCTACCGGCTTACTACTCTCATCATTTAAATCGGAGCCAAATAAGTTTTCTATGCCATCATTAATTCCATCGGCATCCACATCAGGATTAAAACGATCCGAGTTAGTTTCGGTCACTTCAATAATATCCAGTAAACCGTCACCATCTGAATCTTCATCACCATCCAAAATCCCATCACCATCGGTATCGATTGAGAATGGATCATTCCCTAGAATCACTTCGCCAGCATTATTTAAACCGTCGTTATCAAAATCTTCTTCGCCATCGACAATCCCGTCTCCATCAGAATCGGAATTATCAGGATCTAAGCCTAAGGCTTCTTCTAAAGCATCGGGTACGCCGTCACTGTCACGATCTTCACCAATATCATAGATTGTAAATTGCCAGATAAAATCATTTTCTAATGCATTGTCAGATAAATCTGTTACAGCATTGCTAATAACCGCACGATACACTCCTGGCTCAATGGGCTCGCTAAGATTGCGAGAAACAGATAAAGAGTCGTCGTTATAACTGAAATCACCTAGTGCATTACTGACATCATCACCTGTGCCAAAAACACCATCAGCACCCGCTTCAATAATTTGAAAAACATCACCACCCAGAGAATTAATATCAAGAGCCTCACTAAAAAATGCCCTTACAGAATTAGTGCCACCTACAACCGAATTATCAGCGGGAGAAACTGATAAGACAGTGGGCGGAATCGCATCAGGAACAATAGTTAATACAATGTCATTGGAAAAAGTACTATTACCACCCGTGTCTGACGCCCTTGCACGAACTGTAGTGTTCTGATTTTCCAAAGGCGGCACAGTTATGCTTACCTCAAAAGGAAAATTACCATCGGTAGCAACCTTCACACCATCAACATAAAATTCTACATTACGGACTTGTACGTCATCATCCACTTCGGCACGTAAACGAAATAACTGGCCAGCTTCAATTTCAGCATCATTATTGGCACTTGTAAGTAAATTAATTACTGGAGGAATACCTAAAGCATCAAAAGCTTGATAATTAATAACTTGCAAACCATTAGCGGTATCCGCTACATAAGCTAAGCCATTATAAATATCTACAGCCCTAGCATTTCCGGGGGTATCAAATGAGGTAAGAATATTATTGACGGCTGAATTATTATCAAGATCGTAAGTTGTTAAGCGCAAAGTATTTGGACCAGCAAAACTAGTTACTACAGCAGCTAAGCCTGAGCCATTGACAACAATATCGTGAGCAGCATCTTGTCGAGTCGGCTGTAAAGCAACAACTTGCATTTGCGTAGAATCTGATACATCCACAATGGCATAACCGGAAAAATATCCGACATAAGCAAAGTCATCTCCAACAAACAAGGTACGACCTACTTCTAATGGTGACACTCTGCCACTAATCGCAATCGTTCCTAGTTGATTCAAACCACCAATAAAATTATCGTATACAAATAAATTGCTCCTACCCAATACATATAATTTACCATCAGTAACCATAATGTCATCGACTGGTTCTGAAAGATTGAATCGAGCAAGTTCAGTACCCGACCGCAACTCAACGACAACGACAGCTCTCGTAGATAATCCAACGTAGGCTAAATTACCTTCTATGGCAACTCGGTTAACAGCACCAGACAAATTTAATTGATGGATAATTTGTGCTGCTGGAGGGTCACTAATATCAACTATCGCTAAACCTGCACTACCATCTGCAACGGCAATAAGATCAGTAGCACAAGCAACACTTATTGCATTACCCGGGGTATCAAGTTGAGCAATTAAAGCTGGGCGCATACCATTAAATACATTAAAAACAGATACGCCAGCACCACTATCAGCAATAGCAACAATATCATTTAACGCACAAATCCCAATGGCATTCCCCGGTGTATCCACCGTACCAATAATACCGGTACGCAC
>CAZCBF010000160.1:0-4002 GCA_964496895.1 uncultured Methylophilaceae bacterium | reverse complement strand
TCTGCTAATTGACCTTTCACTTCAAACAAGTGGCTATCATGGGTAATGGTTACTAGATTTTGTGGGTCAATATGCTGACAAATACGCGTGGCAGTTTGCTGCAAGAGTGTTTGTTCACCATTTAGCGCTAATAGCTGCTTAGGCTTTAATTGACGAGAAAGTGGCCAAAGTCTTGTTCCAGAGCCACCACATAAAATCATTGCATAACGATTATCCATTTAACATCCTTAATCTAACCTCAATACCAGTGTACTCACCTGTCATTAACAGAATGTGACTACAGAAAAATTTCATCAAACTATAGTCTAGTGTCAGAGAACCATTTCTAACGATCAAACACCTGTAAAACCATGCGTTTATTCTTAGAATTATCGACCTGTGAACTTTCGAATCTCACGCTGCTGCCGCTTGGTTGGTCGCCCAGCCCCTCTATCGCGGCTAGCAAAATCTGCCGATTGACTGCTCGCAATAGATTCACGCTTTTGCACGCTCTCTTCAGTTTCCTGATACAACAAAGCGGCTTCAGGTGCACCGCGCCTAATATTGGACAAGCCCGTCACAGTGGCCTCAATCTCTATAGCACCTTTTCGAACACGCATCACCTGCCCTATTTGCACCTCTTTTGAAGCTTTGACTCGCTGCTCATCGACATGAACCTTACCCGTCTCAATGGCAGCATTGGCAAGACTGCGTGTTTTAAAAAAACGGGCCGCCCATAACCACTTATCAATACGACATTTTTCAGCTGTCGTATTCTGCTGCGATGCTTGTTGGTTTTTTGATTGGCTTTTTTGTTTCTTTGCCATACTGGTTAAACATCTTTCATCACTTTAGTGTGCGGTTGATTGTTTTCTATCATCGCCTTAAACCAAGCCAACCTTTTAGCGGCATGATGATTCACATCTTCCATAAAAGTATCCATCAAATACATCAACCCCTCTTCAACACACGACATCGTGGCAATATGAAAATCTCCTGCAGCAACCGCATCCAAAACTGCATCCTCTAGCACTAGGTGTTTTGCATTTTTTTCTGGTATCAACACGCCTTGCTTTGCGGTAAAACCCATAGCCTGACAAACATGAAAATAGCCCTCAATCTTTTCGTTAATACCGCCCACGGGGATTACTTCACCATGCTGATTTAAGCCACCAGTAACTGCAATGGATTGGTTAATCGGTAACTGCGTCAATGCAGACATAAGTGCAAACAACTCAGCACATGAGGCCGAATCACCATCAATCACGCTATATTCTTGCTCAAAAACGAGTGAGGCTGTGAAATTAAGTGGTGCATGGCTAGCAAAATGCTGTTGTAACCAGCTTTGCATAATCAGCACGCCTTTATCGTGGGCAGGCCCACTCATGGTCGCTTCGCGGTCTATGGTCACAACACCTTTTAGACCAGGATAACAATTAGCCGTAATGCGTACTGGCGAGCCAAAGCTTGCCTCTGCCAGCTCAATATAGGTTAAACCATTGACTTGGCCAACTGCTTCACCTGAAACATTAATCATCAATTCTTGATCAACAATCGTCTCTCTAACCTGTAAGGCAACATAACTGTTGCGTTGTTGTTGGGACGCAATAGCAGCTTGTACATTTGATGCTGAAACATGGTTATCTTGTGACAAGAGAGCACTCTCTTGCATCACTTTTTGCAATAGCGAAAATTGGCTACTAAACCGCGTTTGACTTTCTTCAACCCGATGCATATGACGCATAAGCGCTTTGATCGCAGACTGCCCAAAAGTAAAGTCACCTAAATCTTTAGCGTATAAAGCGATGTAAGCAGCCAAGTGCTGATAATTCTCCGTAGAAGCCTTGATAGCGTCAGCAAATTCAGCTCTAATCGAAAACTGTGACAACAAGGCTGCTTCTTCTTCAAGCAAATCATAATAGTCATTGCGTGAAGCGATCAATACGACTTTAACCGACAAGTCTATCGACAAGGCTTGATTAGGTAGAAAACTACCTGCTTGATCCTCTAAGTGTAATGTTCCGCTACGACAAAATCGATACAATTTTTCGACCAATTGTGTCGCATTCACCTCATCCGCAAGTAAGTCTCGTAGGTTCAGCTGCAAAACACCGCCATGTGCACGCATTAGGCTACCTGCCCGCAAACGCATAAACATCGGGCTTTGACCATGGTCAGCCGCGGTATCTAAGCCGCCCAGCACCCCAATAACACCCGGATCATGATCGATAATATATGGCGCGCTTGTTGTAACCTCATGACATACCAAAACATTGATACGATAACGCCCAATGAAGCTCTCGCTTAAAATCAGCTCTAGCATTGGGTCGCCTTCGGCCTGCCCACTGGGTGCCCATTGATCAAGGTATTGATCGAAATCGTTAGCAATCAGCACAAAGTGATCTGCCAACGCTTGCGCCTCTTTCTCAACTACAAACTCTAAATTAAGCTTCGTCAGCCCTTCTGAAAAACTCGCCTGTAAAGCAGAGATTTCTTTGGCGCCCACTTTACTGTTTAGCATGCGCATTAGCTGTAATTGCAAGCCTCGCAACCATTGTTCAATCGCCTGACAACAATCGTTGGCTAAACCCGCGGGTAAACGCATTAGCTTAATTGGTGTTTTGGGTGAAAACCCTTCCGCAGCCACAATATCTTCAAGCTCTGCTTGTTGCGACTCTAGATACTGCTGGATCAAATCACCACACATTTGAGCACATTGCGTCACATCATCGCTCAAGGCTAAAACATGTGTCTCTGAAAGCCGCAGCCCCAATGACAGTGCTTGTTTGGCTTGTGCTTGAAATCGCCAAGCGATGCTTTCAGTGCTCTCGCTGGCTGGCTGGTTTGCATCACCAGCCAATTCGAAATCAAACGAAATACCTTCTAGCAGCCCTAACTGCGCAACTGATAAAGGATTTACCGCAGACAAACTGTTTTTTTGTATAGAAGACTGTGAAGTAGAAAGCTGTTCTGTCATCGCACGATGCCTATCATTCTTTAAGGTTGATCCCATTGCGCTTTAGCAAGCGTATCACTTTGGCGAGATTCTACCCAGCGCTCGCCATCTGCGGTCTGCTCTTTTTTCCAAAAAGGTGCGTCGGTCTTGAGATAATCCATGACGAAGGAACAAGCCTCAAATGCTGCTGCGCGATGCTGGCTAGCAGCTGCCACCATAACAATCTGATCTGCAGGCTGCAGCTCGCCAACGCGATGAATAATCGTTATTGCTTGCAAAGACCAGCGTTGTTGCGCCTTATTAACAATGCCTTGTAATGACTTTTCGGTCATTTCAGGATAATGTTCCAATGTAAGCGTATTGATCACATCACCCTCATTGTGGTCACGCACGTATCCCACAAAATTAACAATCGCGCCAATATCTTGTCGTTGGCTACGCATCAATGTCAGCTCTTCACCCAGATCAAAATCATCCGTTTGCACAACAATTCTAATCAAAGCTAACCACCTGTCATCGGCGGAAAAAAGCCAACTTCATCACCATCTTTAATTTCAGCCTGATCATGCACCAGCTCGTGATTAATCGCTGCGCGCACAGTCATCGGCCCCATCAACAGTTTAGACCATGACTCACCTCGCTCAGCGAGCATGGCTTTGAGTTGCAAGACCGTCATCGTGGAACGGTTTTTCTCCGCCAGATAGTCACTCAGGTCTATGTCTTCTGTCGAGTATTTTAACGACTCTTTTAATCTAGCGAAATATAACACTTGAATTTTCATTTTACTCTTCTTCTTCCATGCCTTCGAGCAAGTCAATTTGCTCTTTGGATAGCTCTACTCTTTCAATCTGTGCAAAACGGCGGCTAATTTTTTGACTGGAAGTATGGACTTCCTGCGCATCCTGATTGGCTTGTCGAATATGATCCGCCAACTTCTTCATCCGGGTGTCAAACCGACCAAAATCCTGGCTCAACTTATTGAGTTCTTCTTTGATCACATGCACTTGCTTTTGGGTTTCGGTGTCTTTGAGTACTGCACGTGCCGTATTGAGTACAGCCATCAATGT
>CAZCBF010000159.1:0-4027 GCA_964496895.1 uncultured Methylophilaceae bacterium | reverse complement strand
ATAAAGCAGGATTAAAAGCTGGTGACTTAATCAGCAAACTCAATGATACTTTTGTGAAAGGGATGACACTCACAGAGGCAGTTAAAATTATGCGCGGTAAACCTGGCACCACAATCAATCTCACTGTGCTTCGCGAAGGAAACAAGTCCCCACTACCCTTTACGATTACGCGTGACACGATCAAGAGTAAAAGCGTTAAATCTAAATTGATTGAGCCTGATTATGCTTATGTGCGTATTACTCAGTTTCAAGAACATACAGGGCCAGATCTGGCAAAAGCGATTCGTAAACTATACGAAGAAAATCACAACACGCCATTTAAGGGCTTTGTGCTTGACTTGCGTAATGATCCTGGTGGCTTACTTAATAGTGCCGTCGGCGTATCAGCAGCATTTTTACCCAAAGATGCTTTAGTTGTGTATACCGAGGGGCGTGCGCCTGATTCAAAAATGCGTTTAACCGTAGACCCAACCAACTACGCCAAAGGCGGTCGCCAAGGTGATTATATGAATAGTCTACCTACTTTTATGAAAACAGTACCGATGGCTGTGATCATTAACGCAGGCTCAGCATCTGCCTCTGAAATCGTAGCGGGCGCACTACAAGATCACAAGCGCGCTAAGATTTTTGGTGTAAAGAGCTTTGGTAAAGGTTCGGTACAAACCATTATGCCAATGAATAATGGCGCTGCGATCAAGTTAACAACAGCAAGGTATTTCACCCCTAATGGGCGCTCTATTCAAGCAAAAGGTATTGAGCCAGACTTTTTGGTAGAAGATGGTAGTGATCAATCACACCGCATTCATGAGAAAGATTTGTCGGGTCATTTAAGCAACCCAAAAGATGCAGCTAAAACCAAACCCAAAAAACCAACACTAGATAAAGCTGAAAGTCGCGCAAAAGTACATAAAAAGCGCTTTTCGGAAACAAAAGGTCCTGTGAAATTAACGAGTGAGGATGATATCCAGTTCGTTGAAACCCTAAACTACTTAAAAGGTAAACCAATGGGTAAAACTGTCGTCCAAAAAGCGATTAAAAAAGCTAAGAAAACCACAGAGTAAACCAAAGTCTGATAAAAAAAACCGTGCTTAGTGCGCGGTTTTTTTATGCAACCTCACCTAAAACTCGAATAAAAAAGCCGATAAAAGCAGTAAATAATGGCTAGATATTGGTATCAAAATCGATCTGTTCAAATTTAAAACATTGCACTCAAAACACTGTCAAATAAACAGCATTTTTAGGGTTTATTTGTAATAAGTAAAGCCAATGCAATATGTCAGTATAGATACATGCACTACGCCTTAACCGAGAAACCAGTGTCTTATTTGGAAAGCCAAATAACGATGCTCGAGAGGTCAAATAGTGTAACGATCAGAGCTGCTTTACTTAGAAGTGGCTTACGAAGATGTGACTATTGTATGAATCATAGCAATGACCACAAAAGCGTTTTGTTTATAGGAATGTAAGTAAAAGGTAGATAAAGATGGATAAGTTTCGTGATATTTTGCCAACACTTGATGATGCTTCACATATTGAAAAACTAGAACTGTTTCACCCCGATGGCAGTCCTGCCGGTGTGCTGGTCAACAAACCAGGCAGTGCTGGCTCTGTGAAGGTCTATTACCACCTATTTAATATGTACGGTGAGATCTCTTTGGATGCTGCTGTAGAAGGACTAAGCCTTTATGCTGAGCATACCGCTGATGCAGAAAACTGCCCAGGCAAACACCCCCACATTGATCGCTTAATCGATATCCTAGAAGACGAGACACCACTTTCAGTGCAAGTCACTGAAACAGCCCATGCATAACTAGCCAAATGATTGAACGAAGGTTGCCCTAGCGCAACCATCGTTTACTCAGCTGGCTTAATTACTAAGCCTAGCATCACTAAAGCCCTAACACTTCTAGTGCAGTGAATAATGCTTGGCTTGACAATCGTGCTCATACCTAACAACCCTCCTACAATACCAATCCCATCTGGATTAAGGTTCTCTTAAATACCTTTTTAAGAGACAGTCAAACAGACCTTGTGCGCAAATACCTACGCCTCAAAACGCATTTCTTCTATGGCATAACCATGTGTAATCTCACAAGCTTTACCGAGCATAATAGAAGCGGAGCAGTATTTTTCAGCAGAGAGTTTCACAGCACGCTCCACTTGCTTTTCATTAAGGTCTTGGCCTGTGACCTTAAAATTAACATGGATTTTTGTAAAGACTTTAGGAATGCCCTCACTACGTTCTGCGCTAATCTCAGCCACACAGTCACTGATTTTTTGACGGCTTTTTTTCAAAATCGTCACCACATCAAATGAAGTACAACCTCCCATACCAATCAGCAACATTTCCATTGGACGCATGCCAATATTGCGGCCACCATTCTCTGGCGCACCATCTAACACGACCGCATGACCTGTTTCTGACTCACCAACAAAGCTCACACCATCAACCCACTTAACATCTACTTTCATTTTCTCTCCGCTCAGACAACAAAGGCCTCATGCAATGCATAAGGCCCTATGTTATCGGTTTTGTTGGTTTATTTTAAATCTAACAACTCAACATCAAATATTAAATCTGCATTGGGTGGAATCACACCGCCTGCACCACGTGCACCATAACCCATCTCAGATGGAATCATTAGCGTACGTTTACCGCCAATTTTCATGCCTGCAAAACCTTGATCCCATCCCTGTATGACCATGCCTTGCCCCAGCGCAAACTCAAACGGTTGGCCACGGTCTACGCTGCTATCAAACTTTTGGCCTTTTTTATCTTCTGCATTCGGGTCAAACAACCAACCCGTGTAATGCACAATCACCGTTAAGCCAGCTTCTGCCTCACGACCCTCGCCCACTTGGGTATCAATTTTTTGAAACTCTGTAACTCGTTCACTCATGACTGCGGTATCCTTAGTTGTCGTTGAGGAAGTTTCTGCTTGACAAGCACTCAATGTCAGGCTTAAAGATGCTGCTAACAGTATCGAAATTAATTTCATTGTGTTCCTTCAATCGTATTAAAAAATCATTCGCGTTAGTTGATGTAAATCAAACCTAATCTATTATGATACCAAAAAATTGAAAAGGTTTTCTCTAGGTATTCCAATGGAAAACAATTACCCATTAAAAAAGCACTACTCACTGAGCAGTGCTTTAAACACTCAACGTTAAATTCAGCTTAACTCAATGTTTTTTTCTTTTGTGAGCTGCTAACAAACCTAATCCAGCCAAAAACATCGCATAGGTTTCGGGCTCAGGTACTGCACTGACGCTTATTCTATATTCGTCACTTCCACCTTGGTTACCCACATTTACTGTCAAGCCGACACCTAATGTGCCTGCATTCACTTGACTGATGACATCGCTAAATGATGTCTGCCCGATGTAATTTGCAAATACATTGACGCTTTCTCCTGATGCATCAATACCATTAGTCAAGTTACCACCGCCTTGATTAATGGTTTCAATCGAAATTAGCGAGCCAATGCCCGTTTGAGATTGCACACTATTCACTGGCGTAAAATTAGGCCCATTGACTTGAGTAAAGCCATCGACAAGCCCTGCTTCATCAGGCGTCAAAGATAAAATACTACCAGTGTCAACAAACACACCAATAATTGAAGATGGGTCCCCTACCCCTACGGGGTTAGTAAAAGAAAACTGCACGTCGCCAAATGAAAGTGACTCGGTGATATCGACTTGAATTTGATCACCTACACTTGTGTTGTTTTGATTGTTGTTGACTTGCTCAAAATTATAAACCACTGCATTAGCTGACAAACTAATAAAAAACAAACTGCCCCCAAGAATACTTTTCAACATATCTTGCTCCTTCAAATTATATATTTGATCGTTTTGTTTGTTACTACACTGATAACTACTTTTTTGGCTCGCCGTGCTTCCATCTATAGCCCTATACCAACAATTCGCAGCCATGTTACAAATTGTTAAGAATTCAATAACACAGCATTTACTTATTGACTCAATAGCCCGAATGGACTATACGAATTGGCGTAGCCCTAGCGAT
>CAZCBF010000158.1:0-4047 GCA_964496895.1 uncultured Methylophilaceae bacterium | reverse complement strand
AAAACAACAGCTTCATTTTGAAGCCCATCATCTGCTTGGGACAAATCTACAAACTGTGCCTCTCCCGTATCAGCCGCCTCAACGGTTTGCGTTGCTCCATTAGCCGCTGCTGGTGTAGGCGCATCCGCATACGTATCAACCGCAAGCACGCTGTTAATGGTAAAACGCATACCGTTTAAACCTTCTAGCTGCGTGTCCAAACCTGTTTTGACCGTATTGAGCTCGGCAATACGGTCTTCTAGCGTATCGGTTGCTTGGTAGATACGCTTGATGCTATCCAAACGACGCTTTAATTGCACCTGATGCTCTCGCACCTGCGATTCCATTGGCGTGATGACTGATTTGAGCCAGTTATCCAAATCCCGATTAAACACTTCAAATACATTAACTACACGCGTTGCTAATGTCTCAAAAAACTTAGCAGTCAATGTCATTTTTTCGTTGGCAATCAAATTGATTGCGGTATTGAATTGTTCTTTGTAGGCGCGCTCCAGCTTGGTGAGCTCTTTTTGGTAGCGCAAAATTGAGAATGCAGTAGGTACAGTTTTACGTAGCCCATGCTCTTTGGCAAACTTGTCATACATGACATCCATCATTTTTTTGATTTCATCAATCTGACCATCTGCCGCACTTAAGCGATCTTTTAGCTCCTCAAAGAAGCCATCCATGGCTTTACGTAGCGTGGCGGTAAATGTCGCATCCATCATGCGCTTACGCGTGTCATTGACGTGTGTTTTAACAGACTCCATACCCAGCATATCTAATAACTGATTGGTTTGCTGCGTATAGACACGGCGCAAAGCTTGATAGCGTTTTAAGCCTTTTTCAAAGTTAACCTTATCCACCTTAACTTTGTTCATCATGTGCTCAATCACATCATCATTTTTACCATGCAAACTGGTTAACTCTGCGATTTGATCGACTAAACCGTTATGACGTGCATCAAGGATGTTTTGTACATGCGCCATGATACTGCCGATCTCATCTTGGGCATTGTCACGCACGATTTCTTTTTTGGCTGGAATCAACTCATCCGATAAGGTTTTTTCGAGCTCTAAAAGACGGCTACGATCAAGCAGTTCAGATTCATTATTGACCTTAGCAATCAAGCCTTTTTGAGCCGAGATCGGTAAGATTTGTGCTTTATCTAATCCGAGCAAGTCTGCACTAGTGGTTACCTGTTTATCGATTTCGTTGGCGATGTCTTGCTCATTTTTGAGCTCATCCCACAGGCCATCAATTTTGTTTAAAACAGCCAGACGACCTTTTTGATTCCAACGATCTCCACTAATGTGCTGGCGCCAGACTTCAATCTCTGATTTGGTCACGCCAGTATCCGCTGCCAGAATAAACAACAATGCATGCGCATTTGGCAACATATTAAGGGTAAGCTCTGGTTCAGCACCGATGGCATTAAGCCCTGGTGTATCTAAAATCACCAAACCCTCTTCCAATAAAGGATGAGGGAAATTAATCATGGCATAGCGCCAGCTAGGGATTTCAATCTCGTTATCGCCGATAATATTCAGCGCATCGTCTGCACTATCTCGGTCAAACAAACCCAATTTTTCAGCAACGTCTAAACTAACGACTTTGGTATGGCAAACAGCATCAAAGGCATTGACCATACTCTCTACAGAGTCAACATCAAATGGAATCGATTTCCATTCATCTTGGTAGCGCTTATATTCGGTAGTAGATAGTTCGGTTAGGCGTGTTTCAATCGGTAGCAACTGAATCGCGTTTGACTTGGCAGGCTCATACATGAGCTCAGTCGGACACATGGTTGTGCGGCCGGCACTAGATGGTAATAAACGACGACCATAAGAAGCAAAAAATATCGCGTTGATCAGCTCTGATTTACCACGTGAAAACTCAGCAACGAAAGCCACATTGAGTTTATCTTCATTCAAGCGGCTTGTAAGGTGTTGAATACGCTGGTCGAGCTGGGGCTCAGCGAGTGACTCTTCATAGAGCCAATCTCTGTATTCGTTAATGCTTTGTATTACGTTTTTTCTCCAGTCGGAGTAGGCGGTAAATTGCTGAGCAAATTTATTATTTACCTTCATGCTTAACCTTTATCTATCATTACTCGCCATTATACGCATTTTATTCTTAGATTTAATGTAAAAATCTTCAAATAAAATAGTGTTTTAGGCATACTACTTAAACTAACTCCATAATAGCAAATATTTGCTGTGGATGTACTTGTGCCAAGCCAAGCGGCATTCTGTTATTATTTAACCTTTTGCAAGTCAGTCATGTCACAACAATCTCCATCGCCACAACCAATCAATATACGCTTACACCAGGCTTCTCGCTTGTTAGAAGTTGTCTTTGATAATGAGACGGAATGTATGTTGTCTTGCGAGTTTTTAAGGGTATATTCGCCCTCCGCAGAGGTTAGAGGCCACACACCAGATCAAGCGGTATTACAAACAGGCAAAGAAGACGTTAATATTGTTGCGATCGAACCTGTTGGCAACTATGCAATCAAACTGGTGTTTTCGGATGGACATGATACTGGCCTTTATTCGTGGGAATATTTATACGATTTGGCTAGTCGATATGAAGCGTTATGGATGGATTACCTTAGCCAATTAGATGCCGCTGGCATACAACGCCTAGACCCGATTGGAAAGTAATAGAAACATGGATAAAAAAGACAGTACTCACTTTGGTTTTAAAACCGTAGACGAATCTGAAAAAGCCAAAAAAGTTGGCGAGGTCTTTCACTCTGTCGCACAAAAATATGATGTGATGAACGATGCGATGTCAGCTGGCATGCACCGCGTCTGGAAACATTTCACTGTTGAAACCAGCGGTGTTAAAGCTGGCGACAAAGTATTGGATATTGCTGGTGGTAGCGGTGATTTATCCAAACGCTTTGCCAATAAAGTTGGCCCTACTGGGGAAGTCGTGCTGACAGATATTAATGCCTCTATGCTAGGTGTAGGGCGCGATCGCTTGCTGGATGAAGGCATTGCCGCACCAGCGGTGCAGTGCGATGCTGAAAAGCTACCCTTTGCTGAAGGTTATTTTGATTGTGTGATTGTTGCCTTTGGCTTGAGAAACATGACGCATAAAGACGTTGCACTGCAAGAAATGCAGCGTGTGTTGAAACCAGGTGGACGTTTATTGGTACTGGAGTTTTCTAAAGTTTGGTCGCCTTTAGAAAAAGCCTATGATTTGTATTCATTTAAACTATTACCGATGATGGGAAAGCTCATTGCCAATGACAGTGAAAGCTATCAATACCTAGCCGAGTCTATTCGTATGCACCCTGACCAAGAAACACTCAAACAAATGATGACAGATGCCGGGCTGAGTAAGGTTGATTATTACAACCTTACCGCAGGGGTTGTGGCATTACATAAGGGTTATAAAGTTTAACGATGCTCAAACTTGGCCTCGCAGCTTTTTTGCAACATATTCAAAGCCAAAACACTTGGTCACAGGCCATGCTGCAAGCACATGCTGGTAAATCTATCGCCATCGATGCCAAGCTCGTGCGTGCGCACTGGGTGATCTTAGAAAACGGACGGTTTACCATCGCAGGGGAAACAGCCGCGCCTGATGCAACCTTAACCATAACACCTTCTACGTTACTGAGATTAGCCGCCAACGATACTGAAGCACAGTCACAAGTTAAGCTTAGTGGTGATACCGCTTTGGCCGCCAGCTTGGCTAAAGTACTCACACACCTACGTTGGGACATCACAGATGACCTGAGCCATGTTGTGGGCGATGTAGCAAGCGAACAATTAGCTTCTAGCAGTCAGCAGGTGCTAAATACCGCCAAAGAAACGGTGAATAATATTGGCGAAATGATGACTGAATACCTGACTGAAGAAGCCATGTTGATTGCGAAGCCTACTCAGCTGAATCAATTTAACGATCGGGTTGATACACTTAAGGCTGACACCGCTCGGTTGGAAATAAAACTACAACAACTAACACTTCGCCTCAATCACGAAGGCACTACGTCTTAAAAGCTTCCTATGCGTTTTTTTCGCCTTATCTATATTCTCTTCATCACGTTTCGAT
>CAZCBF010000157.1:0-4053 GCA_964496895.1 uncultured Methylophilaceae bacterium | reverse complement strand
GTCATTTTTTGCGATTTACGCAAATTTCTAATATTAATACCAATCATATCTACATTATATGTAATATTTACATATTAAGCATCATGAAAATGCCAAAATCAATAAAAATCTACCAACCAATCAGGTAACGGGATTTTTTATTCAGGATTTTTTTGATCAATAAAGACAAGAAATAACAACAGATCAGCACAAAGATAACTATCTTGAACACGCCAAAGATGCCATGCTCAAAATCCAGCAAGCCCGACTCGCGCATCCAATACAACACCCACTGGTGCAAGAAATAAAACGCAAAGCTCATATCGGCAATGATCTTTAAAAACGGCAACTCATAGCGCTGCAACCAAAGCGTAAAGGCCAACATAAACGGAATCAGTGTCAGCTTTTGGAAGACCATTAAATCCACCCCATTCCATTGCAAGAGGTCGCGTTTGCCCATATTGTCGGTCTGCCCTAAGCCATACATCATCAGCGCCACCAGCACTGTGATTAATAACAAGCCTATTGCACGCCCATGCAAATAAGCATTGATCGGCTCACGATAAACACTATAGACAATGCCCAGCAGATAATACGGCAGGTAATACACTAGGCTATGAAACGGATTAATCTCCATTGCAGGACGGTGTACTAGGAGAGAGAAGATAAATAGCAATGCCGTTAGCCATAATTGTGTTTTTACATTAAGTCCGATAAAAGGCATAAACACCGGTGATAGCAAAAACACCAACATCACAAAAGGTACATACCAATAGGCCCAAAGGGTTCTGCCAGTCAATACGTTCATGACCACTAGGCTGGGTTGGCTCAGTTGCGGGCCGAAGAATTCTTGCAACACACTTCCCATAAAAATCTCACCTGTCCGCAAATAATAAACTGCCATAAACAATAGAGATAACAACAGATACGGCACGAATACATTGATGGTTTTATTGGTGAGAAACCGCTTGTAATCAAAGCGCGTAAAATAAACGTGATGAAAAAAGAAGCCCGAGATAAACACAAACAAAGCGGTGTTACCTGAAACCAGGTTCACAAAGGTAGATGCCCACGGGGAGTCGCGGTGCCAAGCGTTGTAACAATGCCCCAAGACGATGGACAAGATAGCAAATGCTCTGAAGTAATCGAAATAAATCAGTCTTGAACGGCTAGCCAATCAAAAATCACCCCATATTGCCAATAGCGCACTCACCGCGGCCAATGCCGCTGTTTCTGTCCTAAGTATTCTTGGGCCCAACAATACTGACTCAAAACCACGCGAAGTCGCCAATTCAATTTCTGCTGACGTCAAACCACCCTCTGCACCGACTAATAATTGTATGGGTAATTTAGGATTTTTAAGCCCTGCTAATCGCACTGCACCTTCAGGATTAAGCAATAAGCGACATACGGATGCCTGATCATCATGTGCCAACCAGTTTGCTAAGCTCATAGGCTTTTCAACGACGGGCACAACCACTCGGCCAGACTGCTCACTCGCTGAAATAGCAACACCTTGCCAATGCAGCACGCGCCTTTCAACCCGCGAGGCATTGAGCTTCACCACACTTCGCGCAGTATCGATGGGCTGAATGCGCTTCACCCCCAACTCGACGGCTTTTTGAATCGTATAGTCCATACGATCGCCACTGGAAATGCCTTGGAGCAACACAATATCCAATGGTGATTCATTCTCAGTCATTTCGCTGCGCAAGACTTTAACCATCACTGTGCTTTTGTGCACACTGATCAATTCACAATCATAGTCAAAGCCATCACCATTGAACAAAGTGACCTGATCACCGACCTTCAGTCGCAATACGCGCGCTGCATGCTGTGCCGCCCGATCCGATAACTGAACCTCATCTACCTGCGCAAGGCCTGTTTCAATATAAAATCTATTTTTTCTCATTATTTAACAATACCAGTCATGCCACCCGCATATATGATCAAGCTAATTGTGTGTATGATAATCGCATATTAAATCATTATTAGGAGAAAATCATGGCAAGTATTAGCCCACCCGTTTGTGATTTTGGCTGGCAAGCACCAGACTTTAACCTACCCAATATCGATGGCAGTATGGTCGATTTAAAAGGCAGCATGGGTGAAAAGGGTTTGCTCGTCATGTTTATCTGCAATCACTGCCCTTATGTTAAATCCATCTTACCGCGCCTGATTGCCGATACGCGCGCACTAAAAAAAATGGGCATCAATACCGTTGCAATCATGTCTAATGATCCAACTGATTATCCTGAAGACAGCCCTGAGAATATGAAGTTTATTGCGGAAACGTTAGGCTTTCCATTTCCTTATCTACTAGACGCAGACCAATCCATTGCAAAAACGTATGATGCCGTCTGCACCCCAGACTTTTTTGGTTTCAATAAAGACTTTGGATTGCAATATCGCGGCCGCTTTGACGAAAGCCGCAAAGAAACGGCAGAAAGCAGTACGCGCGATTTATTCCATGCGATGACACAAGTGGCCGAAATACAAGCAGGGCCGGCCGAACAAATTCAAAGCATTGGCTGCTCGATTAAGTGGATTGAATCGTAAGCCATTCACAAAGCGTTATACCTAGTTAAAGGTTTGCTTTTTTAATACGCAAGGAGTCCCGAATGAAAGTTAACGCTGCTATCCTTCACCTGTTGCTATGGCTATTTTTGATAAGCTTTCAAACGCTCGCAACAGCCAAAAGCTGTCCACCCAAACCTGTTGTCCCAGATCAAGAAATGGCAACGCAAGCCATGCAAAATGCCCAGAATCATGGTTTCTTATGGCGCATTAGCAAAGATGGTATCGACTCATACTTATTCGGCACCATTCACCTCGCGAAATTCAACAATATGTTTTTGGGTCCTAAAATCATCAGTGCCCTCAACCAATCGGATACTGTCGCACTTGAGATTGACATGCTTGACCCAAACATGGTCAAACGCATCACCCAAAGTTTCGCGCAAGCCAAAAGCCATCCGATTCCCCAAAAGCTTAAAAACCAAATCAAAGCAGCTGCTGAAGAAGTTTGCCTTGCCTACCCTCAACTAAAAGGGCTAATACCAGAGTTGCAATTGATCACCATCACCACATCAGAAGCCGCTTATGATGGGGTTTTTAGCCAGTATGCTATCGATGGCTTTATCGCAGGTTTTGCCCATCAAACTGGCAAAAAGGTCATTTCACTCGAAACACCAGAAAACCAAGTCAACATTCTAAGCATGGACTCACAAGCTGAGACGATAAAGTTTGTGGAGAAAAGCCTTTCTCAAATCAAATCAGGCAAGAGTAAAGCCATTATCCAGCGCATGTATCAAACTTGGCTAGCATCTGACTCAGCAGCCTTTAAGGATTATGAGCAATGGTGCGATTGCATGGAAACTGAACTCGATAAAAAATACATGAAACGTCTTTTGGACGATAGAAATATTGGCATGGCAGATAAAATTGACCAGCTTCACAAACAAAAACAAAAAGTGTTTGCCGCTGTCGGCACATTACATTTATTTGGCGAAAAAGCCTTACCCGCGTTATTGCAGCAAAAAGGCTACAAAGTCCAACAAATTAACTTTTAAACCTTAAGGAACAGCAAAAAAGGGACAAACAAAATCTGCCCCTCAAATCTGCCGCAACACCACTAATGGCGGCAACACGACTGCCTGACGCGCATACCAAACACCAAGACCACCCACTAGCAACATGCCGCCAACTGGCCCAAGCAACCACAACCAAGGGTGCAAACTAGGCGTGAGTGAAAACACATAATGCTGCAATAAGGCCACGGCAAGCTCAGCGCCGATGACTGCTAGCAAACCAGAAATCAACCCCAACATGGCAAATTCAATCAACTGAATACCAAGAATTTGTTTGGATGGGCTACCTAGCGTGCGCAACACGGCGCTTTCCGTCAAACGTTCGCGCATCGACAAACTCACCGCTGCAAACATCACCAAAATCCCACAGGCCAAAATCATCAAGGTCATCATCTCCAGTCCGCGTGTCACTTGTGAGACGATGGTTTTAATCTGCTTGAGTATTTTATCCAGCTCGATAATCAACAGGGTCTGATACGCCTGT
>CAZCBF010000156.1:0-4067 GCA_964496895.1 uncultured Methylophilaceae bacterium | reverse complement strand
GTACTACTCAAGGTATAACCATACACAGTAGCGCCATTATTCGTTTGAGCAGTAATCGCTACACCGTTTACTACAACCGTTTTATCTTCACCAACGTTTTTAACTGCATTACCTGTACCATTTGAAGTGTATTGGCCAGCGCTTGGATTGTTAATTTCAACTGAATCGCCATCAATTGCACCTGAAACAGTGTAATTTGCTGCAGTTAGTGCCGCATCAGTATTACCATCGTATACTTTAGTTACTTGGCCTGTTAATTCAGCTAAGATTGTTGGTGCCAGTGTGTACAAGAAGCCATTGCCTGACGCTTGTGCCACTGCTGTTGAACCATAAGTGGCATTATATTGTTTAAAGTCATAACCCAAGCCATCCCTAGTGTCATTGCTAGGGTCTTCTGACCAAACCAACCAGCGACCGCCATCTGTTGCATTTAAGGCGTTTGAGCCTTGATCATTAGTGAATTTTTTAGTAGCGACTTCAATATTAGTACCTTTAATTTCAGTGCCACTCTTTAAGTTAACATCGCCACCAGATAATATAATCTTGCCGTCTTTATTCTGAACTTTAGTTGCCTGGATCTTACCTTCGTTGTTTACAACACTAGCAATCATGCTATCTTTTGCGCCTGCACTCATCAACACCATGCCGCCATTGGCTTTAATAATGCCACCGTTTTCTGCTAACGCTGATATTGTGTTTTTATTAACATTAAGACCAATTAAAGCATTATTCGCAAATTTAACCGTTACCTTAGTACCTGCACCTAATGCAATAGCACCATTTTTTGCGGTAATCTTGCCTGTGTTAACAACAGTCTCACCAATCAATGCAACATAACCACCGTTTTTCGCTTTGATGTTACCTTCATTTTCAACACTAGCTAGCGGATTCGCAGCGTTATTTTTAAATACTTGATTACCATTGGTAGTCGTACCATTTTTTGGCTTAAGTGTTGAAGCTAAAATAGACCCAACATCGACTTTTGCACTTGAACCAAAAAACACACCATTTGGGTTAATCAACCATACTTGGCCGTTGGCGTTTAAATTACCCATGATGCTGGAGCCGTTGGTGTCCAATATATTGTTAACCGCTAATGAGCTAGCGTTTGGCTGATCGAATTCAACCGTTTCGTTAGAATCAATATTAAAACTATTCCAGTCGATGTTAACGTTTTGCGTTGTCTGCTGAATTGTTGTGGTAGTACCAGCTTGATTAATGGTAGCTGCACCACTCGTTACATTGCCGCCACTAGGGTCTGCAAACGCCACACCTGAAATGGTAAGACTCACTGCAGTTAAAACGCTTGCTGATAAATTGACAGACTGTTTGCTAGCGCTTTTCTTGCCTTTTGTTTTAACGTTTTCAGCCGTGACAACAAATGCCTGCTGCGTGTCACTCCAAACAGTTCTAAATGTGTGATTCAATGAAGCCTTACGTTTCATCAGGTTTCTCCGTATATGTTTTTTTGTTATAGAGAAATTAACATTTTGTAACAGACCGCTAAATAGCCCTAATGGGCCAATTTGGTGCGGTTTGATGGCCCGTTTGGGCTAAAATGACCAAAAAAAACAATAAAATGATGCAATTTCTTTCAAAAGAGTGCAGGTTGATACTTTATGTGCACCATGGACTATCAGGCTTTTTGAATGCAACAATCTCTTTATTTTATTCAAAAAAAACTGGACTACCAAAAGCAGCCCAGCTTATTTTTATTAATTAAGACTAATTTGATCCTGATAGCTGATCGATGCCTAAAAAGTCTTGAATCGGATTGTTTGGACCATAACCCGACTGACCAACTGCAGGTATTTTGATGTGTTTATCAATACCCACACCGGTAGCAGGATCATCTTTAACGCCACCATTAGCCTTTTTATGACCATTGGTAACCACCAAAGACGGATGATCAAATGGACCTGCATGATCGCGCACCCTTGAATCAGTTAACGCCCCCATAAAGGCAACTAACGCATCAATCTCTGTTTCTGATAAATCGAGTTTTTGAATATCCGAATCAAGATTGTCACGGTTGTTGTGTGGGAAATTACCACCACGGTTGTAAAACTCAACCACACCGCGCAGCGTTGCCACACCACCATTATGGAAATATGGGGCTGTTAACGCGATATTACGCAGGGTAGGCACTTTGAAAGAGCCCTCTACTGCAATGCGCTCTGATGGCGACACATCAACATTAGGAAAGTCTTCTTCTTGGAAGAAGAAGTGCGCTGAGCCTTTAGCCGCATTACGTGCAAACGATAAAGCGTTGCCAAAAGGATCCAAACCACCAACACCGATATCATCTTCTGTACGTGTAACACCGATATTGTAAAAGCCTTCATCATAAACAGCTTCTTCATTGTCGCCCATGATCATGCGTGACAGGCGCTCTGTTTTACCAAACGTATCATCACGGAAAATCGCGGAGTTACTTGCATTACTGAATGCTGGGCCTCCATGACAGCTTGCACATTTACCTTTGTCCATAAACAATTGCAAACCAAACACCTGTTGGTCAGTCATTGCAGTGTCATCGCCGTCATACCATTTATCATAGGCGGACTCCCCTGAGACAAGGGTTGACTCATACATTTGAATCGCTAATGAAAACAGTAAGCTGTAATTAGCTTCCATGTGAGAGTAAATATTGCCATTAATACTCACTGGCGCTGTGGCTTTCCACCATTTATTTTTAAAAGCGTCTTTGACCATTTTGCGATAGGTTTTAGTCAGGCCATTACCATTGGCTTTTGCCATCGATCCAAGCACACTGTCATCCAGCGCAACCGTTTGTCCTGCTAGTGCCCGCATTGGTAACACTTTTTTGCCAAGGTCTGGAAAGCTGCGACCAGCGGCACTCATCTCAAATGCACTTAGTGGAGGTCCAGATGCCTGAGAAGCCAAACTAGCATCATTTAATGAAACTTTGGTTGGAACAGGTACGCCATTTTTATTTTTGTATACTCTTGCGGTTAAATCACGCTTACCAAATGGGTTGACCCCATTAAAAATAGTTTGCGCACGGCCATCCCAAAAATTACGCAGATTAAACACGGCATTAATCATGGTTGGCGTGTTTCTTGGCTCTACTTTACGCGTACCTACACCGTTATCATTGAAATCAATGTCTAGATCATGATCAAATTCATCAACTTTTACATTAGCAGCGGTTGAGATAAAGAGGCCGTTAAACACTCCTTGCGAACTGAACACATCTCTAACATCTCTGACTAAATAACCATCGCTGTCTGAGTCATTCTTTAGCGAATCATTAAATAGCGTTAATGGAAAGTCATTGGCCGTCGCCTTTAGATTTGGACTTTTTTGATGATAGCCATTGCGATCATGCGCAGGGCCAAACTGGTTAATAATTCTGTTGTCTGCGCCTGCATGAAAGTGACAACTGGCACAAGCTGTTTTACCATCACTACCCACACGACGATCCCAGAATAATGCTTTACCAAGTGCAACAGCAGCTGGTTTATCCTTGATAAATTCGTATAAATTTGATGGTTCAGGAATGTTCACCGAGCTGAGCGATTGCGGTGGAATGATTTCTTCTGCCATCACACTCGAGAACGAAAAGAGCGTTGCTAATCCAAATATTTTTACCCCTAATGATACTGAAGTAAACATACCTGATTGAGAACGTTTACGTTGAAACGCGTTAATCATGATAGGTCTCCCGTTATTTTTGTAACTTTTTATCTACTTTAAATTGCCATCTGATATTAACAATTCGTTACAAGCACCGATATGGCCCATTTGGGCCATAGACCACGGAAAAATGCACTAAAACAGGATAAAAATGTGATTTTTTAGCATGACTTAGGCGCAAGCGCTCTCCTTGCGCCTTTATTGATACTGCTAAGCTCGCACTTTTCAAAATAGTTTTCTGAGCTATCTGACCTAAACAAGCCTACTCTTTTGACCTACATCAAAACACTTTTTTTATGCTCCGTCAGAATGTCGCATAAAGCGCTAATGAAGGTTTTCATTGGTTTCATACGCTTGATAAGTGATTGACCTAAATCAAGTAATCACTATTCTTAAACTAGCTTTTG
>CAZCBF010000155.1:0-4097 GCA_964496895.1 uncultured Methylophilaceae bacterium | reverse complement strand
TCAAACCATCTAAACTACTGACACCCCTTTTTGTCGTGATCAGTTCAACAAATGGTTTACTCAAAACGATAGTATCAACTTGAATATCTTTGACGTCGCTGCGAATGCTTTTAATTAGAGGTAATATTTTCAGCCTCAACTTACTCGCATCAACCTCCAGCATATTGCCACCACCAAAGTCCGCACTAAGGTGGTTAGGTTGTGAAACGGTTAAACGGCCTGTGCTGACCCCTAGCCATGGAAAAACGGACAACTCTAAGTCACCATCAATCGTGATATCTCTACTTGTTTTATCCTTAACTAGTTGAGTGATTTGCTCTCGATAATCGTTCGGATTAAACATTTTCGGCAATACCAAAGCGGCTACTACCAGTAAAACGAGCAAAGTAATAAATAATCCAAGTATTAAACGCAATAAACGCATTTCTTCAGGCTCCTATAGAAATATCTTGATCTTAATGTAGTGACTTTAACAATAAATACATGGGTCAATTGCTAAATCCTGCAAAATTGTCATGTTTATAGTTTTACTACAAATACACCTTACGAGACCTTTTCTTGCCAGCCTTCACTTTTTTCTTGTTGTTTAGTAAATGCATCTTCTAACACCTCAATCCCCGCACCCGGTAAATGGGCGTTTTGGCTGATATGTTGACGCCAAGCACGTGAGTTTGGTTCACCATGAAACAAACCAATGACATGACGCGTTAAATGATTCAGGCGAACACCTTTATCTAACTGAGTTTGACAGTATTCAATGTAGTGTGACAGTACTTCTGAACGACTCAGTCGCTCTGCCTCATCTGCGTACAAGGCAGCATCAACTTCAGCCATCATATACGGATTTGAATACGCCTCGCGGCCGACCATCACACCATCTAATTGCTGCATATGATTTCGGCACTCTTGTATAGTTTTAATACCGCCGTTGATAATAATTTCCAGTTCTGGAAACGCTTCTTTCAACTGATAAACCAATTCATAGTCTAGTGGAGGAACATCGCGATTTTCTTTTGGGCTCAAGCCTTTTAGCCAAGCTTTTCTTGCATGGACTAACACCGTTTTACAACCAGCCTCAGCAATCAAATCTGTGATCTTCCACAATGAGTCGCGAGGCTCTTGGTCATCTATACCGATGCGGGTTTTAACGGTGACTGGAATATCCGTCACTGCGGACATTGCCTTCACATTATCGGCAACCAATTCTGGCGTGTTCATTAAACACGCACCGAATGCGCCTGATTGAACTCTATCACTAGGGCAACCAACGTTGATGTTTACCTCATCGTAATTCCACTCTTGCGCGAGCTCAGCGCATTGCGCCATCGCAGCAGGGTCACTGCCACCAAGCTGTAAGGCGATAGGATGTTCTTCTTTACTAAAATCGAGAAAGCGTGGTTTGTCGCCAAAAATCAATGCACCTGTTGTGACCATTTCGGTATACATGACAGCGTGCTGAGAGATTAGCCTCATCAAATACCGCGCATGACGATCTGTGCAGTCCAGCATTGGCGCAACACAAAAAGCACGGTTTATATCAGATGATTTTGTCAATTTAGTCATTGAAATTTAGCATAGTAATGCCCATATTTAGGGGCATAATTATATAGTCATATAGTTGTGATATATACTGTTAAACCACTTCATTCGAGCTAATACATTTAGACCCGTTAATTCAAACCAATTACATAAATAGTACCATGCACGCTACGATTCAAACATTCTCGGAATCCCGCTTCTTCCGCTACAGTATTTTGTCTGTCATTATGTTCACGGCAGTTCTTATTGGTATAGAAGCCTTTCCTCAATTTATGGGGGAACACCCATCACTAGAACATTGGTTTAGTTTGCTCCATGAAGTCATTTTATGGATATTTATTACAGAAGCTGTCATCAAGCTCATTGCCGCATGGCCTCGCCCTCAGGACTATTTTAAAGATGCGTGGAATGTATTCGATTTCACCTTAATTGTATTATCACTGATTCCTTTTGCTGGGCAATTCGCCTTAATCGGCCGATTATTGCGTTTATTCCGTGTGCTGCGCTTAGTCGCAGCTCTTCCTGAGCTGCGCTTAATTGTTGAAACACTTTTACGCTCGATTCCATCGATGATGAATGTCATTATTTTGATGAGCATCATTTTCTTTATTTATGGCGTGGCGGGCTATCACTTATTCCACGAACATGATCCATTGCATTGGCGCGACCTAAGCTACGCGATCTTAACCCTGTTTCGCGTGGTGACCTTAGAAGACTGGACAGACGTGATGTACAAAGCAATGGAGTTATCGCCGTACTATGGCTTTTACTTTGTCAGCTTCGTGGTGTTTGGCACATTCATTGTGATCAATCTATTCATGGCTGTGGTGATCAACAACTTGGATGAAGCTAAACAGGCGCAATTAGCAAAACTGCAAAATCCAGATATTCACACTGAGTTAATGCAAACATTGCAAGGTACTCGTCAGCAACTAGAGCAGCTCGAAGCGCAAATTAAGACGCTCAAAGGGAAAAAAGAATAACAGTAGCTGATCTGCCTAAGTGACGTATTTAAGTTAGCGCCACGTAAATCAGATAGATGCCCATGAGAATGAGTGCGTAACTAATGATTGAGTAATAGGCTTTTATGTCTATTCTCTTTGCAAAGTAGTAACCGAGCTTTACACCAATCGGGACAAATGGAAGTAGCACCAATGAGACTAATAAGCTTGATTGAGATAACTGTCCTGATGCAAAAAATGCGGGTAGTTTAATCCAGTTGACGATTCCAAAAAATACGCCTGTTGTGCCTGTATATAACAATGGTGGGAGTTTTTTTGGTAATAAATACGCTGCAACTGGCGGGCCTCCAGAGTGAACGTGAAAACTTGTGAAGCCCGCAATGGTTCCCCAAAACAAACCTTTCGCAGTATCCGCCTTACCATTACTCGCGACTGCCTTGGCAGTGATGAAATGACGAACACCAAATAGAATCGCAATGACGCCGACTAATAACCTTGCATTGTCTTCATTGAAGCTGCCTGCGCTAATGTAACCTATGACCACACCTAAAGCAGCACTCGGCACTAACAACCATATTGCACGTTTATCAAATTTTCCCCAGAATTTCTTGAGGACTAAAATGTCCATGCACATTAATAGCGGCAATAAAATCGCCGTTGCCCAGAGAGGGGAAATCACGATCGACATTAACGGTACAGCTACCACACCGAATACCGCACCAAAGCCACCTTTAGAAATACCGTAGATCAAAACCGCTGGAATGGCGACCAAATAAAAAATTGGGTCAGTTAGTAATTGAGTCATTTTTATCGATCTCTTATCGCTATTAATTATTCTCTATAAGGCAATTATTCAAATTAGTTTAACAGACTATTTCTTCAATGCGTTTTGTAATTTTGCTGCAAAGGCATTTGCTTGATTCGAAGGCTTACCTTGTGAAGAACGATTATTTGACGAATGATTTCTCGACGAAGTATTTCTTGGTTTTGCTTTATTTACTTCACCGCTTCTCGCCCCTTGTGCAGAAGCCTTATCCTGAAGGCGCATGGTTAAGGCAATACGCTTACGCTCAACGTCAACTTCTTGCACCTTCACTTTCACAATTTGACCTGCTTTGACGACTTTGTGTGGGTCATCAACAAACTTGTCAGCCAAACATGAAATATGCACCAAACCATCCTGATGAACACCAATATCAACAAAGGCACCAAAGTTCGTCACGTTAGTTACCGTGCCTTCTAAGATCATTTCTTTCTTTAGGTCTTTGAGCGTTTCAACACCGTCTTTTAACGAGGCTGTTTTAAACTCTGGACGAGGGTCACGACCCGGCTTATCTAGCTCAGCGATGATATCGACCACTGTCGGCAAACCAAACTTTTCGGTTGTGTAGTCGTTTGCGTTCAAACTTTTCAGTAATGAGCTATTGCCAATTAGCGATGCGATATCACATTGATTCTGACTAGCGATTGATTCAACCACTGCATACGCCTCTGGGTGAACACCCGATGCATCTAATGGATTTTCCGAGTCGTTGGCAATTCGCAAGAAACCTGCTGCTTGCTCAAAGCTTTTTTCACCCATGCGAGCGACTTGTT
>CAZCBF010000154.1:0-4107 GCA_964496895.1 uncultured Methylophilaceae bacterium | reverse complement strand
CAAGTTCAGTAAAGTTGAACTGATCAAACCACCAACCACTACTACAGCTAGTGGATACTCTATTTCATAACCTGAAATCGGCCCTTTGAAAATGATTGGTAGCAAAGCAAATGTCGTTGCAAGTGCCGTCATAAGTATCGGGATTAATCTTTCTTGCGCACCTTTTAACACTAACCCTATGTCATGCTGCATCTTCTCTTGCTTGATCAAGTGATCATAATGACTGAGTAGTAAGATACCGTTTCTCGCGGCAATCCCAATCACTGCGATCAAGCCGACGATAGAGCCCAAAGACAATACACCGCCAGAGAGTATGATAGCCAGTACACTGCCGACGAGTGCAAACGGTAGCGAGGCTAAAAAGATCACAGTTAAGCGATAGGATTGAAAATCAAGGTAGACGATCAATGCGATGACCAGCAAGACAACGAGCGACCACAGTAAGATCGTATGAGTGGCTTGTTTTTGTGCGGTATATTCACCTAAAAACTCAGGGTAATACCCTGTTGGAAAGTTGTGCGCCAATACTGTTGCCTCAACATTTCGAGCCACTGCGGCTAAGTCCCTACCTTTGGCATTGGCAACAATGTCGATTCGCCTTGATGCTGCTTCACGTTTAATCACATTGGGCATGCCTTGCATATAAACATCGGCAACGTCTTTAATACGTAATTGCAGACCGCTAGCAGTTTGAATCGGTAAGGCTTGAATCGCTGCAATATCCGTTTTGGTATGCGCTTGACCAATCACTACAATATCCACAGCCTGCTGCGCTTGATACACTTGCCCAACCTTCGTGCCTTTAAGTACGGTACTGGTCACTGTTTTAATATCGGCTGCAGTCACCCCATAGCGTTGCGCGGCTTTTGGCTTTAATCGCACTTCAATTTGCGGCACTAACACTTGCTGTTCTACTTTTAGATCGGCAACACCTTCGATGGGTTGTATCGATTGTTGTAATTGCTGCGCTTGTTCACGCAAGACATTTAAATCTGCACCATATAGCCGCACAACGATACTTGCGCTGGTGCCTGATAAGACTTCTTTGCTGCGTTCTTTGAGATAAGTTTGCACATCAGTATACAAACCCGCATAGCCGTCCATGGTCTGCTGTATTGCTGCTAAGGTCTGGTCATAATCGGCATCGGTATCAACACTGACCCATAGCTCAGTGAAGTTTGGGCCAACCACTTCATCTGCAACCTCTGCACGACCAATATGTGCCCCAAAATGATTGACACCTGGAATCGCCAATAAATCATTGGCTGCGCGTAGGCTGACCTTTTTCATTTGTTCAATGGATGCACCTGGACGCTCTAAAAAATGCATGAGAAAGTCGGTCTCTTTAAACGCAGGTAGAAATTCAGCGCCCAGTGAAAAACTGCTCAATATGGTGATGAATAATAGTGCAGCTGTTGCCATGATGGCCCGCGCAGGCTTAACCAACAACCTTGAAACCAAACGGGCATAGCCCTCACGTAACTTTGTCACCAATGGCCATTCTTCATCTTCTGCCACTTGGTCAAACAAGAAATAACACAGCACTGGCGTGATAATCAATGCAACTAATAGAGAAGCAAAAATGGCGAGCAAATATGCCAACGCTAATGGCTTAAAAAACGCACCAGCGATGCCAGTGAGCCATAAAACAGGCGTAAAGACTGCCATCACGATGAAAGTGGCATACACCACTGCACTGCGCACTTCTAAAGATGCATCAATAATCACCGCCATTTTTGCTCGTGGCTGACTTAATAATTGATTTTGTTTAAGCCTACGTAAAATGTTCTCTACATCAATAATCGCATCATCAACGACTTCACCAAGTGCGATCACCAAGCCTGCAATCACCATGGTATTCAGGCTGACGTTGAATATGGTTAGCATCAAGACCGCAGAAACCAGCGATAATGGAATGGCACACAGGCTAATCAAAGCAGCGCGTGTGTTACGCAAAAACACGATCAATATGACGGCGACCAAGGCTGCCCCTAGCAACAAAGCATGGCTGAGATTATCAATCGCACGTGTAATAAACGTTGCCGGCCTAAAAATCTCTGCATCGACAGTGACATCACTTAATGCAGGCGTAAGCGTGGCAAGTGCTGCCTCTACTGCTTCTGTCACGGCAATGGTATTAGCAGCTGGGTGCTTTTCAACAATCAGCAATAAACCATCGCCATTATTCACAACCGCATCACCGATGACGGGTGGTGCGCCAATCACTACATGCGCAACATCACCCAAATAGATCGGCGTATTATTTTTAAAGGAAACTACTGTTTGTGCTAGATCTTTTGGATTGATACTGGCATCGGCATAGCGCAAGGCAATGCGTTGATTGGGTGAATCGACAAACCCACCAGACTCGATACTAACCGCCTGCCCTGCTGCCAGCATGACTTGTTGCAGCGTAATACCCACCGCACGTAATTGGTCAGGGTCAATTTGAATTTGTAATTGTTTATCGCGCTGGCCCCACACAGCAACATTCGCCACACCAGGGACTGACATTAAGTTAGGTCGCACCGTCCACATCACTAAACTGCTCAAATCAATTTTTGAGAGTGCGTCCGATGCCACGCCAATTTTTAATAGCCTTGAGAGCGATGACAACGGTGGCAACATCACAGGTGGTTTTGCAATGGCGGGTAATTTGCTCGCAGCTAAGGACAAGCGCTCTTGCACATATTGCCGCGCCTTGAATAAATCGGTGCCTTCTTCAAATAACAAAACGACGGATGATAATCCCAACACAGATTTAGATCGCAACGTTTTCAGCTGCGGTGTGCCGTTTAATGCCTGCTCCAGCGGAATACTAATGAGCTGCTCTACCGCTTCTGTACTTAACCCAGGTGCTTCTGTTTGAATCTCAACTTTGATCGGTGCAAATTCTGGGAAGACATCCATTGGGGCTTTTTTAGCCGCATTAATACCAAAGAATAGCAAGGCAAGCGATAACGCCAGTACCAGCAACCTTGCATTCATGGCAGTTTGGATCAATGTTCTTAACATCTTGAATAACTCCCTTTAGTGCGAAACGCCAGTTTCAACGCCTAGTAACTCCAAAGCACCTTGTGAGACAACCAATGCACCCGCCGCTGGGCCTTGACTTAACACGGCTTGGTCGTTGATCACCCGATCGACAAACACACGCTGTCGTGCAAAGACGCCCTCATTTTTTTGTACATAGACCCAACTGCCGCCATAAATATCAAATACCACAGCAGACCAAGGGACGGTAAGTGCAGCATCGCCAGTTTGGTGTGTACTCAAGCTGACTAATACGCGTTGCGCTGGGTTGTAGCTTCTATCTTTGTTTTCAAAAGCATAGTAGCGATAAGTCGCACCGGTTAGTGGATCAGCTGATGGTGGCGCATCCACTGGCAGCGCTGTGATACGGCTGTTTGAATGCACTGACATGGCTTGCAAAATGGCTGGTGCTTGCGAGTCAATTTGTTCCATATCACTTAACGGTATAGGTACTTTCACCCACAACGTTTCGAGTTGCGCGATCTCAACAATTGGGCTGCCTGCGGCAACTAGCTGATTAGGCATAGCAAATAGATTGCTGATTTCGCCACCTTGCGGCAAGGTCACGGTAATAGACTGATTAGCGCCTTGTTGCGCCGATTGCATTAATGTTTGATGTCTTAATTGAGCCGCATCTAAATTTGTTTGTGCAACCTCATATTGCGCTGTGGCATCATCAACATTTTTTTGACTACCCACTAAGTTTTTAAGTAGTTGCTGCGCACGATCTAATCTGACTTTGGCTGCATCTAACTGCGTTTGTGCAGTCGTAACCACTCCTTTTGCATCAGTAAGTGCGTTTTGCAAGCTAGTCTGCGCATCTGCCGTGAGCATCGGCTGAATTTGATAAAGCTGTAGTTTGGGCTTCACTTTTACCCCGGCTTTAAACAATCTAGGGTTCGGCACAATTAACTTGCCTGCAACTGGCGCTAGCATCTGTGTGAGCTGGCCCAAGGGCACAATCACTTGTGCCCCATAACTTTTTATGACCTCTACAGATTCACTTTTTGCAGCCATCGTTTGCACACCCAAATGTTGCATTTCAACGGGGCTCAAATGCACCTTATTAAAGTC
>CAZCBF010000153.1:0-4109 GCA_964496895.1 uncultured Methylophilaceae bacterium | reverse complement strand
TAAAACTCCACAAACCCGTTTTATCACCCGGTGCGAGTACAAGGCTGGTATTGGGGTCAGGTGCATTAGGGAAGCAAATGGGCGCGGGCTCATCAAAGTTAGTGGCGCCGTCAGTTTGCACGGTAATCACCAGTGCAAAATCTAATTCATCTGGAAGCTCTCCCGGTAAACGCTCTGGGTCTACTGGCGCAATTCCGACTGAGCCGCCAATAGTGCCGCTATCGGCAAATAAACTACCCGCAGGGACGGTAATGCTTACACCTTCAAACTCTGGGAAATCATCGAGCACAGTAGGAGCAAAAGTAATTTCGGTATCTTCAGTTTCGCTAACTTCTTGCAAAGTGCCATCTTGAACTAATGGAAGATAAACATCGCCAACATTAAATTCTTCACCGGCCAATGATTCCCAAGACTTACCCACAAAAGGATAATAAGCACCCACGGGAACATTAATGCTGGCTGTGCGCCCATCAATATGAACAAAGAATTTACCCGCAGGTGCATTTTCCAAACGAAAATTACCGAATTGATCAGTGATTGCATTGATACTTTCTTGGCCATCCACAGAAATAGTCACGCCTTCTAAGGGCACATTCATGGATTGACCACTACTGCCGGGAATTAATTCTGAGGCAAATACTCGGCCGACGACTTCAGTACCTAAAACGGTAGCAATATCGAGTGTATCGAAATCAATCAATGCAGTACCACCTGCAACACCATTGTTATTAACATCTACTGCATCGCCATTTTCATCAAACAAATTATCGGCAATTAGTGTCACCCGCACTCGCGCACTCGCCGGTAGCGCTTGATTATAAAATAAAGTGGCTTTTGTTCGATCTGCACTTATTTGTATACGGCTAGCTAAGCGATTGCCACCAAATTCGGCGAACAAATTATTATCATCAATGACTGTTGTGGAAGCCAAGGGACGACTAAAATTGATAATGGTCTCGCGGGTTATGGCAACTTCGGTTTCACCATTGGCAGGTGAACTAATAATTTTAGTGAGTAAGTCACCAGCACTTAATGGACGACTAGCATTATCGTTAGGGTTGGATCCCGCGGCAATTTCATCAGCATCACTCACACCATCACCATCGGAATCAATACTTAAAGGATTAGTGCCTTGTGTTGCTTCTTGCCCATCTGACAAGCCATCACCATCGCTATCGACAACAAGCGGGTTAGTCCCATCAGCTATTTCTTGGCCATCATTACGGCCATCACCATCGGAATCTTCATTATTTGGGTCAGTACCCAAGCTCGCTTCTGCTTCATTACTAACACCATCATCATCACTATCCGCTGGTGATGCGGTAATCACAGCCGTGTCTGGTTCACTATTTAAGCTACCATCATTAACTATTAACTGAGTAACATATAAGCCTTGCGCCTCGGGCACGAGCAATGGACTAACACTAGTATTATCATCAAGCTGAACATTACTGCCAAAGGGCTGGGTTAATAAAGACCAAGCATAAGACAAGGTATCGCCATTAGAATCAATCGATTGGCTGCCATCAAGATTAACGAGCTCACCTACTAGTGCCGATAAATCGCTACCCGCATTTGCCACTGGTCGAAGATTTTCCGTAGATATGGTCACCGTATCAGGAGCGCTATCTTGCTGCCCGTCGTTAACAATTAATTGAATAATATAGGTGCCCGTTACATCGAGTGTAAAAGATGCTGAAATACTATTAGCATTTAATAAGGCTGTATTGCTACCCGTAGGCAATTGCAGTAATGACCATCGAAAACTGAGGGGATTATTTTCAGGGTCTGCGGATTGCGATCCATCTAAAAACACAGTATCGCCTTGTGTTGCTAGCCGATCTTGACCCGCATTTGCGCTGGGCACTAAATTTCCAGCAGATGTTATGGTGACAGTACTTGGCTGACTATTCTCCTGGCCATCATTGACGACGAGCTGTACTACAAATTCACCGAGCTGATCAAGTGTTAGCGTTGGCGTGACCGCGGTAGTATCAGATAATGTCGCACTACTATTAGGCGGTGCAGAAATAACAGACCATGAATACGTTAAAGTATCACCATCTACATCGGAAGATGCACTACCATTTAATTGAATATCAGAAAATAAACTCGTCGACTGGTTTGAGCCTGCGTTAGCCACTGGCGCTGTATTGCCACTGGAAATAGTTACAACTACCGGGTCGCTATTAGCAAAGCCATCATCAACGATAAGCTCTATTTCATAAATCCCAGGGACATCAATTACCAGTGTTGGATTAACGATAGATGTGCTACTTAGCTGGGCTGAACTTGTTGCAGGTTGGGAAACAATTTGCCAATCATAACTTAAGATATCACCATCCACATCGGATGATTGGCTACCATCGAGTTGTGCTACATTACCGACTAACACTGTTTGGTTTTGCCCAGCGTTGGCAAGAGGAGCACTATTGATTGTTGAAACAATAATCGTATCAGGTGTGCTATTCGAAGTACCATCAAACACGACGAGCGATATCTCATAAGACCCAGAGATATCTGCCGTAAATGATGGGTTAACTACCGCTACTTCATTTAACTGTGCCTGACTATTTGGAGGAAAGCTTGTGATCTCCCATATATATTCAACAATATCTCCATTAATATCGGATGAGCTACTGCCATCCAAATCAACGATAGCGCCTAACTGCACTGTTTGATCAACACCAGCATTCGCAACAGGAGGCTGAGGAAGCCCCGGTGCAGTTGGTAAAACAATTACAAAATCCGACAATGAATTCGTATCACCGCTAACTATATTAGCCTGAGTATCTACTTGAATATTATTTAGCGCTTGCAAAGAGCCCGTACCAATAATTTGGGCAATTAATAAGTTGGATTCATCAAATCCTGATGGTAATTGCAGCTCATCATAAATTAAGGTTACTCTAGCGGGAGGATTAAGCTGGATACCACCGGGGTTAATGGTAATGATGTCACTAACAAAACCTACTTGAATAGCACTAGCATCATCGTTAACACGTAAGCTAATTTCAATATCTGAAGTGAGTGTGTTGGCGGGAATAGTTATTGAAGTACCCGCATAACTTGATGGTGACACAACGTTGACTGTGCCACCTTCAGCAACTTGAATAACTTGAGAGGCTAAAGCTGTATTATCGGGGATAGGGTCTTGACTACTACTACCTCCTCCACAAGAAGCTAGAAGACAAAGAACTACCCCCCCCAGAATAATACGTAAAATAATCATGCATCCCTCGCAAACGATTTGCTTTTTACTTATTGTTATATTTCAATCTTATATTTATATATTCAATACCGCTTAAAACAACTGATACAATCCATGCAAAAAAATCAACTAATTAAAATAAGACTACCGTAATTTTTTGCAAAAGAAAAGCTCTCTAAAAATATTAAAACATCAGGTTCTCGCGAGATTTAATAAAACATCTAAACCATGGCACTTAAATCTACATATTACTCTTCACCCTAGTTCTTTCTTAACTTGCTTCTTCAAATAAGATTATTCAAACCCAAACTTAAAGCAATGACGCAGTAAAAGACTAAAAAATATTGCCACAATAAATTTTACTTGATCAGCTTTCATTCCTTATCACTAAACTTGAGCAATTCATCCATGTTATTAAAAAACCGGATGCTTATACTCGCGTAAAACTTCAACAACCTCTACAGAGTAAGATTCATACCACGTTGAGCGTCCTTTCTCCTGCGCAGCCATGTGCTCGGGATCTAGCTTCCAGTTTTTTATTTGTAGCTCATCAGACCAATAAGACAAAGCAATCTCTTCATTGCCTTCAGTGCATGCTGTAAAGTCTAAACAGCCATATTTTTCTATAGCTAAGGTGCGCATTTTATTAGCCACCTCGGAATATAGAGGATCGTCGCTAGCGACGTTAGTTAATTTTGCTTTGAATATGACGATATACATAATTAAATCCCACTCACCCAAACAAATGGATTAAATCATGACAGGCATTTCCACAACGCATACTTCTAACAAACAAACAAACAAAAGACTTTCTAATCTTAATATATTAATTTTAAGAAGAATTCGCCAAACTCAACATCCAATTGATGCAAGTAAATCAACAAATATGAAAAAAATA
>CAZCBF010000152.1:0-4114 GCA_964496895.1 uncultured Methylophilaceae bacterium | reverse complement strand
GCAGGGTTGTCTGTGAGCCGTAAGTCCTGACGTAGCCAGTAGAGCGCGAGTGGTTTTTGCATGTGATTGGATTAAATATTGCTTATAGTCAGAGAGACTCAATAGTCTAATAGACAGCTAGTGAGTAGAAAAATTCGTCAAGGTATGTCAGGCTGTAGTATGACATGGTAAAGGCGCTTAATGATTTTGGGAAAGGGTTAGACCAGCAATGTTAGATATACAAGTGTTATCAACCGCAATCCGTGATGCAGTGGCGCCTGTATTTTTACTCACCGGTGTTGGCTCGCTACTGGCGGTAATGGTTGGCAGGTTGGCACGCTCTGTAGATCGAGCAAGGTTAGTGCAAGAGCGAGACAGTGAAGATTCTCGTGAAAAAATCAAAGTAGAATTAGGGCTCATCGTACAGAGAATCAGGTGGTTGCGATTAGCAATCGGGTTAGCGACTTTGGCCGCATTTAGTGTGTGTATTTCTATTGTCACCTTATTTATCGCAGTAGAAACGGGCTGGCAGTTAGCGCAAATGGTTTTATGGAGCTTTATTAGTTGTATGGGATCGCTCATCTTAGCCTTGTTGTGTTTAATGCGTGAGATTTTGCTCACTTCACGTGAAGTGATCGTTACTGCAAAATTAGATTAGCATCGTTGTTGAAACGTTTTTATTCTTTATGTGACTAATGTCATAACAATACTTAAAAGCCTTGCATACGATTAAGCTTTGTATGCTTTCAAATAGGGAGTATCAGTGGTGACCAGATCATATAAACGCCTGTCGTGTGCGTTAGTCGCTTGCTTGGTTAGCTTGGGTGCACACAATGCGCTAGCATACCCAAGTTTTGCAGAAATTATTCCAATAGGCCATTCCATTGTCATGGTTTCAACTGATTTGCCCAATAATGTGACTGGTAGTGGATCAGGTGTCGTGGTGAGTAAAGAGTATGTCGCGACGAATTGTCATGTACTGGCTAATGCCAAGGGTGTGAACATTGCTAAGTTTCGCAATGCTTATCCGCCAAAAGCGATTAAGGCTAATTGGCGGCGGGACCTTTGTTTGCTTAAATTTGATCCATTGCCGTTCAAGCCAATCCCGCTACGAGACAGTGAGACACTCAACCTTGAAGAAAAAGTGTTTACCCTCAGCTTTCCAGCAGGTGCAAACGTACCACAGCCTTCATATGGCACCATAAAAGCACTCTACCCATTTGAAAGCAGCAGTATTATTCGTACCAATACTTCATTTACGCTTGGTTCGAGTGGCGGTGCTTTATTTGATTTGGACTATAACTTGATCGGTATCACAACCTTTAAAAGTCCTGGTAGACAAAATAGTTATTTTTATAGCCTGCCTGTAGAGTGGATCAAAGAATTGATGGCTTCTGAGGATATACTTTCACTAGAGTCGCAAGAGACGCCTTTTTGGGCCTTGCCGGTAGAAAAAAGACCATTCTTTATGCAAGTGGTGGTGCCTTATCAAAATAAACAATGGTTAGCTTTAAAAGCTATCGCCAGTAAGTGGATGAGTGCAGAGCCGAAGTCTATTGATGCTTTATATTTTTTAGGGCTAGCGCAAGAAGGTATGCATGAAAATACTGCAGCAAAAGTGAGTTTTGAAAAAGCATACAGCCTGAATACACGCGACTTAGATGTGATGTTGGCTTTATCGCGCATTGCTTATGCAGAGCATGACTTGCATAAGCTGGAATCTTTACAAGTGCCTATTGCAGCGCTAGATGTTCAAGCCGGTGAAAAAATAACACAACAGATACAAACGCTTAAATAAGTACTGGTTTAATCAAATGTACCATCAATGTATAACCACTGATCATCGACTAATTCAAATAGGCTGGTTTCAGTCATTTGCATGGTTGTTGCATCATTATTTTGTTTAAACAAAGCGGTAAAGCGAACGGTAGTGTTTGATGGGCCTTGTTCTAGTACCTCATGGATGGTTAAACCAAGCCATTCAATGCCATCAAAGCTTGTGTCCGTCAAAGACTCTTGGCGTGTGGCCGGGTGCCAAGTTTTGTTGATGTAATCAGGTAGTTTTAAAGCATACGCACAATAACGCGAGCGCATGAGTCTTTCTGCACTTGGCGCGCTTTGCAGACCCAAATGAAAGGGCTGGCAACAGCGCTGATAGGGTGTGCCACTATTACAGGGGCAGCGCTGCATAGGGGCTTAATCCTTGAGGTGTAAAAAGTCGCGCTTGGAGAGCTCCACACCATTTTTACGTAGGATGTTATAAGCCGTTGTGCAATGAAAGTACACATTGGGCATGACCCACTTTAAAACGTATTCCAGTCCATTAAAATGTACATCAATACGTTCTTTAATTTTGAGATGAATATCGTGCGATTCGGCATCTTCAAGTTGCTCAGGGTTGATAGTGTTTAAAAAAGCTATTGTTTTTTCTATTCTAGCCTGACAATCGGCAAACGTTTGTTCATTGTCTTCATATTGCGGGATATCAATCTTAGCTAATCTAGCTGCGGCAGCTTTGCTCATATCTGTGGCGATTTGTACCTGATTAACTAACGGGTACATGTCGGCAATTAAACGAGACTGAATTAATACCTCAGGCGCAAATTTTTTATTATTCGCATAGGCTTCGCCTTTGGCTAGGTTTTTTGATAGGTTATTTAAGGCGTGTACAAGTGGTGGTATTGTGATGTCAAATAATTGCATATGTTTAGCCAATAGTTGTTTAACTGTAGTAGTGGCACCACAGTTAATATCAGTTTAACAGAAGTCGGTGATGGATAGCTTACACCATCGTTTCAAACCACCAGATGACAATTACTGCTAAGAAATTGTCATCTAGGCAATCGTTAGTTAAGATAACTTATTAGATTGTTTGCTAATCTAATGACATCTCAGCAATACTAAACTCATGCTCTTCATAGATTAAGGACAGCAACTCTGCTTCTTGCGTTGCTTGTTCTTGATCTTGGCTTTCAAACATAGATCGGTTATCTTCGTCGATGACTTGGTACAGGGTCATATGCACTCCTTTGGAGATCGGTTTATGCGGAAATAACAATAATATTCAAGCAAGCTTTAGGCCAACAAGCCCACATAGTCTTATAAATCAAGGATGTAGCTAAATTTTATGAAAAAAAAGCATAGTTATGTATATAAGTGTCTGATTTTAATGAACTATGTATTTCAAAAGAACCATGGGAGATATCATTTTGCCATTTAGAGGCATTATCCAAAACACGCTACTTATTGGGGCATTGCTATTGCCATGCAACAGTTTGGCACGTTTGCATTGGCAGCAACTAGACTATCTCTTACAAGCCTTTTTAGAAGTTACTCTTAAAAACGAATTTCATGCGCAGCAAACAAACCTTAAAAAATGGCAACAGCCCATTAAGATCAAAATGGTTTATGAGTATCCAGATGCTCAACGTTATCAGCATTTGGTCATCAAGCATTTGTTACATCTGCGTTCTATTACTAATCACCCAATCTATACCGCTGAAGAAGAGGCTAACCTCAAGATTATCTTAACGACTGATAATCTTTGGCAGTCCAGTTATCTGCCACAATTTGATGAAGCGACACAGCAAAAAATGCAAACTACTGTCTGCATGGGGCGAATGCAACTTGATCGCCAAAATCAAATAGTGGGTGGTGTAGTCGTGATACCGATAGATCGAGCGATCAGGCATCGTAAGCTTGTGACCTGTATTGTCGAGGAGCTTACGCAGGTCATGGGCCTACCCAATGATTCAGAACGCGTTTACCCCAGTATTTTTAATGACAAAACACCCAATGATCTGCTCACTGGCCTAGATTATTTATTGTTAAAACTACTGTACCATCCAGATTTAAAGCCCGATATGAATGCTGCGCAGATCACTAAAACTGCCCGCCCTATTTTATTAGATTGGCAGTCACAAGGTATTATCACCTCTGCACAACAAGAAGTCAGAAAAGGTGATTTATATCCTATGCTCGGCTACTGATCATTAGTCGCAGTAGCGAAAGGTAAGCATGCACAAAAAAATACGAATAAGTACTTGGAAATTTCTAAAAATAAGGGTAATATGCGCAGCTCGTTGTGCGGTATGGGTGCTTAGCTCAGTTGGTAGAGCGTCGCCCTTACAAGGCG
>CAZCBF010000151.1:0-4116 GCA_964496895.1 uncultured Methylophilaceae bacterium | reverse complement strand
ATGCTAGTATCCGCTTGCGCTTGAATGAATGCTTTGGCTTCTTTGGGGTTGAGTGTTGTATTAAAAAACTGATTGATCGTGTGTAAGTTGATCGGTAAAGAAAACACCCTGCCTTGACTCGTTGTTTTGACACGGTTCACATAAGGCATCATGGTGCAAAATCGATTGATATATTCCCAGACAATTTCACTGTCAGTATGAAATATGTGTGGGCCATAGCGATGTAGCATGATCCCCGTTTCAGCATCACGCTCGGTGTAGCAGTTGCCCGCAATGTGGTCGCGTGATTCGAACACGGTGATGGTGTGCCCAGCTTGTGCAAGCTGTTGGGCTAGTACCGCGCCAGTGAACCCGGCGCCTGCTATTGCAAAGTGCATGATGTGAATGTTTTTTAAAAGTTACTACACAGTGTAGCAATGATGGTACGCTTACAATCAGATGAGTAGCTAGTATAAATCACTCTATATTTCCACACTTACCTGAATAGCACTTTGCAATTTAATTGTCATAATTTGCTTTTAGAATCTATAATAATTTTTTGTATAAAATTAAGAGCCTCACTCAATGAATAATAATGTAAAACTAAATGTTACCCACTCGCGCTTAAATAAAGGCTTTACCTTACTTGAATTGCTAGTCGTCATGGTGATTATCGGCTTGCTGGCAGGTTATGTTGGGCCACGCTATTTTGAACAGATTGGTAAGTCTGAAACCAAAACAGCACGTGCACAAATCAATGCGCTGGGTAAGGCACTGGATCAATATCGTATTGACACAGGTAGTTACCCATCTACCGAGCAAGGTCTTGCCGCATTGAACACACAACCAGCGGATGTGAGCAAATGGGAAGGCCCATACCTTAAGAAATCAGTTCCAAATGACCCATGGGATAAAGCGTACAATTATCGCTCACCTGGTGAAAATGGTGACTATGACCTGTTTAGCTTGGGTAAAGATGGTCAAACAGGTGGAGAGAAAGAGTCTCAAGACGTCACTAGTTGGTAATTGTCTAGCCACTATAAAAGATGCAATTTCAAGTAAAAGGTGTACGTGGTAGAGACATCGTCAAATTAGACTTGGCTGCCAACCATGCAGAAGATGCCATGGCGCAGGCAAAGGCCAGTGGCTTGACGCCTCTGTCTGCCACACCAATTCAAAATAACGCTATCAATTCACGCCGTAATAAATTTCCATTATCCTTGTTTACCCAAGAGTTGCTGGCGCTTATTGATGCTGGTTTGAATCTGGTTGAGGCGATTGAAGGACTTGCTGAAAAAGAAACCAGAAGTGAAGTCAAAGTCGTGATTGATCGCTTATTGAATTCGCTACATCAAGGCCAGACTTTTTCCACCGCGCTGGCTGATCAAAGCAATATTTTTCCAACCTTGTATATTGCCACTGTAAAAGCCAGCGAAAAGTCAGGCGATCTCTCTGAAGCGCTCACACGTTATGTTGCCTATGACAATCAAATCGATGAGCTAAAGAAAAAAATCATTAGTGCGTCAATTTATCCCGTTATTTTGATTATGGTTGGTGGTTTGGTGATCTTGTTTTTACTTGGCTTTGTGGTGCCTAAATTCAGCACGATTTATGAAGGTGCTACCAATGACTTGCCCTGGCTTTCTCGTGTTTTAATGTCTTGGGGGCAGTTGCTCGCTAACAATGGACAAGTGATATTGATCGGTGCTGTCGTTGCCATATTGCTGTTGGTTTATGCGTTTACACAACCTGTTTTCAAAAGGGCGCTCATGCGAATCGTATGGAAAGTGCCCGCCTTTGGCGAAAGACTAAAAATGTATCAATATGCGCGTTTCTACCGTACTTTAGGTATGTTATTAAAAGGCGGCACATCAATATTACCAGCAATACAATCTGCTAGAGGTTTGCTAGATGATGCGCTGCAGGCACAAATGCAATCCGCTGAGCAGGATATTGCCGAAGGCAAAATGATTTCTGCTGCACTTGAACAAGCTGGGTTAACCACACCAGTGGGTTTGAGAATGCTAAGAGTAGGGGAGCGCGGCGGTAATATTGATGACATGATGGCACGCATTGCTAGCTTTTATGATGAAGCGCTATCACGCTGGATTGACTGGTTTACGAAACTATTTGAGCCCATTTTAATGTTGGTCATCGGCCTGGTGATTGGTTTGGTCGTTCTGCTATTGTATATGCCGATTTTTGAATTGGCAGGGAGTATTCAGTAATGCAGAGTGAAGCTAACAACAGTGCGCAACAATTAGATGCGGATAAGATTTTGCAGGCGGCACAGCAAGCTGCTAAGCAAAATCGTCGTGCCATCGAAGTCTTAGAAGAGCTTGTCCCGTTAGAGCAAGAAGTTTTTCTGGCCCAGCTGAGTCAATCGTTTCATTACTCGCCATTGAGTATGGCGGATATTCATGATCTGAAGCCAGATTTTGAAGCGATTCCATTTGCACTCGCACAACAAAAAGAATGCCTCGCTTTTACCAATGCCAATGATGAGCTCATTCTAGCGTTTGCTGACCCGTTTAATGATGGGCTAAAAGAATGGGCGGTAACATATTTACAGCAGCCTTTTGATTGGCGCATGGCACACCGCAAAGACATTGCTGCCTATCTTTCGAAGCACGAAGAAAACTTGCGTGCAATGGATGGCTTGCAACAATCGCAGAGCACGAGTGTCACTAGCAGTGAAGAGGGCGCTGTTGCAGAGCTTTCGCTTAAAACCATTAACGAAGATAGCAACCCGATTATTAAGTTGGTCAATTCCACCTTGTACGATGCGCTTAAATCCAAAGCCAGTGATGTTCACCTCGAAACCAATGCAAAGGGTTTGTCGATTAAATATCGTATTGACGGAGTGATTGCACAAATGGGTGGTGCGCAGGGCTTAGATAAGGCTGATCAAGCGATCTCTCGCATTAAAGTGATGGCACAGCTGGATATTGCAGAAAGGCGTATTCCGCAAGATGGCCGTTTTAAAGTCAATATTCAAGGAAGAGAAGTCGACTTTCGTGTGTCAATCATGCCAAGTGTTTTTGGTGAAGATGCTGTACTCAGGGTGCTAGATCGCAAATCAGTCTCAGATGAAGCGCAGGGTTTGAGTCTGCGCGCGCTGGGTTTTGATGAGGAAATTATTCATAAATTTCAACGCTTGGCCATTGAGCCGTATGGCATGATTCTCGTGACAGGTCCTACTGGTAGCGGTAAGACAACCTCACTGTATGCTGCGATTACTGAGGCCAATAACGGCCATGAAAAAATCATTACTATCGAAGACCCCGTTGAATATCAATTGCCTGAGGTCTTGCAAATACCAGTCAACGAGAAAAAAGGCCTGACTTTTGCCAGAGGGCTGCGCTCTATTTTGCGTCATGACCCAGACAAAATCATGGTGGGTGAAATTCGCGATTCTGAAACTGCTCAAATCGCAGTGCAAGCCGCACTCACTGGACATTTGGTTTTTACCACTGTTCATGCCAATAGTGTGCTCGATGTGATTGGTCGTTTTATGCACATGGGTGTTGATCCATACAATTTTGTTGCGGCAATGAATGGTATTATCGCGCAACGCTTAATCCGCGAGAACTGCTCAAAATGTGCAGCGCCTTATCAGCCCAGTGAAGAGTTACTAGAGCTATCTGGCCTGACAGCGAGTCAAGCGGCCAATATGAACTTCAAAGCAGGCAAAGGTTGTGGGCATTGTCGTGGTACAGGCTATAGCGGCCGTAAAGCAGTCGCCGAGATGTTGGTGTTAAACGATGAGTTACGCGAGATGATTGTTGCGCGTGAACCATTAAGGAGCCTAAAAGCTGCTGCTAGGCGTAGTGGTTTATTGAGCATTCGTGAGGCTGCGTTGGCTGTTGTCGCGCAAGGTGGAACGACATTAGAGGAGATTAATCGTGTCACTTTTGTCGACTAAACGATTAGAAGCGATTATTGGGCATGATTATGTTGTGCTGAATACACTTTCGATAGGCTTTAGCACTAAGCTTTTGGTGCAAAAGTATGAGTTTTTTCAAGCGGACGATTCCACTGCGCTTTTAGCCTTTATACCTGCGCTTAAGCGACTCTTGCAATCGAGCCAAGTAGACAATGTGTCATTAGATGTCAGCTTGATGAGTGATTATGTGC
>CAZCBF010000150.1:0-4125 GCA_964496895.1 uncultured Methylophilaceae bacterium | reverse complement strand
GAGTCGGATTTTTTAACCTTTATCAATCTGTGGGATTGGTATCAAAACGCGTTTAAAAATAAAAAGTCGCATAAAGACTTGCGTGAGCAATGTCACCAAAAGTTTGTGTCGTTTTTGCGCCTAAAAGAATGGCGTGAACTGCACCAGCAATTGCTAGGCATTGTGCAAGAGATGGACTTTAAGCTCAATGACAAAGAAGGCAGTTATGAAGCGGTACATCAAGCATTGCTGTCAGGCTTGCTCGGTAATATAGGCTTTAAAGATACTGAAAAAGACACCTATCTGGGTGCACGTGGCATTCGTTTTGTAATTGCGCCAGATTCTGGGCAAAAGAAAAAGAAACCAAAATGGGTCATGGCGGGTGAGTTGATGGATACGACCAAGCTCTATGCACGCTGTGTGGCGAAGATTTCACCAGATTGGATTGAGCCACTCGCCAAAGACCTCACAAAAAGCCATTATTCAGACCCGCGCTGGGAGCGCAAGCAAGGCATGGTCAATGCGTGGGAGCGGGTGACTTTGTATGGTTTAGCCGTGGTGCCAAGGCGCAAAGTGCATTATGGGCCGATTAACCCCACTGAAGCGCGTGAGATTTTTATTCGTGAGGCATTGGCCAATGGTGAGCTCAATACCAAGGCGAAATTTTATAGTGCCAATGCCAGACTGATTGCCGAGATTGAAGAGCTAGAACATAAATCTCGCCGCCAAGATGTGCTGGTAGATGAGCATCAGTTGTTTGCTTTTTACGACAGTAAAATCCCGCAGGATATTGTCAATGCTGCTGGGTTTGAGAACTGGCGCAAAGGCGTAGAAAAAGAAAACCCACAATTACTCTATCTCACACGAGCAGACTTGATGAGACATGAGGCTGAGAGTGTAGACGCGGTACAGTTTCCAGAAGTGTTGACAGTGGATGGTGTTGAGCTGCCATTGCGCTATCGCTTTGAGCCTAAACATGTGATGGATGGCGTGACTGCCGTAGTGCCGTTGGCCTTATTAAATCAGTTACACCCAATGCAAACCGAATGGTTAGTTCCAGGCATGTTGCGTGAGAAGCTCACCTATTTGATTAAAGCTTTGCCTAAAACCTTTCGCCGTTTATGTGTACCCGTGCCTGACTTTGTGACGGGTTTTTTAAGCACTGATCCAATAGGCAAAAAACCAATTCAAATGGCCTTGGCTGACTATGTGTTACAGCGCACGACACTAAAAGTACCTACGGATAACTGGCAAGATTTGCCAGAACATTTGTACATGAATTTTCAAGTGGTGGACGACGCAGGCAAAGAACTGGCGATGGGACGAGACTGGTATGCGTTAAAAAATCAGCTAGGTTCTGCAGCGCAATTGACTTTTAGAAATACACTGCCTGATATTGAAAAAACAGGCTTGAAGCGCTGGGATTTTGGCGACTTGCCTGAAACCTTAAACTTTGAGCGTGATGGTACCAAAGTGGTTGGCTACCCTGGGCTAGAAGACCATGAAGAGACAGTGGCGGTGAAGCTCTTTGATACCGCACTATCTGCAGAGGCAAACTTACGTAAAGGTGTTTGCCGACTCATGCGCTTTGAGTTAAAACTACAAATGAAACAGCTGGAGAAAAACCCGCCAAACTTTAACCAATATGCTTTGCAACTGCGCAACCTAATGACGCCAGAGCAGCTTAAGGCTGATATGCTCGATGCGATAGCGGATAGGGCATTTATAGCCGAAGATGATTTACCGCGCGATAACAAAGCCTTTATGGCACTGAAAAAAAATGCCAAATCGCGCTTGCCAGCCGTCACACAAGCGGTGGTTAGACACCTCAACGCAATCGGCGCTGAATATCATTTGCTAAGCCAACTGCAAGACAAAGTCATGAAAAAGAATAATCGCTTAAAGCAAGACTTTGAGCTACAGATTGCCAACATGCTTTATCCGGGCTTTATTGCGGATACACCGTGGTCACAGCTGCAAAATTTGCCAAGGTATCTAAAAGCCTTGCGGGTGCGTATTGAAAAGCAACCCAGTGCGCCTGATCGGGATGGTAAACACGCCGCTACCATTGGCGAAATTTGGGATAAATGGGAAGATAAAGTAGACGCCCTGCAACAAGCACATTTGGACATTCCCGATGCGCTAATGGACTTTCGTTGGTTGATAGAGGAGTTGCGTGTGTCTTTATTTGCGCAAGCGCTCAAAACGCCTTTTCCTGTCTCGGCGAAACGATTAGACAAGCGTTGGCGCGAAATACAATAATGGCCGCTTTGCGACCGCAATAATTCACACTATGTCAGACACTCTTTTCACGTTGCGCATCAAAAAACCAGACACCATCTGGTTGGCAGTGATTGTGTCGTTGTTAGTGCATGTGTTGATTGCCGTGTTTCATTGGGAAATACTCTTGCCGCCTGATGAGGGGGACATTGCACGTGGCCCTATACAGGTGACCTTAGCGCCTAACCCTGAAGCCAAAACAGAAGGCAATCGCGCAAAAGAAAAATCCCCACTAGCGAAACCGAGTTTGCCAAAACCTAAGCCTAAGCCTTTACCCAAGAAGCCTAAACCTAAAAAGCCCAAACCAATTAAAAAAGCTAAGCCTGAGAAGAAAGAGGCCAAACCTGCTAAAACCGAGTCTAAAGTACTGGCGGTAGAACAAGACACGCTTGAGAAGCCTATGTTTACCATCCCTGAAGCCATCGCCAGCAAGCCAGCGGTGAAAATATTACCTGATTTGACGATCCCACCAGCACCGCCGCCAATCCCAATTAGTAAAAATGCGCCAACTGACATGATGTCGCTTATTAAGCAAAGGCGCGAGGCGCGTGCGGCACAAGGTGATCCCTCTGCGATTAATGCGTTGGAAGCAGGCAAGCTCAGCGGCCAGACGCTTAAAAAAAGCGTCGATGAAATTGTAAAGCAGAATTTAAGGCAGCCCGGCACCAATGGTATTTTTATGGTGACCACGCTCAATCGGTTTGAAGGTGTTTTTTCGTTTCAAGGTTGGCGCGGGGAGTATAGCAATGCCCAGAGGCGTTTTTATCAGGTGGATACTTTTAATGCCAGTGATGACATTCGCGTCTTGATGGTGAGTAAAATGATTGACATCATTCGTACGCATTATGCTGGGGATTTTCAATGGCAATCACGTCGATTAGGCCATACGATTACGCTCTCTGCCAGAATGAAAGACCATCAAAAGTTGGTGAACTTTTTACTCGGTGAGTTTAAAGAACAGTTTGATCGTTTTCTTTATTATTAGAACTTTCTAAAGATTGATGGCTTTGCGCTAAAGGCCTCTAAACAATTATTTAATAAAATAAATTGTTGTCTCTCTTATCAATAATCATTGCATGATAAAGTATGTGCTTAAGCCATTTGAATATCACTTAAAACCAAACCCACGCTTGCATGCACTATTATCTGCGCCAACTCAATATCAGAATCCAGGACTCTAGTGACTTTGTTGGCGCGGTATTAATCTCATTAGGGCTGCATTTATTATTGTTGCTGATTCAATTGCCACAATATTTGCAAATGCAGTCTGACAATATTAATAGTCAGCCACTTCATGTCACGCTAGCAGAAAAAAAGCCAACATCGAAAGTTAGCAAAGCTCAAAAACAAACCAAACCGAAAAGAGTCGTTAAGAAGGTGGCTAAAAAGCCGGCAAAGCCTAAAGCCAAACCTAAGCCAGTGATGGTGGCTAAGGCGTCTAAAAAAACGGTAGCGAACATGGTTGCAAAACCTAAACCTCAGCCAATATCTAAACCAGTAGCAAAAGTACCTCAACCTACAGTCATACCCGCAGCGCCACCGATGCCTAAGGTTGCCGAGTCGCCAGTACCATTGCCTGATCCAGAGGTGAACTTGCAGCCGAAAGTCAGCTCACCAGTCGCGCAACTTGAGCCAGAGGTGAATGCCACCCCTCTGGAAACGCTCAGAGGGGTAACCTTAGTGCCATCAACAGCAGATAAAAAAGTTGTCGAGCTAGCACCGCAAATTGCACCAGAAGCAAGCCCTGAAGCACAACTACAACCAGAGCCCGAACCCGTTAAGCCCAAACCTGTGGTGATTGCACATGCGCCTATCATCATGGAGCCAAAGCCCGCGCTTGACCCAAACCAAAGGCACGCTTTGGAA
>CAZCBF010000149.1:0-4173 GCA_964496895.1 uncultured Methylophilaceae bacterium | reverse complement strand
TCCCCCAGCTACCCAGGCTTTCAAGCACTCCCGATGGTCCAACAAAACGGCAATTAGGTGACGCCTTGGCTATTACTGGTAAAGTATGCGGGTCACAATGATCAATATGTTCATGCGTAATGAACACCCAATCCGCATCAGTAACTTCTTCTGGTTTGATTGGTATGGGTATCAGTCGCTTAATGTCTGGAGCATCAAGCTCTTCTACTGAGTTTGAAAGATATGGATCAACGTAAATCGTGACATTACCAACTCTAATTTGACAGCCCGACTGACCAAGCAATCGTAGATTAATTTCACTCATTTATCCCTTTCTACAACATAGGCTGATATCAGCCCCAATCAATTAAAAACAGCGGTAAAAAAAGCCATCGCAAAAAAAACGCCACTAGGCTACTCTTTGCCTAGCAATGACAATAATACCATCAATGAAAGCTAAGCCTTATCAAAGTGACTAGCTACACACCGCACAATTACATGATCATGCTTTTTTGGAACAAGATGTAAAGAGAGAAAGTTATACTAGAATAAACAAACTTTGGGGAGGAATAACACTAATGATGAAAACAATGCACATAAGAACCTAAACATGCGCCTAAATGCACCTTATGCTTCTGAAGCCACCTTTGAATGAAAAGGCTTTAGATATCACCTAAAAATTGATCGCCGCTAGGACCTTAAGTCACCTGACAAAACTGTTGACTGAAACCACTTATAAGTCAGTGACAAACCAACCTCTAAGGAATGCTGATAACGCCAGCCAAGTTGCTTAAGCCGCTCCACATCCATAAGCTTTCTCATAGTGCCATCAGGTTTAGTTGCATCAAACACCAAGTCACCCTCATAACCGATCACAGACTTAAGCGTTTCTGCCAACTCTCTAATCGTGCAATCAACACCTGTTCCCACATTAATATGTGACAACATTGGCTCTGTATGCTGATCGTAGGTTTTACGGTCTAAATTCAATACGTGTAAGGATGCAGCTGCCATATCATCAACGTGCAAGAATTCGCGCATGGGTGTACCAGTACCCCAAATCGTGACTTGCGGATCATTATTTTCTTTAGCTTCATGGATTCTACGCATGAGCGCAGGAATCACATGCGAATTTTCAGGGTGAAAATTGTCACCCTCACCATATAAGTTAGTTGGCATGACAGAACGATAGTCAGTACCGTATTGGCGATTATAGGACTCACAAAGCTTAATGCCAGCAATCTTGGCAATGGCATATGGCTCATTAGTTGACTCTAGCGTATCGGTTAGCAAGGCAGTTTCTTGCATAGGCTGTGATGCCATTTTAGGATAAATGCAAGAGCTACCTAAAAACAAAAGCTTGTTCACACCTACTTGATAGGCCTCATGAATCACGTTCGATTCAATCATTAGGTTTTGGTAAATAAACTCGGCAGGGTAAGTGTTATTAGCATGAATACCACCGACTTTTGCAGCTGCTAGAATTACAGCATCTGGCTTTTCTTGCTGCATAAATGTACGTACCGCTTGCTGATCACACAAGTCTAACTCACCATGTGTTCTAACGATCTGATTATTGTAGCCCTGCGCACTTAATGCTCTACAGATTGCCGCACCAACCATGCCACGGTGTCCAGCAATGTAAATTTTATGGTCTTTACTCATCTAACTAACGCTCAGTAGCAATAGACACATCAAAGCCACCTTGCTGCAAGTGCGCATGGCTCTTAGCTTGTTTCAAATCGTGTTCAACCATTTCTTTAACGAGTTCTGGCAGTGTTGTTTTGGGCTCCCAGCCTAGCTTTTGTTTCGCTTTGCTAGGGTCGCCTAGCAAAGTCTCGACTTCAGCCGGTCTAAAGTAGCGCGGATCGACTTTGACAATCACATCGCCAGCTTTAACGTTAGGCGCAAGATCGCCAGAGACACTTTTGACAACGCCTTCCTCTTCAACATCTTTGCCGCGCCACTCAAGCTCAATGCCTAATTCGGTAGCAGCAAACTCGACGAACTGTCTTACCGAATACTGCACACCGGTGGCAATCACAAAGTCTTCAGCCACTTCTTGCTGCAACATTAACCACTGCATTTCAACGTAGTCTCGTGCATGACCCCAATCCCTTAAAGAGTCCATGTTGCCAAGGTATAAACATGACTCTAAGCCTTGAGAAATATTGGCCATCGCGCGAGTGATTTTGCGTGTTACGAAAGTCCCACCACGTCTTGGTGATTCATGGTTAAACAAAACACCGTTACAGGCATACATGCCATAGGCTTCACGATAGTTAACCGTGATCCAATATGAATACATTTTAGCCACAGCATAGGGTGAGCGTGGGTAAAACGGCGTTTTTTCAGTCTGCGGGATTTCTTGTACAAGGCCGTAGAGTTCAGAAGTAGAAGCTTGATAAAACTTAGTTTTCTTTTCCAGCCCTAAAAACCGAATGGCCTCTAGCATGCGCAAAGTACCAATAGCGTCAACATCAGCCGTGTATTCTGGCGCTTCAAAAGAAACAGCCACATGGCTCTGCGCGCCTAAATTATAAACTTCATCAGGCTCGACTTCTTGAATAATACGGGTCAGATTAGAAGTATCGGTTAGATCACCATAATGCAGCGTAAAGTGCTTTGACTCAACATGTGGGTCTTCATAAATATGATCAACACGCTCTGTGTTAAATAAAGAGGCTCTGCGCTTAATGCCGTGAACTTCATACCCTTTATCTAACAAAAGCTCGGCCAGATATGAGCCGTCTTGTCCTGTTACACCTGTAATTAACGCTTTTTTCACACACTACTCCAGAAAATTCTATTGCTAACTGCAAATAATAATATATAGCAATACATTATACTCATTAACAAGCAATCAATCATTAGTCTAAATGATTAAATATGCCTATTCATTGAAATATCAATGAGTTAGAGTCCCTATAATATAAGGCTGATGCAGTTAAAACTAACTTCTCCCGTAATGATCCTGAAAGCGAACAATGTCATCCTCACCTAGGTATTGTCCACATTGAACCTCGATCAAGACCAGCTCCAGCACCCCTGGGTTCTCTAACCGGTGTTTGTCACCAGCAGGAATATAGGTAGACTGGTTTGGAGAAAGCAGAATCTCCTTCTTACCATTCACAACACGCGCAGTGCCGCTAACCACAACCCAATGCTCACTTCTATGGTGGTGCATTTGTAGACTTAGGCTCTCTCCAGGCTTGACAACAATCCGTTTGATCTTAAAGCCGTCGCCCACTTCTAATACGGTATAAGTACCCCAAGGACGACTGGCCGTCGTATGAATATTGGCCATATCTGGGTATTGCGCTTTAACTTTGTTGACGATCTGCTTAACATCTTCAGAACGACTTTTATCCGCAACCAAAGTCACATCTGACGTTTGAACCACGACAAGATTTTCTACACCTAATGTCGCAAGCACACCAGACTCTGTCCAGAGCAAGCTGTCTTTAGTGTCTTTGGTGATCACATCACCTTTGACAACATTGTCATCGCTATCTTTATCTTGACGCTCATAGATAGAATCCCAGCTGCCCAGATCACTCCATGACATATCGACTGGGACTACTGCCACCTTATCGGCTTTTTCAGCCAGTCCGTAGTCAATAGAAATATTTTCAAGCGTATCGTATTGCGCAAGTAATTCCTCATCACTCAAACCAGTGATTGTGGCATACATTTCTGGTTGATAGACTTTAAGCATCGCCATGAAGCTGCTCGCTTTGAAGACAAACATGCCACTATTCCACAAGTACCCATCTTGCAAGTATTGCTCAGCTGTAGCCAAATCTGGCTTTTCAACAAATGCACCGACTTCATGCACTTGCAAACTGGTTTGACCGACCGATAATGCGTTATTCGGTTTGATATAGCCATAGCCCGTCGCAGGATCTGTTGGCGTAATACCCAGTAAAGTTAAGTACCCCTGCTCGGCAGCAGCTTCTGCTGACTGCCATGCCTGTGCAAACGCTTCTTCATTATCAATACTGTGATCAGATGAAAATACACCAATCACGGCATCAGGGTTGGTTTGATTAATCTTATGAACACCCCACGCAATGGCAGGCAGGGTATTTCTAGCACTTGGCTCTCCCATCACGCCATCTACCGCACTTGGATAGATGTCTGCTAATTGACCTTTCACTTCAAACAAGTGGCTATCATGGGTAATGGTTACTA
>CAZCBF010000148.1:0-4176 GCA_964496895.1 uncultured Methylophilaceae bacterium | reverse complement strand
TTTTTTGACGCAGTGCATAATTACTTGAGGCTAAGCCGCCTGCTTCATTAAACCATTCTAGGTTGGTGCCAAAGATACGATCATCAACATTACCTGTGATGTTTGCCAGATCGACCTTACAGTTGAGTGGCTTTTTTGCGATGCTGACTTTGTATTCAATCGCTGCATTTACTTTTTTGCCAGCGTTGGTGAAATCGCTTTTACCAAATTGATCACGTGGCAATGCTGTAGCAGCATAGGTTTGTAAACAGCATGCGAGTACTAATGCAAAGAGTAGCTTTTCTACGGTAAAGCGCATGTTAAGTGATCTAAGTAGATGGCTACTCAAGGAAACCTTGGCGGTTGATATTGTAAGAAACATTGGTACCAAACGGTAGGATGTTTCGGATGTATTGCGCGACAAAACGACCGCGTTTGGCGATGTCTGTAGGCGGTACAATAATCAAATCTTGTGGGCTGAGTATGAAGTCTTGTGCACTTGTTGCAGTTCCTGCAATGACCTCATCAAGATTAGTGCGGTAAATAGTGTAGCCATTTTTAGCATTAGCACGCAGTAATAAAACATTGCTCATATCCCCAGCGTTATTTGACCACCCTGCATAGGCAATGAGTTTCAAAAGGCTTAATTGATTGGTGTAAGGATAGCGACCAGGCCTACCCACTTCGCCACCGATGAAAATATTATTTTCTGCATACTCTTGTACTGCAACATTGACGTTGATTGGGTTTTGATAGCGCGGTGCAAGCACACTTTTGATTTGGGTCCTGAGTGCTTGTAAAGTTTTGCCTTGGGCATTGATATTGCCGATGGTCGGAATAAAGAGATTACCATCATCACCGACACGTACGGGGCGGCTATCTACATTGGTATACATATCAACACCACTGATGTCAGTGCGTGTGTCCACTGTGTTTTTGACTACTGCGGCAAACAAAGAAACATGCGCGCTAACTTTATTTTTGAATTTTGCGGTTGCTGCTTTGGTTAATTTATCAGTTAAAGCCGATTCTGAAAGCCCCAACACATTAAATCTGCCCAGCCCTGTGACCACTAGATTACCATTGGCACCCACATAATAGTCACCAGACATTTTTGCTAAGCGGTCATTAAAGGGTCTGATTAAGGTCCATGATAGCTTTGGCTTTAAGAAAATGCCTCGGTAAGCCTTGGTAGAAGCTTTATACAGCTGAGGAATCGACAAGCCAGATGCTATTAAGCTTTTACCTGTTTTGGGCAGACTTAAACGACCATCCGGACTGATAGTCACTTCATAGTTACCTTCAACTTCATCAGGAAAAGTTAAGCCAAGCACATCACCTGGCACGAGATGGTAGGTGTTGGCGCTGTCTTCATTGACAGTAAAGCCGATTCTTAGCTGGTTGCCTTTGTCGAATTTAGGTGTCGACTCTGCACCCTTTGCCACTTCTACTTGTACGACAAGTAAGTCCCTTGGGTGAACCTGATAAACTGGGTTAAGTTTATTGACTTTGTACGGGTCGATTTTTTTCAGAGGTTTGCCCGGCTGCACCAGATATGAACCTGGTAAAGGTTTGGCACAAGCTGCCAGCAATAGCATCGCGCAAGCCATCATCAATAAGTTTCGCAGCATTTTCATATTCATTCTCTGATTATTCTTCAATCTTGCGACTGACTAAGGTATGGGGTATGGATGGATTGTTACTACCTGTTGCAGGTGCAGTCTGACTATTTCCTGCAGTCAATCCTGTTACCACCTCATCAATTCTGTAAACAAACTGCTCCCATGTGAACTGCTTGACATGTTGATGCGCGGCCACGCCCATTTTTGTTTGTAAGTCTGGATTGCTGGCTAGGCGACGTATCGCATTTGCCCAACCTTGAATGTCATCAACGTGGCACAAGTAGCCGGTTTCCTTGTTGATGATACTTTCGAGTGGGCCACCACTAGCGTTGGCAATGACAGCTTTACCTTGTGTCATGCTTTCTAGTGGCACGATGCCCCAGTCTTCATTTAACGGGGTAAACAAACAAAAAGCTGCATTTTTGTATAGCGCCTTGAGCGTTTGTTCATCAGGCTTTTCTACAAACTCGACAGTGATCCCTTCTGGCACCATGTCTTTTAACTCTTGCAAGTAACCAGTACTCTTTTCATCAACATAGCCGGCAATCACCAGTTTCCAGGGTTGTGGTAAATTGGCCTCGACAAATGCGTTGATGCCTAATTGGATGTTTTTAGTCCACATGATGCGACCAGGCAGTAGGATGTAGGGCTGATATGAGGTGTCGCTAAGGTCGTCAGACCAATTAATACCAGGATATGCCATCGTCATCTTAGATTCATCCGTGCATAATTCGCCAGCAACAATACGGCTTTTAACTTCTGTACTGGTGGTAATGACGGCATCAAAATGCGACCATGCCTTGCGATCTATTTTTGCAAAAGCTGATTTAAACGCCCTATAGGCTAATGCATATAAAAAGTTTTTGTTTTTTAGTGCAAGCGTTTCATACACTGGATCAAAAGCAGCTCTAAGCGGGGTGCTGCAGATGTTAATCAAAGGCAAGTCATGATTACGCAAGGTAACGAGGTCACCTAGTCCATCACACCAAATAGCAATGGCATCAAAGTCTTCATCGGGAATATCCTGGCAAGCAATTTGGATGGCATTATAGAGTGTTGCACCCAAACTGCGCGTGACAGTGGTCGTGTTAAGCAAGCGCACATCTACATTCGCAAAACCTGCAAAGGTATTTTCTGGTTCATACCTACCGGTATACACTACCCATTCATGATCAGAGCGTGTTACTAATTCTAGTAAGCTTTTTTCTAACCCACCATGTAGGTATATCCAAGGCTGATAAAGTGCAATCTTCATACTTTACTATCTATTTCCAACGACCTCTTTATAAATCTCTAGCTGCCGCTTAGCAATTTCGTCCCATAAATATTGCTTTGCTTCAATACCCGCTTGTATGCCAAGCTCACGATTTTGTGATGGGTTTTTCCATAAAGCAGCAACTTGTGCAGCAAGATCTTTTTTATCTCCTAATTGGCATGATATTGACCAATTAGGCTGTAACAATTCATTTAAATGGTCAATGTCATAAGCAATCACTGGCTTTTGCATTGCCATCGCTTCCAGTGCTGTGATGCCAAAGGTTTCTTGTCTGGAAGGCATTACAAGCATGCGCGAATTTTTTAACGCTATATTCTTATCGGCACCTTCCAACCGACCTTTAAAATTTATTATGTCGTCTAAACTATGTTTATTGACATACTGCTTTAGGGCAGTCTCATCCTGTCCAGTACCGACTATCCAGAGGGGTATACGTAAGCCACTTTCTGCGAGGCTTTTCCACGCCCAAAGTAAATCGTCTAGGCCTTTATGTTGCGTGTCCAACCGACCAAGATATAGCGCATAATCACCTTGTTGATAAGCTTTACTAAAGGCTGTCGCATTGATGCCGCAAGGCACTTTATGAACATTTGCATCTGGGAGTAGGTTTTTGAAATATTCTCCCATTTTATTGGTCTGAACGATGATGTCGCGATTGTTAAATTTTGTCGCACGACGACGCATGATATTTTCAAAAGGCAAGTGATAGCGTTTTTCCCAATCTTGGAAAAAGAACCACTGCACAATAGAAACGACAGGCTTGTCGCTATAGCGTTGGAGGTTGCTAAAACCAAATGGCGGCGTGAACTCTTCGACGATTAAATCATGAGGTGTACGTTTAATAGCGCCAGGTATGCGGTTCAAGAAGCTTAAGTGTGAAGATAAGCCCCAATGCGGTATCGTCATGCCAAGGCGCTGGTAGTGGATATTTTCTCGCGTCACACGCTTGATTGAATCTGGATAGCTTGCGGTGAAGACATTGATATGATTGCTTGTTGCTAATCGTTTGTTGACTTCAAAAGTCCTGACAGGCTGACCACCGCGTAGCGGATTCTCAATGTCATCAGTATCAGTATGGATAATACGCATGATTAAAGTGATTTCAACGCAAGTGCGACGTTACTGGCTGTTTGCTCCCATGTGAAATAGGCAACCTTCTCAAACCCCTTCTCGATCAATGGTTGCTGCAATACTGGTTGATCTAGCATGGCATTAATCTTTGCCCCGAGCTCACTAACAGCAGTCGGATCAAAAAATGCAGCAGCACCCTTAAACAGCTCAAGGTGTACTGGGATATTC
>CAZCBF010000147.1:0-4191 GCA_964496895.1 uncultured Methylophilaceae bacterium | reverse complement strand
GCGTATTCGGTATCGTAGGCAATTGCCCAAGTTAAATTTGCTATAAATAATATCCAAGCAATAGTAGGCAAACGCCCTTCAATTGCCGTAAATGCCATTAAAATACCAAAACCAAAGGCAACGCCCAGGTAAGCCTGTGGTATCGCAAAAAAACGCTTGGTCATCGGATAGAGTACCGCAAAAAATAATGCAAAAAATGAAAGTAAAATTGTCAGTTTATTCAAAAATAAGACTAATGCAAAAGCACAAACACAAAGCGCAATGGTCAAGATAATCGCTGACTTGACGCTGACCGCTCCTGTAACCAAAGGTCTATATTGCGTACGATTCACATGTCCATCAAACTTTCTATCGGCCAAGTCATTGACCACACAGCCTGCACTACGCATCAGTACTGTACCGATAATGAAAATCAAAGCGATATGCCCTTGAGGCCAACCTCGACTCGCAATCACTAATGCCGTTAGCGTTGGCCACAACAATAACAAAATACCGATCGGCTTATTTAAACGCATCAACTGTAGGTAGGGTGTAATCACTTGCATGTAGTTATTTAAAATCGGTTAAAAATACTTCTGTGACAATCATTTGCATTGAAAAGCTATGCTCTCCAGTCACAACGCGTTTAGTGCAAAATAATGAACGACGTGCCCATATTTCTTTTTGAGGTAACGGATAACCCTGCAAAGTTAAATACTTATGCGCATTTGCTACAATTGGATGCGCCTTATTGAGTTTTTGATAGGCAATGTTAGAGCGCTTAATCGTATGGTCTGCAAACAAAGTCTCACCTAGTGGTTTATTACCCTGTTTAACAAAACACGACCAACCACGTTTGATACAAGCGGCAGGAATCACCGTATGCGCATAAACTAGTGGGCTATTATCCCCCATTAACAAAACTGCCCTGTTGTATGCATGTGACGTCGATTTAATGCCTAATAACATCGCCTCATCTATGTTGGTTTTAGCCCACTTATTCTCTAATACCTCAACTAAAACATCAGGATAGTGCGCTTTTAACCTGCGCGTTAATGAGCCCTGTTCAGTTAGCCAAGCCCGCAATGGCTGCACAACAGCCACAGCTTGCTTTAACCACGGATCAGACTTTGATTGTTCAAATAGATAATGCAAAGAATATCGCTAATTTAGATTGACCATATGACTTAGACTTCAACATACTGATCAACATGCCCTAACCAACGTTCAAGGTGTGAATCAATTTCTGTTTGATGGTCTGAAGCAAGTAATTGTTGCGCGCTTTGTTGCGCTAAAGTAATCAGATCTTGATCACGCTCCAAATCTGCAAATCGTAGCATGGGCAAGCCACTTTGCCTAACCCCCATAAATTCACCTGGCCCGCGTAATTTTAAATCAGCAGCAGCAATTGCAAAACCGTCATTATTTTCATAAATCACTTTCAACCTTGCTTTTGCAGTTTCAGAAAGCTTATTTTGATACAGCAAGACACAAGTACTTTTTGCTGCACCGCGACCAACCCTACCGCGTAATTGGTGCAGCTGACTTAATCCCATGCGCTCAGCATGCTCTATCACCATCAAACTTGCATTGGGTACATCGACACCCACTTCAATTACCGTGGTAGCGACTAATAGTTGCGTGTCACCTCTGGCGAAAGCTTCCATGACTGCTTTTTTTTCTGAGTAATGCAGCCTGCCATGAATCAATCCCAATTTAAGTTGCGGAAAGGCAGCTTGCATCGCTGCATAGGTATCATTAGCAGTGGCTAGTTGTAGCGCTTCGGACTCCTCAATCAATGGACAAACCCAATAGGCTTGCTTGCCTGTTTCGCATGCACGTTTAACACTGGCAATGACATCCGCTCTACGTTGCTCTGAAATCAATTTTGTGGTGATCGGCGTACGCCCAGGGGGTAGCTCGTCAATGACAGACACATCTAAATCAGCATAGTAGCTCATTGATAAAGTTCTTGGAATCGGTGTCGCACTCATCATCAACTGGTGAATGCGTTGCTCACCCGCATTTTTGCCTTTCTGCCTCAAAGCCAAACGTTGCTGCACACCAAAACGATGTTGCTCATCGATAATTGCCAAGCCCAAATTGTCAAAGACCACATTATCTTGAAAAATGGCGTGGGTCCCAACGGTAATTTGTGCCATACCATTACTTATTTTGTCTAACGCTTCACTCTTGATTGCTTTTGATTGATTTCCAACCAACCACTCCACTTTTACCGATAAAGCAGATAGCCACTGGCTAAATTTTTGATAGTGTTGTTCAGCTAGAATTTCTGTCGGCGCCATTAGTGCGACTTGATAACCATTTTCAACCGCTTGTAAGGCTGCCATACACGCGACAATCGTCTTACCGCTACCAACATCACCCTGTAACAAGCGCTGCATAGGATGGGCCTGCATCAAGTCTGTTTGTATTTCTAACGCGACCTTTTGTTGCGCCATGGTCAGTTGAAACGGCAATTGTTTCAATAGTTGGCTAACCAGCTTTTTTGAGGCTTGCATGGCTGGCGCAGCAAGCTGGCTTCTACGTTGGTAGTGCCGTTGCATCAACAATTGCTGAGCCAGCAGTTCATCATAAGCCAAGCGTCGCCAATAAGCACTATCAACCTGCAAAGATTGCGTATCGATACTATTGGGTGGTTGATGTAAGGCAAGCACACTTTCATCAAAGCTTGGTAAGCGCTCAAGCTGGGGAAGTTGATAAATCTCGACTGGCAGGATCTCCGCTAATGGGCTTGGCATTTGCGTGTTACACCACTCTAATGCTTGTTGAATCACTTTATGTAACCTTGACTGGCTTAAACCAGCCACCGTCCTGTAGACAGGGCTTAATGCAGTTGGTAGCGCTGCGGCTTCAACGGGCTTTCTTATTTTGGGGTGTACCATTTCAAGCCCCCAATAACCCTGCCGCACTTCGCCATACACTCGGACTTTTTCACCTTCATTCAGCGCTTTAATTGTATTGGGGTAAAAATGTAAAAAACGTAAGTTTATTTCTCCTGTTGCATCAGCCAGTCTTGCTTGTAATGCTTTTCTAGGGCGGTAAGTGACTTCTGCAGACACAACCTCACCTTGTAGCTGTGCCATTTGTCCAATATTGATTTCTGATACGGTATGTATCTTGGTTTCATCTTCATAGCGAATGGGAAAGTACAAAACCAATTGCTGAACAGTCTTCAAGCCAAGTTTGTCCAACTGCTTCATTAAGGCTGGGGTAAAGGTTGAAAGTTGGTCAAGCGTTGTCATGCAATGCACGCTCGGTCCAATTAGACCTTACTTTCGCCTTCTGCTATTGAAGATGCTTTTGCGCGATTAATCCGAACAACATCAGGAATTTTACGCATTCGTCTCATCAAGGCAGCGAGGTGGATACGGTTCCTGACTTCTACTGTAAACAACACGCGCGTATACGCACTGCCATCGGCTTCTTCTGTGCTCACATTGACAATATCCGAACCTGCATCCGCAATGGCTGTAGCCAGCTTAGCTAGCATGCCCGTTTGATTCAATACGGTTAATAGTAGGTTGGTCTTAAAGAGGTGTTCATTTTCTGGTTCCCATTCAACATCCAACCACTTGTCAGGGTCTAATTTAAATTTGCTGACACTAGGGCAATCATGCGTGTGAATGACTAAACCACGGTCTTTATCAATAAACCCTAATATAGGATCGCCAGGAATGGGATGGCAACATTGTGCAAATTGCACGGCCATGCCCTCTGAACCACGAATCGTAATCACATCCAAACTCTGTGGCGGCAGCAACTTATGTCGCGCTGAGTGTTCTTCTGTCATCGCTAACAATTGGTGTGCAACCATGACACTTTGACGCTTTCCTAAACCCACATCCTGCAAAATTTCCTCTTGGGTTTTCATACCATAATCTTTGATCAACTTATCCCAGTGTTCTGGCTTAATATCACCCGGCTCTGCATGTAAGGCTCGTAAAGCCTGATTGAGTAAACGCTCACCGATGTGAGATGACTCATAACTTTGTTGTGATTTTAGAAAATGTCGAATATGAGAACGGGCACGACCAGTGACAACATAGTTCAGCCATGCTGGATTTGGCTTAGCTAAAATACCGGTGATGATCTCAACATGATCACCATTGTGTAACTCAGTCCGTAATGGTGCGAGCTCTTGATTGATACGAACAGCCACGCAGCAATTCCCAATATCTGAATGCACAG
>CAZCBF010000146.1:0-4206 GCA_964496895.1 uncultured Methylophilaceae bacterium | reverse complement strand
ATTATTCTAGTCGGCGAGATTCGTGACGAAGACACGGCAACAATGGCATTTAGAGCGGCCATGACGGGTCATCAAGTGTTTACCACTTTGCATACTAACTCTGCTTTAGGTGCCTTCCCCAGATTAATGGATATTGGTATTTTACCCAATATTTTGGCGGGTAATATTATTGGTGTACTCGCGCAACGGTTAGTGAGGGTGCTCTGTCCTAAATGTAAAGTGCCACATAAACTTTCTAGCATCGAGCGCAAAATTTTAAGGCTCAAGCCGTCTGCCCGACCACAAGTCTATCAAGCAAAAGGTTGCGATGCGTGCTTTCAACAAGGTTACCGCGGACGTATGGCAATCATGGAGCTCTTACGTATAGACCATGAGATCGACTCACTGATTTCACGACGTGCGCATTTTGATGAGCTGCAGTCTGCCGCATTTGATAAAGGCTTTGTTACCTTGGCTGATGACGGTATACGCCGTATATTGGAAGGGTCAACCAGTCTAGAAGAAGTAATGCGCGTGATCGATTTAACAAGCCATCTTAATACACAGTCTTAGCGCCTATGCCAGCTTTTCATTACAAAGCGGTTGATCAGTTAGGTCGCAGGACAATGGGCCAGATGGATGCACAAAATGATGCTGACCTAGAAACACGCCTAGAAAAAATGGGGCTGGACTTAATCACTTTTCGTCCAGCAAAACGCGCTAGTCACCTATTTAACCAAAACAAAATATCACGCCAAGATTTAGTCATGTTTTGCTTTCAACTAGAGCAGTTAACCAGTGCTGGTGTCCCAATCCTGGATGCACTTAATGATTTACAAATCAGTAATGAAAATCCATATTTCAGCAAGATTATCAGCACGATTAGCTCTGAAGTAGAGGGCGGTAAACTACTCTCACAAGCGCTAGCTGATCACCCGCGCATCTTTGACCCCGTCTTTATCAGCCTGATTACTGCAGGTGAAAAGACAGGCAAGTTAACAGAAGTGTTCAACCACTTATTTCATAATATCCGCTGGCAAGATGAACTGATTAGTCAAACGAAAAAATTACTGACTTATCCAATCTTTATCGCCGTCGTGGTGATTACAGCGATTAGTTTTCTAATGTTGTATTTAGTGCCTCAAATGGTTAGCTTTTTACAGAATATGGGGCAGGCGCTTCCACTGAATACACGCATCTTAATCGCTGTGTCAGACTTTATGCAGGCCTATTGGTGGTTATTACTTGCCTTACCCATCATCGCCGTTTTAGCCTTATTTTTTATACTCAGGCAAAGTGAGGTGGCGTGCCATCAATTTGATCAACTTAAACTAAACCTGCCTTTTACTGGGCCGATTTTAAACAAAATCATTATGGCGCGATTTGCGAAGTATTTTGCCTTAATGTATCAAGCGGGGATTCCGATTTTAGATGCCTTGAGAACATGTGAAAGTATCGTTGGTAACCGCGTGGTTGCAAGTGCATTAAAACGCGCACATACGCAAATTAATGCAGGTGAATCGATGAGTGAAAGCTTTAAAAATGCAGGGCTTTTTCCACCGATGGTCGTACGCATGATTAATATTGGTGAAAATACTGGTGCACTCGATCAGTCTTTACTTAATATTAGTTACTTTTATGATCGTGATGTGAAAGACGCCTTGCAAAATATGCTTAAATTAATCGAGCCAACACTTACTGTTTTACTTGGTGGGCTGTTAGGCTTTATTATTCTTTCAGTGTTTGGCCCGATCTACGACTCTATGACGCAATTAGGTTTTTAAATGTTTAAGAGCAAACTGCATCAGATTATTCTATGTGCGAATGCGAAACAATTAGTCGCAGGGGTTTGGCATGCTGATCAGTTACAACAAAGTGAACGTTTTTTAAATAACGAAACAGGGCATGTAGCGTTTAGTAATTTTTTGGCAGATCATGCTGAGACTAAAATTTTATTGATCTCCAATGCGCTAGAAGAAGATTACCGTGTAGAAAGTCTGCCTCATACCTCTGGCAATGCAAAAAAAGAGCTGATTAATCGAAAGTTAGACCAATTTTATCGTGGCCTGACTTACCGTACTGCGCATTTCATTATGCGTGAAAAAGACAAACGTAAAGATGATCGTTTTTTGTTTGTTGCCCTCAATAACGATGACTTTCTACGGCCCTGGATGCAAATTATTCAGGATACTGAGTCACAATTAGTCGGTGTCTACGGCTTACCAATGCTCAGCCGATTTTTAGTCAAATCATTTAAACTCTCCGCACAACATATCTTACTCTGCGAAATGTTGTCGACTGGACTCAGACAAACCTATTTGCACAATGGCCGCTTGCGTATGAGTCGGATGATTCCAAATGTACCGAGCGATAGTAAACAGTTGAGTTACTTTTACGCAGTGGAAACACAAAAAACTCGGCTCTACCTCATGAGTAAACGCTTAATTGAGCGTGACACGATATTAAATGTGCAACTGGCTGGTTTGGCTGTAGAAAGTTTTTCCGCGATTCAAGCTAGCTTTCAACATGAGCCTGGGTTTGAGTGCGAAGTCATGCCACTCGCCCCGTTGATTAAATCCCAGCAACTGTCCCAGACAGCTGTCAAAAAAGTCCCTGAATTGTTGCACATGCAACTTTTGGCTACTGGACACCAAGTCGATAACCTTGCGCCAGAATCACTGACGAAGCACTTTAAACTGAGACGCTGGTCAACATTGATTAAGGCGCTAGCTTTAATCATCGCGATTGGGGCTGGTTTGATTGGCATGTGGTATTTATACCAAAGCATGGTCTATAAAAATGATTATCTAGCGGCGCAACAAGCCACTAAACTTGAACAGCTTAAATACAATAATGTGGCGGCAGAGTTTCCGAGCACTAAACTCAGTGCATTAGACTTACAAAAAGCTGTCAAATTGAAACAGCAGCTGACTAGCTTGCCCAAGTCTCCTCGACACTTAATGGTCGTGCTTGCGAATGCACTCAGTGCGATACCCAATATCAAACTTGAAACCTTGCAATGGCAACAAGCGGGGCTTCAAACAATCATTGCCAAGTACCCTGATTTATCTACGCTTAAAAACAATCAAGCACTTAGAGGTCAAAATGCTAGCTTGTTAACCAGTGGCACAATGACTGCTAAAATTGGTGACTTTGATGGTGACTACCGTGCAGCGAATCAAGTGGTTGAGCAATTGGCTGCTCAGTTAAAAGATGACGCCTATGTGCTGCAAGTCAAAATATTACAGACGCCGAGCAACCAAAATTCACATGAGAATTTAAGTGGTACGACCAAAGATAACCCTAATAGTGGTTTGTCTTTTACCGAGCCTGATTTCGCACTATTTGTCTTGCTTAAACCTGTCATGTCAGAAAAGGCACGCCAATGAAGCTAACTACACGCGACTGGCAAAAGCTTCAAATGCCTATTATATTGCTACTCTTCACCTTATTATTTGGTGCTGGTTTGATCTATTACGCCATGCAATATGCGACAAACCAGCAAGCGCTACTTAATCAGCAAAATGATGCCTTACTAGTCGCAAAACAAAAATATTTGTCTTCTGGTACTGAAAAGCAGCAACTAGAAACCTATTTGCCACAATATAAAGCACTCATTCAACAAGGGCTGGTTGGCGAGGAACAACGCCAGCGCTGGATACAGGCATTGAAAAGCATTCAAAAAGAACACAAACTGTTTCCCGTGAGTTATAAAATTGCACCATTAGAAAATAAACACCCTGAGTTTGCAAACAATATCCAACCGTTTGAAATGCATTTATCTACAATGCAAGTAGAGTACGATTTATTGCACGAAGAGGACATACTCAAGCTCACAGAATCTCTGGCACAACAACCGTTTAACAACTGGCTACTAAGAGATTGTGATTTAGAAAAGCTTGCGCAACCCAAAACCACTGGTGCCACCATGATTGGTCAATGCACTATTGAATGGTATACACTGATAGAACCTTTAAGCCAATAGTCGACTTATGATTGCCAAGTTATTCTTTCATTCACCATGCACAGTTGTTTTGACTATCCTATTGATTAGTCAGCAGGCTGCATGGGCAGTCGCGGCTGAAGATGACAACACGCTCGGTACATTGTTTCACAGCCCAGAGGTGAGACAGACTTTAGAGGAAAAGCGTGGTATTCAACCCAAACCTCGACTAATAAAACCTGCTCACAAGCCGCGCGGTGTGAGAGCTTGTTGGTCGCAGTTTT
>CAZCBF010000145.1:0-4239 GCA_964496895.1 uncultured Methylophilaceae bacterium | reverse complement strand
GATGCATAAAATAGGTGTCTTATTAGATTTACCCCAAGAGAGCGAGCAGACTCAACATCACCTCAATCAGGTCAAAAGCCTTCATGTTGCGCTGGTTAATAATTTTGCAGACGATAGGCAACACGCCAGAGATACAGTCAGTTTTGATTTACAACAAGGTCAAAGCCTAGCGATTATTGGTCAAAGCGGCGCGGGTAAAAGTACACTCGCAGCGATGATTACTGGGCTGCGCACATTTAAAGATGGCACGATTCAGTACAACGGTAATGACATCAGGCAACTAGACCTTGACCAGTTACGTAACAAAGTAGCGCTGGTGGACCAAGCCGAACTAGTCGAGGGCACTATTATGGATAATCTCGTGGTGTTTAACCCTCAGGTGGGGTTAGCCGCTGTCAATCATTATCTAGATCGATTTAATCTGTTGGATGAGATTAATGCCTTAGAGAAAGGTTTGGATACGCCGCTAAACTCAGATGGTCAGCCATTATCCAGTACCCAACTCAAATTTATGGTGATTATCAGAGGACTATTAGCGGATACAGAAATGATGGTGTTAGATGGTATCTTAGACCATTTTACCGCTGATGAATTAGAAGTGGTTATCAAGGTATTAGAGACTTATCAGAAAGACAAGTTATTGCTTGTCCTTACGCGTTTGACACTTGTCGCGGATTGTTTTGACCAGCAGGTGAAATTGTAATGGTAAATAATACAATGCAAGCGCCGAGCTTAGTTACTACCCCTGCAAGCTTACGTCGTATGGCGCAAATGATCGGTATTGCGGTGATCTTGCTGCCAATTTTAGCCATGCTTTTACCTTGGCAACAAAATGTTATTGCTAGAGGCAGTGTCACTGCGTTTTCACCTGCAGAGCGCGTACAGACCATAGATGCACCTGTCAGCGGGCAAATTACCAAATGGCATGTGCAAGAAGCGACCAAAGTACAAGTAGGCGACCTTTTATTGGAGATTAGTGATACTGATCCCCAGTTTCAGACCAGATTGGAAAGCAAACGAGATAATCAGCTAATCAAGGTTAAAACCAAACAGGATGAGTTACTTGCTTATGAGTTACAGCTTAAAAATCTCACCTCATCGCGTGATGCAAAAATTGCTGCCACTAACTATAAATTAGATGTGGCCAATCAAAAGAAGTTATCCAGTGAAGAGTCCGTTTCTTCTGCTACGGCGACGCTAGAGGCAGCCACCGTGCAGTCACAACGGCTAACACGTTTGCTCGAAGATGGTTTGGTGTCAAGGCGAGACACAGAAGTGGCAAAACGTGATCAGATTATCGCTAGGCGTAATCAAAACAGCGCCAAAGCACAATTAGCCTCTGCCTTGGCAGAGGTGAAATCTGCCAAGGCAGATATTCGCCAAATCAGTGCTGAGACAGATGCTAAACTAGCTTCAACCAAGGCCACAATTAATAAGATCAAGGGCGAATTAGCCGAGACACAAAACAGCCTGACCAAAGCTGAGATCGACCTATCTCGTCAAAACATGCAGCGCATTGTTGCACCAAGGTCGGGCACGATTTTTCAATTGCCAGTAAATTCACAATCACAAATTATTAAGCAAGGTGATCCTTTATTGGTGATTGTGCCAGATGCGCAACAACGTGCGGTTGAATTGTGGGTAGATGGGCGAGATGCACCATTAATTTATAAGGGCGTGGAAGTCAGGTTGGAATTTGAAGGCTGGCCTGCGATTCAAGTACCTGGCTGGCGTGATGTGAATGTGGGGACATTTGTTGGCGAGGTAGCCTTTGTTGACCCTACGGATAATGGCAAGGGTCAATTCCGAGTCATGGTATTACCCAAATCGGGTGCGCGCAATTGGCCAAACGTACAAGTTTTGAGACAAGGCGTGATGGCAAAAGGCTGGCTGTTGCTCGACAGAGTCAGTATTGGTTATGAACTCTGGCGACTGTTAAATAATTTCCCACCGAATATTCCAGAGCATGGTGGTCATTAGGTTGGCAGAGCAGTGATGACCAAGAGTGCGCATTATTTGAGTCTTAAATCTCCGATAAAACCCATGCTGATGGCGTTAGTGGTGGTATTGTCAGCTTGGCAAGTTGCCGCAGAAGCTAAAGATCAAGATTCCGCTGAAAAGCGTTTGCAAAAAAACGAGGCTTTGCGATTACAGTCTTACTCACAGCAAGCCCCGACCACAATAGACCAGGCGAATGATTTGCAGTCGTTAGTGGAAGCCTATCCTGAAAGAAGCGTAGACTTAGAAAAAAATCTACAAGCGTTTAAAAACCCGCAATCACAAACACTCACCGATAATTTGAAACAGATTGTTGGGCAGCAGTGGAGTATTCAAGACATTCGCGCAAAGGCGCTTAATAATAACTTAGCGATTAAAATTGCGCGGTTTAACCCAGGGATTTCTGGGCAGAGCTTGCGTGAAGAAGCTGCTAAATTTGACCGTACTTTTTTCGCCGCGGCTAAATACAAAAGCACAGATACGCCAGTAATCTCATCAGACAATGTGCAGTTCACGTCTGATGATCCAGATTTGAATAAACAAAGTGTGAAATTAACAACTTTGCCACAGCGTAAACAAGGTCTTGATCTTGAGGTGGGGGTGAAAATCCCACTACGCACAGGTGGTACGATAGTGTTAGCCAGTCCAATATCGCGTGAGCGTAGTCAGGGATTATTTGATAGCGATGAATATCGCAGTGCCTTACGTTTTTCGCTGAGCCAACCATTGCTCAGGAATGCGGGTAGGCAAGTCAACGTTGCCAGTATACAGATCGCACAAGTCGGGCAATCGATAGACCGTCTTAAAACACGGTTAAAAACCATACGCGTGATTGCAACCACAGATAAAGCTTATTGGAAGTTATATGAAAAATGGGCAGTTTTGGATGTGAAGCGCAATCAGTACGAATACGCAAATGAAAATCTCAAAATGGTCAAAAGGCGGGTGCGAGAGGGCTTAACAGCTAAAGTAGAAATCAACCGTGCGCAAATCGGTGTCGCTGAGCGTATGGACGGCCTAATTGTTGCCGATACAGATGTGAAGCTGGCACAACGCGCATTGCAGTTTTACCTGAACGATATCGATGATGCGCCGATAGACCAAAACCGTATTATCCCGATCACTACACCAAATTTGCAGAAATATGACTTTGATCGACTTGCGTTATTTAAAGAGGCCTTGCAAAACCGTATTGACTTGCTAGAGCAAGAGTTAAAACTCAGTGCTGATTTAATCAAAATAGACTATCTCGAAAATCAAACGCTACCTTTATTTACGCTGGATTATCAATACGGCGCACTTTCAGATACGGGTAATCGTGCTAGTAATAGTTATGATGACCTACTCGGCGGAGACTTTCGGGACTGGTCAATTGGTTTCAAGTTTGAAATGCCATTCACCAATGAAGCACGCAAAGCCAGACTAGACCGCGCGGTGCAGCAGCGCATGCAACGGCTTTCCACCAAACAGTTAAGAACTTTGGCCATCAAGCGTGAGATTCATGATGCACTAGATACAGTAGAGCAAAACTGGAAGCGTATCTTACTCGCGCGCAAGCAAGTGCTTGTCGCAGGGATGAATTATGAGGCGGAGCTCAAACAATTTAACGAGGGCTTACGTACCATGACAGAAGTACTCGAAACGCTGAGTAGATTGGGCGCTGCACAGATCAAAGAAGTGAAGGCCATCACCAACTATCAAACCGCACTGGTCGACGCAGCTTATGCCACAGGCACTTTATTGGGCTATGGGCAGTTAGAAATTCAATAAGCCGTCAGTTGATTTTTAGCATACAGCCTCAGTAATTTTACGTACTGATTAGTCTGAAATATTGTATTAAGATGGTCAACAATATGAAAGCACTACAACTTATTTCAGATAAATTTGCCATCGGCTTATCAATGCTTTGTACCATCCACTGTTTGCTATTGCCATTGATGGTGGCCGTGTTGCCTAGCGTCATGGCATTTGACCTTACCGGTGAGCGCTTTCATATCTGGATGTTGGTCGCAGTCTTGCCCATCAGTATTTATGCTTTAACCATAGGTTGTAAAGAACACCAACGATTAGGTGTTTTTATCCTAGTTGGGATTGGTTTATTACTACTAGTTTCAGGTCTATTTGCAGAAGCTTTTTATGGAGAGGCGGGTGAAAAACTATTGACTGTACTTGGCTCAATGATTGTTGCAACAGGGCATTTATGGAATTATCAACTGAGTAAACAATCAGAGCCGACACCGG
>CAZCBF010000144.1:0-4340 GCA_964496895.1 uncultured Methylophilaceae bacterium | reverse complement strand
GTGATTATCGCCACCCATGACCCACGTGACATCCCTAAACCTCAACGCTTGCATTTGCACCAAGGTGTGCTTTATCAGCAATCTGATGATGAAACTGAAGCTCAAACAAGGGAATAATATTGTTTAATTCACACCAACAAGCCATCAACCTCGTCGTTAGTCGCTTTAAAGCGCAGATCAAAGCCACGCTACTCATCGCGCTAGTGATTGGCGTTGCATTAAGCTTACCGAGTTTGTTTTATCTCGGCGTCAATCATATTGGCAAACTCACCAATAGCATGCAAGAGAACAATGAAGTGACAGTTTTTTTGCACCTTGATGCCTCTGAGTCGGACATCAAAAGCGTGCGGCTGCTGCTAAAAGAACATGCACAAATCAAGCAGTTTCGTTTTGTCTCAAAAGACATTGCTTGGGAAGCGATGCAAACCAAACTTAAATCTGCTGAGGTTTTGCAAGAGTCTAGTATGGTCGATAACCCGTTACCACATGCTTTTTATGTCACAGGCCGCTCCAACCAATCAGATGCGTTGCAAAGCCTCAAGCTAGACCTCGACGAAATGCCTGCGGTTGATCATGTCTTATTTAATAATGATTGGTCAAAACGCATCAATGGCTTTTTAAACATTACTAAAAAAGTCATCTACTTCATCAGCTTGCTATTGGCTATCGGCTTGCTAGTGATCATCGGCAATACGATCCGTATGCAAATCGTCTCTCAACAAGAAGAAATCGAAGTCTCAAACCTTATTGGTGCGACACACAGCTTTATTCGACTGCCTTTTTTGTACGCAGGTGCCAGCTACGGCCTGCTAGGTGGGGTCTTTGCTATCATCATTATTGTACTCAGCATGAACCGCTTTAACCGCTACATCACCGAGCTAGCCAACCTTTACCCAGATGCAACTGCCATCACCAATATTAGCTTTAGTATGGCTTTACTGATTTTGTTCCTAGGGTTAGCGCTGGGGTGGCTGGGTGCTTATTTTGTGGTGAATCACACGCTTAAAGCTATCGTCTCAAAACAAAACATACGATAAGCGCATTACAGTGCTGAGTGGCTAAATTACTTTAGTGCTATCCATTTTTTCGGCACTAGTGGCTTCTGCAGTGTTTTTTCTAGAAGTGTTATCGCTTACAGGTTTGTGTTGTGAAGAAAAGTTGTTGGCAATAAACTGGTAAATTGATTTTTTTGCATCAAACATCGCCGAAGCCTTGTACATTTTATCGATCAGATAATCTAGCTGATCAAACGAATCAATATAAAAGCTATTTTCACCCGAAGCTAAAGCCGTATAAAAACCATACGGGTGGCCTTTTGCATCTAATATGCCTTTGAAGATATGCGCCACTCTATTAGGCGGCTGGATCAGGAGCACGCCTGCATGTTTTGCAATAGGTAACAAGGCATGACCAACGGCGCTGCCTTCAATAGAGATCACCAGTGGCGCATCCCAGAGCTTGTTGACGATTTCCAGTGCTGTCATTCGCTCAGGTGCAATGATGTCAAAGCCTAGTTTACTCAAATGCTCAATCAGTTCTGGCTCATTGTCTAAGCGTCTTTGCGCTCCAGAATTGCCGCGCATAATATAAACACCTTGGGCTGGTTTGCGATCCTTATCAACGTATTGACTCATGGCTGCGCGCATTTCTAAATAGCGCTGCTGTTTGGCACTGTTTTGCGTGTAATCAAGCAGTAAATACAGCTCGTCTACCACCCCTCTATATTGATAGTTTATTTTAGGGGTTAACAAATCTAAGTAGCCTTGAGCATGCTGATAAAAAGGCGCATGTATGGCAATGTTTTGAGTCTCAGCAGGTAGGTTTTTGATAAACAATGAAGGCAACTCGTCGTGCATCCAGTGACCAAAATATTGGTTTGAGGCAAATTGATCAACAAGAACCCCTCTGCCTATATGCTTAGACTGGGATAGGTATTCGCTAGATATGTTTGTTTTTGTGTCGCTAATCAGTGGGCGTGGGTGAAATTTATTCTTGCTATTGATGATACCGCCATTAAAGACATAGGCTTTGCCGAATTCCACAAGCATCGCTGGCATATGCTCTGCAGTCATCGCAAGTAATCGCTCGCACTCTTCTTCTAAATCACAAAACGCACTCGTACCACTAAACCTCTCTAAGTGTTCCTGAATATACACGGCTGGTGGTACGCTGGTTTTTTCTACCGCACCATCTAACTTGATCATTGACGGCTGTAGTCTAACGCTAGGGTTATCCACTAGATGACCAGTCGTTTGGTAGGCATAACAAGCAGCCTTGTGTAATGCTTTCTGTGCACTGAAAGACTGTTTTTTTAAACTTGAAGTAAAGCGCATTTATCAAAACCAAATGGTGATTAGCTCCATTAGGTTTTCGGATAAATACTTCTTTTCTTTAATGTATTTTAAGTAAAGGCTGGCATTAAACTAAGGACATGATGAGCAATGACAACAGGCTTTTGTATAGCCCAAAATGGCATTACTTATTGCTTAAGTCGCAAAACCAATCAAGCTCATGGCTTACCGTTAGCCTGCATCCTAACCACCCCAACCGTTTTACCAACGACTTTTTTAAACACCCGCGCAAAGGCAGCCTCTGATTGGTAGCCCACTTTTTCTGCAATCGCCTCAACGCTTTGGCCTTCTAATAAGCCTGAATAAGCCACCTGCATACGCCACCAAGTCAGATATTCAATCGCCGTGATCTCCGCGACCTGTTTAAAACTTTCAGAAAAACGCGTGCGTGACATACCCGCCTCTTTTGCTAGGCTTTCTAATTGCCAAGGTTTTTCAGGGTGTTGATGGATTGCTTTGACGGCTTTGAATAGTTTCGGATGGGCATACAGTGCCAACACTCCATTTTCAGGCGAATAGTTTTGGATATAGCAGCGTAGCGTATACGCAACTAATACCTCACACAATCGATTCAGCACAGGGCTATTGATCTCAGCATTGACCAAACTCTCATGCACAATCAGTGTTGTGAGTGGTGTTAGCCATTGCTTAGCTTTTTCAGCACTGACCACTACGACTTCGGGCAAGAGTTGAATCAGCTGCTCCGCACCAGAATGATGAAATTGAATCACGCCACAAACCATGCTCGTGCCAGGCTGCGCTTGTGCATCACCAATCGGCAAATGTTGCTGTGGGCCTGTTAATGGCTCAATCGATGCCATCGTATGCGGTATTTCTCTGGGGAAGATCACCACATCCCCTTCTTTTAAATGCCAATCGCCATGCCCTGGCACAGTGAGCACACAATCACCTTGGCTTGGCATGTGAAAGCAAGCACGCTCAGAAGTACCTGCATGAATCGCCCAGTCACCACACACACGTGCATTGTGATAAATCTCCACCCGCAAGCGCAGCAAACTTAATAAATCATCAATTAAGGTCATGTGTATCTCATCAAAACTGTACGATTAAGCATAAATAATAACAAATTAAGCATTAATCAACCAATTTAAAACCACTATAGTGTTAACCACTCGCTATTGAGCAGCCCTTGAATTTGGAGAACACAGATGGCATTTACACTGTATGAAATTGATACCGCACCTGAACCAGTCAAGCAGGAATTAGAAAAGTCACAACAAGCGTTTGGCTTTGTGCCCAACCTACACAAAGCACTCGCGAATGCACCCGAAGTGCTGGAGGCTTATAAATACCTGCATGATCAGTTTCAAAAAACCAGCTTTGATAAAACAGAATTCACGGTCGTTTGGCAAACCATTAATCATTACCACCAATGTGGCTACTGCCTGCCAGGGCACACAGCAATTGCCCACAGCATGAAGATAGACCCAGACATTATCGACGAACTGTATGAAGGAATACCGTTAGCAGATGAAAAATTGCGTGCATTGCAAACCACCACCCGCGCAATGGTTGACCAACGCGGCCATTTAACAGCAGCGCAATTAGCAACCTTCAAAGCCGCAGGCTATGGCAACCAACAACTGTTAGAGATCTTGCTAGGCTTAGCGCAAAAAACGATCTCCAACTTCACCAACCACTTGGCCGAAACACCCATTGACGAAGCGTTTGCAGCTTATGCCAAATAGGTTGCCATAAACAAAAGTTGTCCCCTTACGCATTGCGTCGCACGCCCCTCATTTTAAGACGGCGCAATGCGCTTTTTTCAGCGCAAATCTCTTTACGAATCGAACCACCTAAATCTCACTTGCAAATATAAAACAAACACTTAATAATTAAAACAATGAATGTTTTAAAAATAACAGGTTTCCTGATAATAATGATATGTAGGATGGAATCCTGTATATCAGACTGTTATGTTTTCCCCCATTAAGGTATAGAGAATGAATAAATCGGAAAAGTTTTGGG
>CAZCBF010000143.1:0-4524 GCA_964496895.1 uncultured Methylophilaceae bacterium | reverse complement strand
CGCTGTGGCTTAATGCACATGAGCAAGCGTCTGATCGACAACTTATCCAATGGTTATCAACAAAGGGTTGGCATCGCTCAAGCGATTATTCATAACCCGATGGTGGTGATTTTGGACGAGCCAACAGTGGGTTTAGATCCGATACAGATTCGCGATATCCGTGCCTTAATTCGTGAAATAGGACAAGAGCATAGTGTGATCATCTCCACCCATATACTGCCTGAGGTGGAAATGGTTTGTGATAATGTACAGATCATTGACCAAGGCGCGCTGGTATTTAACGGGTCTATTGATATTTTAAAACAGCAGCGCATGGGCAATAAGCTACTGGTTGGTTTTACAGCAAAACCAGAGATTGCTGCCATTAGTGCCATAGATGGTGTGGAGCAAGTGCAGCTTTTGGACGATGGTATGTTCAGAGTGCAATTTGATATTGCACATTCGCCAGCGAGCAAAATTGTACAAGCGGCTGTTGAAAATGAGTGGGGTTTATATCAGATTGGACCTGACCAAACTAGTTTGGAAGATGTGTTTGTACAGCTAACCTACCAAGAAGAAGCATAACGACAGTGTTAGCAATGACAACCAATAAGAAAGAACGACAATGATTATAAATGTGGCTAGAAAAGAATTGAAGAGCATGTTTGCCTCGCCGATGGGCTGGGTGATTTTGGCTTTATTAATGTTTGCATTTGGTACTTACTATATCAATGGTGTAGATGGGTATTTTGCGATTATGTCGGGTATGATGCGCCCAGCGGAACGTACTGGGGTGACGCAGTTTGTCGGGCAAGTGGTCTATGGCTTCGCATCCTTTATTGTGTTGTTTGCCGTGCCTTTATTGTCGATGCGGCTTATTAGTGAAGAGCGCCGGAATCAAACCCTACCGTTTTTATTCAGTGCGCCAGTATCTATTACCGAGATTGTTATCGGCAAGTTTTTAGGTTTGGTTATTTTTCTGAGCATACTTGTGGTTTACATCGCGTTGATGCTTTGTACTTTGAACTTATGGTCTGACATTGATTTTGGGTTTATTCTGGCTAATTCCCTAGGCTTGTTTTTAATGATCGCAAGCTTTAGCGCACTGGGCTTGTTTTTTTCCAGCTTGACGCAGCAACCTGTTATCGCTGCCATACTCACGTTTATTGCTTTGTTTGCTTTGATGTTTTTAGATCGCTTTTTTGCAGGTGACCCAACTAGCGTATTGGGTAAGCTTTCATTGGTGAGCCATTTCAGATCTTTTTCAGCAGGCTTAATTGACAGTGCTGATGTGGCTTATTTCGTATTATTTATCGTTATGTTTTTAGTGTTTACGGTTCGTCGTCTTGATGCAGATCGTTTAGGTGGATAAGGGGTCAGCCATGGAAGAAAATCGTAAATTTCGCTTACAGTTGCTTGCGCAAAATTGGTTTTTTGTCATAGTTTTTATCATGCTGGTTGTGTTGTTGGGCTATCTCAGTAGTGAATATCGTGTGGCAAAAGATATTACACAAGCCAACCGCAATATTTTGACTAAAGGTAGTGTCGACGTGCTGGATCAGATGGAAGGTCCAGTCAATATCACGGTTTATGCGACCAGTGATAATGCGAGCAGTGGCGATAACTTTAGAAAAAGTATGATGCATTTCGTTGCGCGTTATCAGCGTGAAAAGAAGGATGTTAATTTAAACTTTGTTAACCCATCTAAAGAGCCACGCTTAGCACAAGAGGCGGGTGTTAAATCAGATGGTGAGGTCGTGGTTGAGTTTAATAAGCGTTCCGAGCATATTCTGCCGCCGATTACAGAGCAAGACATGACTAATCTTTTTGTGCGTTTGTCTCGTACGAATACCAAGCCAATTATGTATTTAGATGGGCATGGTGAAAGAGTGCTGATTGGCCAGAGAAATCATGACCTTGGTGAGTTTGGCAAACAGTTAGAAGCCAAAGGCTTTAAATTCGCTAACCCTGATTTAACGATCGCACAACAAGTGCCACGTAATGGCGCGATGTTGGTGATTGCCAGCCCACAAGTGGATGTGAGTACAGTAGAGCTTAAGAAAATCATCGACTATGTTAATCATGGTGGTAATTTATTGTGGCTGTTGGATGATGAAAATTATCGAGGATTGAAGCCCTTGGCGGATTTCTTAGGCATTAGTACTTCAAAAGGTGTGGTCGTGGACAAGCTAGCTGCGCAGTATGGTGCGGATTCCAGAGTGGCTTTTGCCAGTGTGTATGGCGAACATGAAATTACTAAAAACTTCATGCTTAGGACCTTGTTCCCACAAGCGCATGAGGTGCGAGCTAAAGGCACTTATGAAAATGGGTGGGAAGTTAAGGATTTGGTTGAAGTCGCTCCTAATGGCTGGTTGTCTGAGCAGGCAAGAGAAAAGGGTAGCGATATCCAATTTAACCCGCAAAATGATAAATTAGGCCCAATCAATATTGGTGTGGCAATGCAGCGTACTTTTGAGAAAAAAGGTCAGCGTGTTGTGGTGATGGGAAATGCTAACTTTTTATCGAATACCTTTATTACCAATGGCGGTAATTTAGATTTTGGTATCAATATTGTGAATTGGTTAGTCGGTGATGACAGCCTGATTACGATACAACCGATGCCACTAAAAGACATGAATGTAAACATTCCAGAAAACAGCTTTGCTGCGTGGGTAGTCTTTCATGCGTTTCAATTTATATTCCCACTGTTAATGATGGTTACTGGCTTCTACTTGTGGTGGAAACGTAAAAAAGCCTAATTATAAAAAGAAGAAGAACTGATATGCAAAAACGCTGGTTAATTAATTTGGTTCTGTTGTTGATCGTGGCAGGTTTGGTCGCTTTTGTTTACTTAAGGCCTCAAGCGACGATCGAGCAAAATGAGCAGTTTGAAGTGTCGGCATATAAGCTTGCCGAGTTTGATCAAATTCAGATTGATTTTCCAGCTAAAGCGCCTGTTAATTTTAAAAAAGTAGATGAGCATTGGCGCATGACTGCACCGCACAATGCGCGTGCAGATCGCAGATCAGTGCTACAGATTCTTTCACTGGTTGCTGCTAGAACTGAAGTACGTATTTTGCCAGAAGGCGGTCAAGCTCATTTTAGTCAGGCGACGCTTGAAAAATATGGCTTGGTTAAGCCAAATATCAAACTCAGTTTAATTCGCCCAGATGAGAGTAGCGAATCATTCTTGTTTGGTAATCACAACCCGATTACTGAAGAGCAATACATCGCTCATAACCATGCCATCTTCTTGTTGCCAGTCAATTACGCAGAAGTCACAGGCTCGCAAACTATCGAGTTAATTTCAAAAGCACCACTGGCGATGACAGAAACAGTAACAGCGATGGACTTATCCCACTTAGAGCAGTGGGAAGCCACGCGAATGAAAGCGAGTCTGGTCGATGGGGAGTGGCAACCATCACTTAAAGATGCAGTTGTGGATCAAGTCGCGTTTAATGAATGGTTTACCTATCAATGGCAGCAAGCTGCCGCAGAATCAGTCAAACTGTATACGCCTAAACAAAATGAGTCATACCCTTATATTGTCTTATCGATGAGCGATGGTAAAAAAGTCCGTTTTGACAAGATGCAGGAATCACCAAAACTACTACTTGGCAAACCAGATGAAGGTGTAATTTATACGTTTCCAGCTGATGCGGGTTTTGCGATGTTAAATCCGCCTATCAGCGCGCCTACTGAAGAGTAGCAAGCTTTACTCATATGCCTGAATTGCCTGAAGTTGAAACGACACGTTTAGGCATTTTGCCTCTAGAAGGGCAAACGGTTGCGCAAGTCGATATTCGTTTTCCAACGTTGCGCTGGCCTATCCCAGAGCATTTAACGACCTCTCTTGTCTCTAAGCAACTCAAGAAAATAACCCGCCGAGCAAAGTATTTACTTTGTGAATTTGATCATGGTTATTTATTGCTACATTTGGGGATGTCGGGAAGGTTGTGTTTACTCGATACGCAATATCCGCCAGAAAAGCATGATCATTTTGATGTGGTATTTGAAAGTGGTCATGTCATGCGTTTGCGAGATCCAAGACGGTTTGGTGCCGTGTTGTGGTTGGACGATTTACAACATGCCTTACTCGCTAGCTTAGGGCCAGAGCCATTGGAAGAGGACTTTAATGCGAATTATCTATTTGATAAATTGCAGCGTAAAAAATCTGCTATCAAAGTGGCGATTATGCAGAGTCAGTTGGTCGTTGGTGTGGGTAATATTTATGCCGCTGAATCACTATTTAGAGCACGAATTCACCCTGAAAATCCTGCTAACCAGTTAACCCGCGCTGAGTGTCAGCGTTTGGTCGGAACTATCAAAGACACCCTAGAAGATGCTTTAGAAGCAGGTGGCAGTAGTTTGAGAGATTTTTTTGGTGCTGATGGTAACCCTGGTTATTTTCAACAAAGCTACGCAGTCTATGGGCGTACTGGAGAGCCTTGCCATGTTTGCCAGCAGCCCATTACTTGCATCCGTTTGGGACAGCGCTCGACATTTTATTGTTACCAATGTCAGAAAATGTGATTGAGATGAGTG
>CAZCBF010000142.1:0-4536 GCA_964496895.1 uncultured Methylophilaceae bacterium | reverse complement strand
GTGAGTTTTGGTGCCGAAAACACCTGCGAACAAGTCACTGGTTTACTAAGCACATTAGAACAAGAAATACTGCGCCTAAAAACCATTACTTACAGCGCAGTTTAAGTTTGAATAACCAAAGGGAAACAGGTCAGCTTCAACTGAAATGACACACACAGATCCACAAGACACCGTGTACTTGAGCGATGCTAATGCGTTGCCCGTGTATTTAGATTATGCTGCTACCACGCCAGTAGACCCGCGTGTGGCCGAAGCCATGGTGCCCTATATTACCGAGCACTTTGGCAACCCCGCATCTAATAGCCATGCTTATGGTTGGAAAGCAGAAGAAGCTGTAGAACATGCACGCAAGCAAGTCGCCAAACTAGTGAATGCAGATCCGCGTGAGATTATCTGGACATCAGGGGCGACCGAATCTGACAACCTTGCCATCAAAGGTGCTGCACGTTTTTATCGTGAGATCAAAGGCAATCACCTCATCACCCTTGCGACAGAGCATAAAGCGGTGATTGACCCTTTTAAAACCTTGGAAGCAGAGGGTTTTGAAACAAAACTGCTGGCCCCAATGTCCAATGGCTTATTAGACTTGGCAACACTAGAAGCGGCGATCAAGCCCGAAACCGCATTGGTGTCGATCATGCTGGTAAATAACGAAATTGGCGTGATTCAAGACATTGCTGCCATTGGCTCACTTTGCCGTTCACATGGCATTGTGTTTCATGTGGATGCTGCACAAGCCACAGGCAAGGTCGCGATTGACCTAGCAACGTTGCCTGTAGACTTGATGAGCTTTAGCGCACATAAAACCTATGGGCCAAAAGGCATTGGTGCCTTGTATGTGCGGCGTAAACCACGCGTGCGACTGGCTGCAGAAATGCATGGTGGTGGTCATGAACGTGGCATGCGCTCTGGAACTTTGGCTGCGCATCAGATTGTCGGCATGGGTGCAGCATTTGAAATCGCTCAGGCAGAAATGCAGGCTGAAAATGTACGGCTTGCCGAACTGCAGCAACGCCTATTACAGGGCTTGCAAGCGATTAGTGGCACACACATCAATGGCGACTTAACGCAGCGCGTGCCCAACAATATTAATATCAGCTTTGATGACATCGAAGGCGAATCATTGATGCTGGCACTGAAAGGCATTGCGGTGTCCTCTGGCTCTGCTTGCACCTCGGCTAGTTTAGAACCGAGCTATGTATTACGCGCGCTAGGCTTGAGTACTGCACTGGCAAGTAGTGCGATTAGGCTATCCATTGGCCGATTTACAACGGTAGCAGAGATTGATGTGGCCATTAATTTGATTACAACACAGGTAAGCGCCTTAAGAGCACAAAATAAATTAGAAAAAACAGCATAAGCCAAGGGTACACACATTTTAAAAACAACTACCCAAGGCACTGCGATGAGACAGAAAGTACCAACCTATGACCGAACAATATAACGAGCTGATCAACAAAGACTACGAAGCTGGCTTTGTGACAGAGGTCGAATCAGACACACTGCCTCCTGGGCTCAGTGAAGATGTGATTCGTCAAATTTCTGCTAAAAATGGTGAACCAGAGTGGATGCTGGATTGGCGCTTGGGTGCCTATCGCCTGTTTCTGAAGATGTCTGAGCCACGCTGGTCTAATCTGGATTATCCAGATGTTGATTTAAATAAGGTTTCGTTTTACTCAAAACCTAAAAGTGTTGCTAAGAGTGATTGTGATGATGATTGCTCACATGATGAGCCTGAGCAAATGGACCCTGCACTAAAAGCAACCTATGAAAAGCTTGGCATTCCAATTCAGGAAACCAGCGATGGTAATGTGGCTGTCGATGCGATCTTCGACTCGGCATCGGTGGTGACGACTTATCGCGAAAAACTGCAAGAAGCCGGTGTGATTTTTATGCCGATGAGCGAAGCGGTACATACACATGGCGAGCTCATCAAAAAGCACTTGGGCACGGTAGTGTCGCGCAATGACAACTATTATGCCGCGCTGAATTCTGCCGTATTTGCGGCGGGTACTTTCGTGTACATCCCCAAAGGCGTGCGCTGCCCAATGGACTTGTCGACTTACTTTCGCATTAATGAAGAAAGTACTGGTCAGTTTGAACGCACACTAGTGATTGCCGATGAAGGTTCGTATGTGAGCTATTTAGAAGGCTGTACCGCACCGAAACGTAATGAACACCAATTACATGCCGCAGTGGTTGAGCTAGTGGCCTTGGACGATGCTGAAATCAAATATTCCACAGTGCAAAACTGGTATCCAGGAGATGCTGAGGGCAAAGGTGGTATTTATAATTTTGTGACCAAGCGCGGCACTTGTCATAAAAATGCGAAGATCAGTTGGACGCAAGTCGAAACAGGCTCGTCAATCACTTGGAAGTATCCAAGCTGTATTTTGCTAGGCGATAACAGCATAGGCGAATTTTATTCAGTCGCGATTACCAACCTTTGGCAACAAGCCGATACTGGTACCAAGATGATGCACCTAGGCAAAAATACCAAGTCGACCATTATCTCTAAAGGCATTTCAGCGGGTAATAGCCAAAATGCCTACCGCGGCTTAGTCGACATCAATAAAAATGCAGCCGGCGCACGTAACTTTACCCAATGTGATTCTTTGCTGATTGGCAACAAATGTGGCGCGCACACTTTTCCATATATTGAAGCTAGCCATCCAACTGCTGTGGTGGAGCATGAAGCAACCACGTCTAAAGTGAGCGATGACCAGTTGTTTTTATGTCAACAACGTGGCGTGGATGTGGAAAAAGCCGTATCGATGATTGTGAATGGCTTCTGTAAGGAAGTGTTTCAAGAACTGCCAAAAGAATTTGCAGTTGAAGCCTGTAAGCTGCTTGAAATGACACTTGAAGGCTCGGTTGGTTAACAGATTACATTAATAGAATAAGAGAAAACACATGCTATCAATTCAAAATCTACACGCGGATGTAGAAGACAAAAACATTCTTAAAGGCCTCAGCCTAGAAGTGAAACCTGGTGAGGTTCATGCCATCATGGGGCCTAATGGTTCAGGAAAAAGTACGCTGGGCAATGTACTCAGCGGCAATGAAGCCTACGATGTGACTGACGGTTCTGTGGAATTTTTTGGGCAAGACTTACTGGCACTACCACCAGAAGCACGTGCGCGTGAAGGCTTGTTTTTAGCGTTTCAATACCCTGTAGAAATCCCCGGCGTGAGCAATCTTGAGTTTTTACGCGCGGCAGTCGATGCTAAGCGTGAGCATGAAGGCTTAGACCCCATTGATTCGGTGACTTTTCTGAAAAACGCTCGTAAGTTTTGTGATCTAGTCGACCTTAAACAATCGTTTTTAAAACGTGGTGTGAATGAGGGCTTTTCTGGTGGTGAGAAAAAGCGCAATGAACTACTCCAAATGATGTTACTCGAGCCAAAAGTTGCGATTTTAGACGAGACTGATTCAGGCTTAGACATTGATGCATTACAAGTGGTGGCTGAGGGTGTGAACAGCATGCGTAGTGCTGATCGCAGCTTTATTATTGTGACGCATTATCAACGTTTATTAGACTATATCGTGCCCGACTTCGTCCATGTGTTGTACGACGGCAAGATTGTTAAATCAGGCGATAAAAGCTTGGCATTAGAACTTGAGTCTGATGGTTATGGCTGGCTAGAAGAAACGGCATAAGGAGTCAGTCATGACAAACGTAGCAGACAAATGGATTGAGCAAGTGACACCGCTGCCTTGGTTACAAGCCAAAGCAGAAGCCAGTGCGCAGCAACTCAATGATCAGCCTTGGCCAACACGCAAAACTGAGCTTTGGAAATACACCAGCCTTAAGCCCATTGAGAAAGGGAACTTTGATTTTGGAGCAGTTACGCAACCGAGCGAGCTGACTCCTGAACAAGTCAGCATCCCTCAGTTGGATGCCTTTAACCTCGTGTTTGTGAATGGGCATTTCAATACGGCCTTATCAAATCTAAACCTTGCTGGATCAGACTTACCCGCAGGCTTAACCATTGTTGACTTTGCCAATGCCGATGACCAGCAACGTGCTTTTATCGAAGCAACATTAAACAGCAATGTGACGGAGCAAACGCGCGTGTTTGCGCATTTGAGCTTGGCAATGTTGCAACAAGGCTTATTGATTCAACTAGATAAAAATACACAGATAGAAAAGCCGATCCAGATTACGCATTACACCACCAAGGATGCCGACCAAAAAGGAATGCAACACCGTGTGTTAGTCCATGCTGAGCAACATGCCGAAGCCAATATTATTGAATTATTTTATAGCGATGACTCAGCGCATGCAGGCTGGATGAATCAAGTCACAGAGATTATTCAAGAGGCGGAAAGTCATATCCGCCATTATCGCTTGCACAAAGAACAGCAAGAGATGACACACACCGGCGCGGTGCAAGTCAGCTTGCAAAAGCAGGCCAACTTTAATAGCTTTATGCTAGGCAGTGGCGGCAAGTTAAAACGGGTTGACTACAATGTGACGCATGAAGGCACAGGCGCTGAGTGCAATCTACAAGGCACTTATCTGGTGAATCAACG
>CAZCBF010000141.1:0-4556 GCA_964496895.1 uncultured Methylophilaceae bacterium | reverse complement strand
GTCGCCATGCTGCCCACAATCGTCGCACCAACCAATACCATCACAAACCTACCGTGTGTTTCAGACTGAAAGTGGCAGACGACGCGTTCATTGCGTGCAAACAAACCTGCAATGTTTTCTGCAGTCAGCGGGTTCACGGAATAAAGGCTACCCGGCACATAGCGCATATTGAGTAATTGGGCATCGCATGGCATATGAATGCGGTGATAGTCTTTAGGGCTGAGGTATAGGCAGGCAAACGTGCCATTTTGATAATGTTTTGCTGCATCAACATCGGCTAGCAATGCTTGTGTTGAGTAGGAGTGTCCTTTAGCCTGAAAAATTTGATCCGCTTCAATAGGGCCAAATTGGCTAATGCGGCCATCTACTGGGCAAATCCACTTAGCCTTTGCCATCGGCCTTGCATCGGCTTTGAGTGGGCGGGTAAAAAACTGATTGAAGGTTTTGTAATACCCCATATCACTATGTTCTGCCTCTTGCATATTCACTTGGTAGCGCTTTACAAACCACTGGATAAAGCGTGTTGTTAATCGGCCAAACTGTTGATGTGCCAACTTGCCTGCCAATGCAGTCATGGCTTGTTTAGGGGCAAGGTGCTGAGCGAGTATTACAATTTTCATAAAGGTGTATTTTTAAATGGTTATAAAAAAAGCACAGTGATCAGAGCCACTGTGCTTCTTAAAGATTAACGAAACAGCTTAGTTTTTGTCTTTATCGATAATCTTGTTTGCTTTAATTGAAGGCATCATCGCACGTAGCTTAACACCCGTTTTCTCAATTTCATGAGTGGCATTGTTACGACGACGTGCTGTCATTGAAGGGTAGTTTGTCGCGCCTTCAGAGATAAACATCTTCGCATACTCGCCAGACTGAATGCGTTTAAGCGCATTACGCATGGCTTCGCGTGATTGCTCGTTGATCACTTCAGGACCAGTCACATATTCACCATACTCAGCGTTGTTTGAGATTGAGTAATTCATGTCAGCGATACCGCCTTCGAACATCAAATCAACAATCAATTTAAGCTCATGTAAGCACTCAAAGTAAGCCATTTCAGGTGCATAACCCGCTTCTGTCAATGTTTCAAATCCCATCTTAACCAATTCAACAGCGCCACCGCAAAGTACGGCTTGCTCACCAAATAAGTCAGTTTCTGTTTCGTCTTTAAAGGTTGTTTCGATAATACCTGTACGGCCACCGCCGACACCCATTGCATACGACATTGCCACATCTTTTGCATTGCCAGAAGCATCTTGGAACACAGCAATCAGATCTGGAATGCCGCTGCCGCGAACAAACTCAGAGCGCACTGTATGGCCAGGCGCCTTAGGTGCGATCATGATCACATCTAAGTCGGCACGTGGCACGACTTGGTTGTAGTGAATGGCAAAACCATGGGCAAACGCAAGCGTACCGCCTTGTTTTAGGTTTGGCTCAATGATTTCTTCATATAATTCTTTTTGGAATTCGTCAGGTGTCAAAATCATCACAACATCGGCTTCTTTAACCGCATCGGCAGCAGCAGCGACATTTAGTCCTTCGTTTTGTGCTTTTTTCCATGATGCAGAACCTTCGCGCAGACCCACTGTGACATCCACACCAGAATCTTTCAGGTTGAGTGCGTGTGCATGACCTTGCGAACCATAACCAACAATGGTTACTTTTTTATTTTTGATGATGCTGAGGTCAGCGTCTTTGTCGTAATAAACTTTCATTTCGATCCTCATTAATTGCTGGTGCTCCAGCAGTTTGTTTAATTAAATTTTATAATTTTAAGATGCGATCGCCGCGTCCGATGCCAGAAGCACCAGTGCGAACGGTTTCTAAAATAGCAGTGGCATCTAGGCCTTCGATAAAAGCGTCTAGTTTGCTACCCGAACCTGTGAGTTCGATGGTAAAGCTGCCATCAGCCACATCAATAATGCGGCCTCTAAAGATATCGCACATACGTTTCATCTCATCGCGATGTTGTCCTGTGGCTTTGACTTTAATCAACATGAGCTCGCGCTCGATGTGTTTGCCATCATTTAAATCCAGTACTTTCACCACATCGATCAGCTTGTTGAGCTGTTTGATGATTTGCTCAATGACGTCATCCGAGCCAGAGGTCACAATGGTCATGCGAGACAGTGTCGAGTCTTCTGTTTCTGCCACTGTGAGTGACTCGATATTGTAGCCACGTGCAGAGAATAAGCCTGAGACGCGTGATAACGCACCAGCTTCATTCTCAGTCAGTAAGGAGATAATATGTTTCATCATTGGTCTCCTTTTTTAGCAGGTAAGACCATTTCAGATAATCCCTTACCATTTTCCACCATTGGGAATACGTTTTCTGTTCGATCCGTAATGAAGTCCATAAAGACAAATTTATCTTTACGGTCAAACGCTTCTTTTAACGCACCCTCAACATCACTTGGCTGAGTGATTTGCATGCCAATATGGCCATAAGACTCTGCAAGTTTGACAAAATCTGGCAGGCTATCCATATAAGATTCTGAATAGCGATTCTCATAAAAGAATTCTTGCCATTGGCGTACCATACCCAAATAGCGATTATTGAGTAAGATGACTTTAATCGGCAAGCCATACTGCGCACAGGTTGAAAGCTCTTGAATATTCATCTGAATACTTCCTTCGCCTGTCACACAAGCCACTTGCGCATCTTTATCTGCAAACTGGCAACCCATGGCATAAGGCAAGCCAACACCCATCGTGCCTAGTCCACCTGAATTAATCCAACGGCGTGGCTTATCAAATTTATAGTATTGTGCCGCCCACATTTGGTGTTGTCCGACATCAGAAGTGACATAGGCATCACCCTTGGTGACTTCCCAAAGTTTTTCAACCACAAATTGTGGCTTGATGACGGTATCAGAATACTCATATGAGCCAGAGTGCACTTTGCGCCATTCATTAATCTGCGACCACCATGCACTAATGTCTGTGTTGACCGCTTCTTGCGATAAAATTTCGTTCATCTCAGCCAATACTGAGCTGACGTGACCAACGATGGGTACATCAACTTTCACGCGTTTAGAAATGCTCGAGGGGTCGACATCTATGTGAATGATTTTACGTGGCACACTCGTGAAGTGTTCTGGATTGCCAACGACACGGTCATCAAAACGTGCGCCAACTGCAATCAAAACATCGCAGTTTTGCATGGCCATATTGGCTTCGTAAGTACCATGCATACCAAGCATTCCCACAAACTGTTTGTCAGTCGCAGGGTATCCACCCAAGCCCATCAACGTATTCGTAACAGGAAAGTCTAAGCGACGTGCCAGTTTGACTAATTCATTGCTTGAATCGCCGAGTACCAAGCCACCGCCCGTGTAGATCATTGGGCGCTTTGCCCCCATCAATAGCTTGGCAGCTTTTTTGATTTGTCCGCTATGCCCTTTTAAAACGGGGTTGTATGAGCGCATCTCAATCGATTTTGGATACTCAAATGGCGCTGTGTGTGCGGTTATGTCTTTAGGGATATCCACTACCACTGGGCCAGGCCTACCTGTTGCTGCGATATAAAAGGCCTTTTTAATCGTTTCAGCGATGTCTTTAACATCTTTGACTAAAAAGTTATGTTTAACACAAGGGCGCGTTACGCCAACCATGTCCACTTCTTGGAATGCGTCTAAGCCAATGGCTGGCATAGGGACTTGTCCGCTAATCACCACCATTGGAATCGAATCCATGTAAGCGGTGGCAATGCCAGTGACCGCATTGGTCGCACCTGGGCCGGAGGTGACCAATGCAACCCCCACTTTACCTGTTGCGCGAGAATATGCGTCTGCAGCATGCACTGCGGCTTGCTCGTGACGTACTAAAATGTGTTTGAAACCGTTTTGCTGGTAAATTGCATCATAAATATGCAATACAGCACCGCCAGGATAGCCGAAAACAAACTTTGTTTTCTCAGCAATTAGGCTCTCTACAACGATTTCTGCACCAGTGATTGTAGGGTGTTTGCTCATAAGTTATGGTAAAACGTTTTTGACGCGTCTTTATTTTTATCAGGTCAATATCAAACCCTAAACCATAACTGCTTAGCCTTTCTTGGTCAAGTTTTGTCGCGGTATAACGCCTATTTGTCAGGCTAAATCAGTGAATGTGCAAGATGTGGCAATCAATACTAAATGATCGACCGATGATAGGTTGAAGAAATTCAGAGTTTAAGCTGTGTGTTTTGAGCGATTAATGTTTCAAATTGATCCGAGTCAACGGCTTTGCTAAACACATAGCCTTGTATTTCATCGCACTTGTGTTGTTTAAGGTAAGCCGCTTGCGCCAACGTTTCGACACCTTCTGCCACTACTTTTAAATGCAGGTTTGCAGCGAGTGTTAGCATTGTGGCAACGATCGGGGCCTCACAATTGGCATCACTAATCGCATCGGTAAAGGACTTGTCTATTTTGAGGGTGTCAATGGGCAGGCTTTGTAAGTAAGACAAACTCGAATAGCCAGTACCAAAATCATCGATTGATAGTTTGACACCAATTTCCTTGATTTGGTGTAATTGACCAACCGCCTGTTGTGCTTTGTTCACAATCACACTT
>CAZCBF010000140.1:0-4582 GCA_964496895.1 uncultured Methylophilaceae bacterium | reverse complement strand
GCTATCAACCGCTTTAAAGCCATCAAACGAAACGGTTAAGTCTTCAACTGCTAATACAAAGTCTGTTTCACTCATGCTTTTGCTCCTTCCGTTGTCGCGACTGGTTTTTCTTCGGTGTCTTTAAGTTTCTTTAAGAATGGAATTTTTGATGAATATTTCTCATAAATACCAGCCAAACCATCGGGGAAGAACATCACCACAGCCATAAATAAACCACCCATTAGAAACAACCACAGTTCAGGGTAAGTTTCTGAGAAGAAGGTCTTGCCATAGTTAACCAGCAAAGTACCGTACACTGCGCCGATCAATGAAGCACGACCACCCACTGCACAGAAGATCACCATTTCAATCGAAGGCACAATCCCGATAAATGAGGCTGACATAAAACCCACTTGCAAGGTAAACATTGCACCACCGATGGCAGAAATCATGGCAGCCAAGACAAAGATAAAGATTTTGTAATTAGACACATCGTAGCCAGAGAAACGTACCCGCTCTTCTTTATCGCGCATGGCTAACAAGATCATGCCGAATTTACTAGACAGCACATAGCGCGAGAGCATAATCACACCAAAGAGCAAGAAGGCATTGAGGTAATACAAGATGTATTTCGAACTATCATCACGTGTCTCCCAACCCAGCACAGTTTTCAAATCGGTAATACCGTTCACGCCACCCGTATAACCTTGTTGACCAACAATAAGAATAGTCAGAATCAAGGCAATCGCTTGGGTAATAATTGCGAAGTAAACACCACCCACACGACGTTTAAACATCGCATAACCGATCAGATAAGCAAAGATGCCCGGTACTAGAAAGATCGCAATAATCGTCAAGGTCAGACTCTGAAAGGGCAACCACATGGTGGGCAACTCGGTAATCTGATTCCAGTCCATAAAGTCTGGGATGCCCGGCGTGGTCTGAATCTTAGTACTCTCAGGGTCTGAGGCTTCGAGCTTCATAAACATGGCCATCGCATACCCGCCCAGGCCGAAGAAAACACCTTGTCCTAAACTCAAAATACCGCCATTACCCCACAGCAGCACTAAGCCCACTGCCACAAATGCATAAGTTAGGTATTTACCGGCTAAATTTAAGCGGAAAATATCTAGCCCTAAGGGCATAATCACGAGAATCAGGATAGCGAGAACGGCTAAGCCCAGCGCCCCTTCTTTCCCGCCTAACAATCGACTGGCTAATTCCATAATGTATTACCTCCTAAATTAACTTAACTTTGCAACCGCACCAGTCACACTGGCGCGGATATTTAAACTTGTTTATTTACGTAGTTTTGATGCAAAAAGACCTTCTGGTTTCATCATCAAGATACCAACGATGACTAACAAAGTGCTGACTTTACCCATTGAACTACTCATAAAGAATTGCAAGATTGATTGTGCTTGGGCAATACCGAAAGCTGAAGCAATCGTACCAATAAGGCTACCTGCGCCACCGAACACCACGACCATGAAACTATCAACAATATAGAGTGAACCTGAAGTTGGGCCTGTGGAAGCAATGGTGGTAAACGCTGCACCAGCAATCCCCGCAATACCGCAACCCAGAGCATAGGTCATGCGGTCGACCTTTTTGGTATTGATACCCACTGCGCCTGCCATGCTACGGTTTTGCACTGTTGCACGCATTTGCAGACCATAGCGCGACTTAAACATAAAGAGATAAACGCCAGAGGTAACAACAAATGCCAACACCAAGACAAACACACCGTTAATCGGAATCTCAATAAACTCGGTGATTGAAAAGGCACCCAATAACCATTCGGGCAAATGTGCACTCACTTCTTTGGCACCGAAACTCGATCGGAACATCTGCTGCATGACCAAACTCAAACCCCAAGTCGCCAACAAGGTATCCAAGGGACGTTTATACAGGTGACGTATCAGGGCATATTCAACCCCATAGCCAATAATAAACGCGATAATAAAGGCCAAGATAATCGCAAATATAAAGTAGGAGTTAACAAACCCATAGGTTTCGGCCAGTTTAGATAACATCACCGTGGTATAGGCACCAATGGTCATAAATTCACCATGTGCCATATTGATCACGCCCATTTGACCAAAAATCACTGCAAGACCTAGCGCCATTAGCAGTAATACACTGAACATGCTGAGGCCAGAAAAGCCTTGCATGACCATGATATTGCCAATATCTGCCATCGAATAATCATCGAACATAGTTGCCCCTTTGTCGAATTAATATGTATAAATAAAATTAAAAATGAAAACTTTAAAAACTGGATGTGATGGTTTATCTAAAACCTCAAGAGATGTTGCCGTTTTGATTAAAGCTTTAGATAAACAAGCCATTAATGTGGTAAAAATGCATGCGACAGGGGGATTAGTCTGCCGCATGCACTCCTCACGCTACTGGTAACCTTTTGGGAATGGATCAGGTTTGATATATTCAGAGGTATAAACCACGTCTACTTGACCGTCTTTCTTCCATTTACCGATACGTAACTTAGTCGTTAAGTGATGGTTGTCTTCAACAGTCACAGGACCTTCAGGTGCATTTTCAAGCACATAGCCTGGCAAGGCTGCTTGTACTTTATCTACATCAAAACTACCTGCACGTTCAACTGCTGCTTTGTATAACCAAGGACCTAAGTAAGCCGCTTGTGTCACATCACCAATCACTGCATCTTTGCCCCATTTAGCTTTAAACGCTTTCACGAAAGCTAAGTTTTCTGGGTTTGTTTGTGATTGGAAGTATTTCATTGCTGAGTAGAAACCTTCTAAGTTTTCACCACCAATACCAAGCACTTCATCTTCAGTCACTGAGATGGTTAACATGGTTTGTTTTTTAGAGTTCAAACCTGCTGCGTTTAATTGCTTAAACCAAGCCACGTTAGAACCACCAACAACCGCTGCATAAATCACGTCAGGTCTTTTTAGTTTGATTTTGTTAATCACAGAACCAAATTGAGTATCACCTAAAGCGATGTACTCTTCACCAACAACCTTACCTTTAAGCACTTTTTCGATGTGCTTACGGGCAATTTTCATTGATGTTCTTGGCCAGATGTAGTCAGAACCAATGAGGTAGTATTTCTTAGCGCTTTTCTCTTTAGCGATCCAATCTAAACCAGCAAGAATTTGTTGCGTCGCTTCTTGACCCGTGTAGAAAACGTTTTTAGATTGCTCTAACCCTTCGTAGAAAGTTGGGTAGAAAAGCAAACCGTTTTCTTTTTCAAAAACTGGTAACGCTGCTTTACGTGAAGCTGAAGTCCAGCATCCCATCACTGAAGCCACTTTGTCTTTTACCAAAAGCTTCTTTGCTTTTTCTGCAAAAGTTGGCCAGTCAGAAGCACCATCTTCTTGAATCACTTTGATCTTACGACCCAAGATACCGCCCATGGCGTTAATTTGTTCAATCGCTAATTTCTCAGCTTGAATCGAACCTGTTTCACTAATGGCCATCGTACCTGTTGCTGAGTGCAAAATACCTACTGTCACTTCAGTGTCGGTTACCGCTAGGTTAGTGGTATTAACCTTGGCAGTTGGATAGTCTTCAGCCATAGCAGCACCAGTGAATAAACTGGTCGCAACGAGTGCACCCATCAGTACACTTGAGGCTTTTTTGACGAAATGACGTCTATCTGAATTACTCATTTGTATCTCTCCTATTGAAAAAAGTGTTGCTTAAAAAATCTTAAATTAATGTGCTAACATCCAAGGCCTTGCGGTTTTCTTGGTTTGCATCTGCAAACCAGTTTTTTCCTTGGGTTTTTGCTTTACTTCATCGTCATGGCTTCTGCTTTTGCTATGCTTGGCATGATCTGCACTGCTATGCGCCCCACCGCAACCACACCTTGAAGAGGATTTACCCATCATTGGCGCATTAGCTGATTTTTCATTGCGTTCATGTGCAATACGATCAGACTTGCTTAATACTGCTAATCGAGGAGCTGACATAATGCGTTGGCTTTCAGTACCACAAGCAGGACAATCTTTTGATTCATGCGCCACTGCCATGCTATTCATGGCACTAAACACGCCGCAATCATCACAAATATATTCATACATTGGCATAGCAAGACTCCTTAACTGGTCGTTTTCGCAGTATCGATACCCTGTGGCACCATGACTTTTGGTCCTTCAGCATTCGGGTTAATATCAAAGCTAAATATCTCTGACGGTAGCCATAAAGTTGCGCAAGCGTTTGGAATATCCACCACACCACTAATATGACCTTCAACCGGTGCCGTACCTAAAATCGCCAGCGCTTGTTCACCGCTATAACCAAACTGCTTGAGGTATTCAATCGCGTTTAAACAAGCTTGACGGTATGCAACAGTCACATCCATATAATGTTGCTTGCCATACTCATCCACTGAAATACCTTCAAAAATCACATAATCTTGGTAACTCGGTGTGAGTACACTTGGTTTGAAGAGTGGATTTTTGATGCCATATTTCTTCACGCCATCTTTGATTAGTTTCACTTTGATATCGAGATAACCTGCCATCTCAATCGCACCACAGAAAGTAATCTCGCCATCACCTTGTGAGAAGTGAAGGTCACCCATTGAAAGGCCACCATCTTTGACATACACAGG
>CAZCBF010000139.1:0-4596 GCA_964496895.1 uncultured Methylophilaceae bacterium | reverse complement strand
TTTATGTCAACTTAGTCAATCGTAGCCTGACAACAGCCTACCCAATTGATTTGAGTTTCATTCATGGTAAGGTCAAGACAAATGCCAAGCTTTATCAAATCAAGACCAAAGAATTAACCGCACATAACGGGCGCGACATACCGCCTGAGTGGCCCTATGATCCCTCGTACGAACCATACTCTACCGCTCAGACCAATAGTGTGAAGGTGCAAGAGCAAGAATGGAGCATAAAACAGCCACTTAAAATCATGCCTTTTTCAGTGATAACTTTAGTGCTTGATACCTCAAAATAATAACATCAGTAAATCTTAATAAATGTATGCAACAAGCTAGTGCAAATCACCAAACCATGGCAGAACGACTGATTGATAGTCGCAATGAGAGTTTTTCATTTCGCGACCTGATAGCAAAAGTCTTTTTACGCCCTAAAACTTTTCTACTCGCACTATTGCTACCCGCTATATTGGCTACCTTGTTAGCTTCATTAGTGCCAGCCACTTGGACAGCATCGACTAAGATTCTAATCCGATATAGCAATTCAGACTCAGGCTTATTAAAAGATCTCGTCGCGGACTCACGTTCAAATTTATCTGGCACCACCTCGGCCGAATTAATTAAAAGTTTACCGGTATTAGAAAGCACCATCCAACGTGTGGGCATCACTGAAGATGATATCTATCAAAAGCCTTTAAATATGATTAAAGGCAAAGTGGGTGCTTTTTTTAAGGCAATCTTTGGTAGTGATGATGAGGAAGACGCTGCGCAATCTGGTGATGATTTACAGCCCCTGATCAATGCTTTTAGAGAGTCATTAAATAGCTCTTCAAAAAAATCGAGCAGCAAGAAATCCATTGAGATATTAGAAAAGAATTCGCAAAGCGGTGACTTTAGTAAGATTGATGAATTAATCTCGCTGAATGTTAAGTCGTATAACCGCGAAAAAGTTGCCCCCATGGCCAATGGTTTGGCCCAAGCCTTTATTGATGATTTTTATCGCATGTATGCTGAAGAAGCCACTAAGCAATCAACCTTGCTAAATGATCTAGTAGAAGCGCAAACCGAAGATTTACGCGCCGCTGAGCGTGCAACACCAGCTGACTTCAAAGCAGGGCGTGTCAAGGCTAATGGTCGCGAAGTGAATAGCAAAAACATTCCGATCATTATGACAATGGCCACACAGCTCAACGCCGTTGAAAATGAATTGACGAAAACCAGCCAAATTTATGCCTCAAACTCACAGCAAGTAAGGCGCCTGCGCGCACAAGTGGCTAAGTTGAAATTCTTGCTAAAGAAACAAGAGCTAATCGAGACAAATAAGCAATTGCTCGAACAACTCAAAGCGCGTTTGTATCAGGCACAAAATACCGAAAACATCTATCAAAACCGCCTCATTCCAATCAGTATTGTTGAAAAAGCAACCACGCCACCAGCCAAAGGTGGTTCTATATTAGTGCGCTTAATCGTGACAGCCATCGTCGGCTTGGTTTTAGGATTGATGTTAGCGATTAGCCTGATGGTGGTGTTTAATGTGCTGGACCCTCGCATCCACTTTAGGCGCGAAGCTGAGTCGCTCACCAATGTGCCCGTACTCAGTGCGATCCCCATCATCAAAACCGATGTGGGTAATTTTAAGCTTAAGCACTTTAAGCTACTCAAAAATGACCCCGTGATCAAAGATGGTTTCTTTCAAGTCATCGCAAAAATTGGTCAGAAGAAATCAGAGAGTGGTGGCAAAGTCATTTCTATCAGTGGTGCAGGCGAGAATGTTGGCACCACTTTCTCGGCACTTGCGCTATCGATGAATTTGGCCAAAAACAAAAGCACTAAGGTGTGTTTGATTGATGCTAATTTTAGCGACCCAATGGTTTCGAGGTTATTCGCTACAGATGAGCAATCTGGCCTGATTGATGGCTTGCTAGCGAGTCAGCCGCTGACCAAATACCGCCAAAATGTAACCTTCAACTTTTCAGTGATTGGGGCGGGGAGTGTCGAAAGTAGAAACCAACTGGGCTACTATACCGACATTGCAAAAGAGCACATTGATGCGTTACGTCAATTATTTGACTACATCATTGTTGATACCGGTACGATCTTAATGGGCAATGAGACAACGGTATTTAGTAGCTTATCTGATGAGACGATAGTTGTTGCAGCATGTGGTCAAACACGTAAAGGTATCTTACAAGCAGCCGTCGCTAAAATTCACTCCAATCAAAGTAAAGTCTCTGGCATTATTTTCAATCAAGCCAGACAAATCATCCCTGACTTTATTTATCGATTGTTCTAGCGTTAAGGCCAGCCATTATGCTGCTGCCAAGTCAACGTGGTCTCTTTGAAGCCATCTTAGCACTGTTTGCTATTGTAGGCTTTAGCCTACTGGTTGGCATTGTTGGCGCCGTTTCGTTAAAAGCGCAAATCGGCTTAGTTGTTGCGTTTGGCGGTCTACTCTTAATCGTACTTTCACCTGCACGCAGAACACTTTGCCTTTGTTTATGGGTGCTCATACAGCCGCTGAGTATTGAGAAGATTTTATTTACCGCAACGCCTATTTGGGATAATTTGCGCGGCTATGAAATTGTCTTAAATGCAGGTGATTTGATTGTCATCATGCTAGCTGGTATTTTGTTAATCGAGCAATCTTTAGCACAACACAAACAAAAAATATTCAACCGCCTTAATTTAACCTTGCTCGCTTTATTAGGCTGGGGCGTGTTTTCTTATTTAATCCACCGACTGTACCTGCAAAGTGATTTTATCGACTCTGCGCCGCTAGGCATTTTGCACTTGGCGCGTAACTTTATGTTTGTGCTAATCATCGGCACTGCCATCCAAACACGATCAGACATTCTTTGGATTCTTGCAACGCTGGCATTGATGATTATTTTGCAATCGAGTTTGGTCGGCCTCTCATTCGCGACTGGCAAGTCAATGAATTTTACCGTTTTGTTGGGCCCAGCACTTGAGTTGCAAGAATATAACATTGGCGGTCAAATCATCCGCCGTGCAGCAGGTACCGTAGGGGTACCTAATCAACAAGCCAGCTATCATGCAATGCTGACTTTTTTAGCCGTTGGTTTACTAGCCGTCAAAAACCCACTGTTTAGAGCCATTGGAATTGTGTCGATACTCACCAGCTTAATTGCGGTCATCTTTACATTCTCACGTAGTGCTTGGTTAACCATGGCTGTAGCATCGCTGTTAATCACAGCAGTTTTTATCAAAAGGCGCGCGATCACCCCTAGCGCATGGCTAATCGGAAGTGTGTTGAGTATCGGCATGATTGTGGTGTTAGGGTTTGTTGCCAAGCCTATCTTCGACCGGCTAACCAAAGGTGATGATGGCGCCACAGATTCACGTGTGAGGATGATACAACTCTCCACTGACTTAATCGAAAAGCATCCGTTGATCGGCGTTGGCCCCAATGACTATGCAGAAGCAGGCTTGCATTATTATCCACCAGGCGAAAAAGAAACTGAATGGGTGGCACTAGGCAGTAAAGCCATTGTTCCACCACTTGGTCGCATCGAGCTTGCAGTATTGCTGATCCCTGGCAAAAAGCCGCTAGCGATTCCACTCGGCGTGCATAACAAATATTTGTTAATGTTCACTGAGCTTGGCATCATAGGACTTATCTTGTGGGTGAGCTTATTTGTCATTACCCTTAATGCGGCGAGGTCAATGCGAAAACACCCCGATAAGCTCTTTTCATTTATGAGTGTCTCTGGGTACGCGGTGATTACTGTAACGACAATTTATATGATGTTGGACTTATTTGCAGATGACAAAACCTTGCAAGTGTTACTGTTCCCGCTAACGCTCACTGTAGCAGCCGCTAGGGGGGCAAAACAACAAGCCGCATACAAGCCAACAGCCTGCTCTTAAAGGCTTTGCTCAAAAGCCAAATAGTGGTATGATCTGCCTTCGAAATTTTTGACTAAATTTTAATTAACCGTATAGCCCAGTCTAAGGTGTTGTCTTAATAGGCAATGTTTTGAGCGCTATATGAATGAATAACCTTAGAAAGAGAGAAAAACATGTCAGTGACTATGCGTCAAATGCTTGAGGCCGGCGTTCATTTTGGCCATCAAACCCGTTATTGGAATCCTAAAATGGCACCATTTATCTTTGGTGACCGTAATAAGATTCATATCGTCAACCTTGAAAAAACATTACCAATGTTTAACGATGCAACTAAGCATGTTAAAACATTGGCTGCTAACAAAGGCCGCATATTATTTGTTGGTACCAAACGTCAAGCGCGTGACATCATTCAAGAAGAAGCTGAACGTGCAGCTTGCCCATTTGTAAACCACCGCTGGTTAGGTGGCATGCTAACTAACTACAAGACAGTTAAGCAATCGATCAAACGCTTAAAACAATTTGAAGGCATGATCGAAGATGGCAGCATCGAAAAATTCAACAAAAAAGAAGCCTTAGGCTATAAGCGCGAGCTTGAAAAGCTAAACCGCTCAATCGGCGGCATTAAAGAAATGGGCGGCTTGCCAGATGCTTTATTTATTGTAGACGTTGGCCATGAAAGCGGTGCGATTAGCGAAGCCGCTAAACTAGGCATCCCTGTGATTGGTGTTGTTGATA
>CAZCBF010000138.1:0-4721 GCA_964496895.1 uncultured Methylophilaceae bacterium | reverse complement strand
CAGACTGACGGAAATCAGCTAGCTTGGTACGCTTACCATATCCGTTTTCTGTTGCCACCAAGACAGTCTGATCATCGTTTTCTGCGATGAGTAAGGACAGTACTTGTTGCTCCTCAAGCAGCTTCATACCACGCACACCGCGTGCTCCGCGGCCCATTGAACGCACATCTTCTTCTGAGAACCATACCGCTTTGCCCGCATCAGAAACCAGCACAATATCGTTATTACCATCAGTAATGCGTGCACCAATCAGGTAATCATCTTCATCGAGCTTGATCGAGATAATGCCTGATTTACGCGGATTTGAGAACTCAGAAAGCGCTGTTTTCTTAACCACGCCATTGGAGGTTGCCATAAAGACATAATGATTCTCGTCAAACTCTTTCACTGGCAACACGGCGTTAATTTTTTCGCCCTCTTGCAATGGGAACAAGTTTACTATCGGCTTGCCTTTACCTACGCGGCTACCTTGCGGCACCTCATACACTTTGAGCCAGTACACACGACCAGCACTACTAAAACATAGGATGTAGTCATGTGTATGCGCGACGAACATTTTATCGATAAAGTCGCCCTCTTTTGTTGCTGTGGCTTGTTTGCCACGACCACCACGTTTTTGTGAGCGATATTCATCGAGCGGCTGCGATTTCACATAGCCAGTATGTGACAAAGTCACCACCATGTCTTGTGGGGAGATAAAGTCTTCTATCGATAAATCTAGCGCATTCTCAACAATTTCACTACGGCGCTCATCACCAAACTGCTTACCAATTTCTTCTAGCTCTTCTTTGATGATGGCTGTCACACGTGCAGGTGTTGCTAAGATATTGAGCAAATCAGCAATCACATCCATGATTTCTTTGTACTCTGTGACGATCTTATCTTGTTCCAGACCTGTTAAACGTTGCAAGCGCATTTGCAGAATTTCTTGTGCTTGCACATCACTGAGCCAATAACCATCTGGCTTTAAACCAAAATCGACACTTATGCCTTCAGGGCGTGAGGCTTCAACCGCTGCACGCTTAAGCATTTCTTCAACCACTGGTGATTTCCAGCTACGCGCCATTAATTCTTTTTTGGCATCTGGCGGTGTTGGTGCAGCTTTAATGATCGCAATCATTTCATCTACATTAGCCAACGCAACAGCCAAGCCTTCTAACACATGTGCACGCGCACGCGCTTTGCGCAGCTCGTAAGCAGTTCTACGTGTCACAACTTCACGACGGTGTCGCAAGAAAGCTTCAAGGATTTGTTTGAGGTTTAGCAAGCGTGGCTGGCCGTCAATCAAGGCGACCATATTCATACCAAACGTGTCTTGTAATTGCGTTTGCTTGTAAAGGTTGTTTAAAACAATCTCTGGCACTTCACCACGTTTGAGCTCAATCACCACGCGCATGCCAGATTTATCCGACTCATCACGCAGGTCTGAAACACCTTCGAGTTTTTTATCGCGAACGAGTTCGGCGACTTTTTCGACTAAATTTTTCTTGTTAACCTGATATGGGAGCTCGTCGATAATAATCGCTTGCTTGTTACCCGCCTTATCCAAGTCTTCAAAATGGGTGCGACCACGCATGACAACACGACCACGACCAGTACGGTAACCTTCAATCACACCTGAGGTGCCGTAAATAATACCCGCCGTTGGGAAGTCTGGCGCTGGCATGAGGCGAATCAAATCATCGATACTGATTTCAGCGTTGTCGAGCAAGGCAAAGCAGGCTTTGAGCACCTCAGTCAGATTGTGCGGTGGAATATTGGTTGCCATACCAACGGCAATACCCGAACTACCGTTGATCAGCAGATTGGGAATGCGTGCTGGCATGATGAGCGGCTCATGCTCACTACCATCATAGTTAGGGCCAAAATCAACCGTTTCTTTGTCAATATCTGCCAACAACTGATGCGCAATTTTTGACATGCGAATTTCGGTATAACGCATCGCCGCCGCGTTATCACCATCGACAGAACCAAAGTTACCCTGGCCATCGACCAACATATAGCGCAAGCTAAAGTCCTGTGCCATACGCACAATCGTGTCATACACGGCAGTATCACCATGAGGATGGTATTTACCAATCACATCACCAACAATACGTGCTGATTTTTTATACGGTTTGTTATAGTCGTTGTTTAGCTCGTGCATCGCAAAAAGCACACGACGATGCACTGGCTTTAAACCATCCCGAACGTCTGGTAGCGCACGCCCCACAATCACGCTCATTGCGTAATCGAGATAGGATTGACGCATCTCGTCTTCTAGGCTGATCGGAAGGGTTTCTTTGGCAAATTCGTCAGGTTGTTGACTCATAGGAACTGAATTTTCTTATCTAGAATTTATCCTGTCATTTTAGCATGAATTCACCATTTCATGACAGTTTAGCGACAGGCTGAGCAAGCCAGTTAGCGACCACAACATTATGCTAATTAACCTCTACAATGTGGCGTAAAAAAGTACTTTTAGAAATGCAAATCAGCTTTCAAATCTTCAACATTTTCTGAACCAACAGCGATTCTAATCAAGCCATCGTTAATACCTGCTTGTGCACGCGCCTCTTCTGATACACGACTATGCGTGGTGGTGGCAGGATGCGTGATTGTCGACTTGGCATCGCCGAGGTTGGCTGTAATTGAAATGAGTCGCGTTTGATCAATTAAGGACCAAGCAGCTTCTTGTTGAGCGCGTCCGCTTTTTGCTTTCACTTCAAAAGTGACAATGCCACCACCATTCACTTGCTGCTGCATGGCAAGCGCATGTTGCGGATGAGAATTCAACCCAGGGTAATGCACTTTAGCAACCTGAGGCTGACCTTCTAGCCAAATCGCCAATGCATGTGCGTTTGCTGCATGTGCTTGCATGCGCACGAACAAGGTTTCTAGTCCTTTCAAAAACACCCAAGCATTAAAAGGACTCATCGACACGCCTGCAGAACGCAAGAAACCATAAACAGGCTCCATGTGTTCTTTGCGACCGAGCACTGCGCCACCCAAGCACCTGCCCTGCCCGTCTATAAACTTAGTGGCAGAATGAATAATCACATCCGCACCCAGTGTCAGTGGCTTTTGAACAGCAGGCGTACAAAAACAGTTATCAATCACCAGTAGAGCGTCATGCGTATGTGCAAGTTTGGCTAAGGCTTGAATATCACACACCTCTGTCATTGGGTTCGATGGTGTTTCAGCAAAAAATAATTTGGTGTTACTCTGAGTAGCTGATTCCCACTCCTCAATCTCGGTGAGCGAAACAAAGCTCACTTCAAGCCCCCACCGGTTCATGATATTGCTAAAAAGCTGCACACTGGTCCCAAAAATACTAAGCGAAGCAACAATATGATCTCCTGCGTTACACAACCCCATCACACAAGACAAAATCGCCGACATTCCACTTGACGTAGCCACACATTGCTCTGCACCTTCTAGTGCAGCAAGCTTATCTTGAAACATCGTTACTGTAGGGTTGGTAAAACGGGAGTAGATATTACCCTGCTCTTCTCCACTAAAACGCGCCGCAGCTTGTGCCGCGCTATTGAAACGAAAACTTGAATTCAAAAACAGCGCCTCTGAGTTTTCACCAAACTCCGTCATCTCGCTACCAGCACGCACCGCTAGTGTGGCTGGGTGTAAATTCTGATCAAATTCTTGCATCTTATTCCTATCTCTATTGTTATCCTATTGTGGCTGGACATTAAAAAACCCGTTATAGCTAACAGCTAAAACGGGTTTTAATCTCTCGCTTTAGCAGAATTTATAAAGCGCTCGCAAGCTGAGTTAGACTTTATTTAAGTTTAGTCACTCAAATCAGCGCAATTTCATCTTATGCCTTCAACATCAAAGCGTCAAGCATTTTAGGCTACATTTTGGTCAGGTAAATTTAAATCCAACTGTGTAATCGAATTTGGTGTTGACTTAATTTTAGTCTCATCACCGCGCATGCTCTCTATTCTGTCTAGATAAGCTGCATCAATATCACCTGTGATGTATTCGCCATTAAAGCATGAGCAATCGAACTGCTCAATCACTGGACTATTGTCCTTAACTACTTTAACCAAATCACAGAGGTCTTGATAGATCAAACCATCCGCACCAATCTCTGTACAAATCTCTTCATCCGTACGATCCGTTGCTAGCAGCTCATCACGTGTAGGCATATCAATGCCATAAACATTAGGGTAGCGAACCGGTGGCGCTGCTGAGGCAAAATAAACTTTATTTGCACCGGCATCACGGGCCATTTCAACGATCTGTTTAGAAGTGGTACCGCGCACAATCGAATCATCGACGAGTAAAACATTCTTACCCTTAAATTCAACTCCAATAGGGTTAAGCTTTTGACGCACAGACTTTTTACGCAAAGCTTGGCCTGGCATGATAAATGTTCGACCAATGTAGCGATTTTTAATAAAGCCTTCTCGATATTCAACACCCATGGCAACACTGAGCTGCAAAGCAGAAGCACGACTTGTATCTGGAATCGGGATTACTACATCAATATCAATATCTGGCCAGTCGCGTTTAATTTTTTCAGCCAGTATGGTACCCATGTCCAAACGCGTTTGATACACCGACACATCATCAATCATAGAGTCAGGACGCGCGAGGTAAACATATTCAAAAATGCAAGGTGTTAAATTAGGACTTTGCGCGCATTGACGTGAATGAAACTCACCATCCATCGAGATAAATACCGCCTCGCCGGGTGCAACATCGCGAACGAGCTCGAA
>CAZCBF010000137.1:0-4724 GCA_964496895.1 uncultured Methylophilaceae bacterium | reverse complement strand
CTTGCCAACAGATTCCAAGTCTATGGCTTGACCGCCTGCCATACCGACAATGCCCGACGCGCGTGCCAGTGTGTGCAGTAGGTGTACTTGCAGGGACTTGTTATCCGTAATGTTGGGTTGAGACAGCATATAAAAGGCTTTGCTTTGTAAGGCATCACCCACTAATAAAGCCGTGGCATCATCATATTGCTTGTGGCAACTTGGCTTGCCACGACGCATATCATCATCATCCATACACGGCATATCATCATGTACTAGCGAGTAGGCATGAATCATCTCCACTGCAGCAGCGCTAGCATCTACCACGCGTGAATCTGTACCACACAGTTCTGCAGCAGCATAACAAAGTAACGCTCTGATGCGTTTACCACCGCCCAGCGCGCTATATTGCATGGCAGACTGTAATTGTGCCGCGTGACTTTCATCACGCAGTGCGCGTTTATTGAGTGCATGGGTGAGCACTTGTTCTACTTGCACTTGCTTGTTTTTTGACCAGAGGGCAAAAGTGGTTTCAGGTGCGGCAGAGTAGGCTATGTTGGTTTGAGACATGTGTGAGAGGCAGTCTTGTGATTAGGCTTCAGGCTTGAACGTTTCAAGCATCTGCTTTTCATTTAACAGCTGAATTTCTTGTTCTGCATGGCTGAGCGTTTTTTGACAATAGCCGAGTAACACATCGCCGCGCTTATAAGCGGTTAGCGACTGTGCTAATGAAAGCTCCCCTGACTCCATATTGTTGAGTAAGGTTTCTAACTCTGCGAAGGCAGATTCAAAATCCGCAGGTAAGGGCAGATGATCTGAATCATCATGCCCTGACTCACTGGTTTGCTTAGACTTTGCCATGATGTTAAATGCGTTGCAAAATAGCCCATTTTACCAAATTGTGCGAACCTACGCTGAGTTAATTGGTAATTGTTGTAATAAATAATGTTTAATATCAACAATTTCTTGATCACAGACCTGATGTGCCATTGGGTAGCGTTTGAATTCAACGGTGAAGTTTGCGGCAATTAAAGCCTCTTGGGACTGTTCTGCGATGTCAATCACAATGACATCGTCATGCGTACCATGTGTCATCAACCATGCTGTTGCTTGATTTTCGCTGTGCTTTTTCTCTTCTAGTGCTTCAGCTAAGGGTAGGTAAGTCGATAATGCCATGACACCTGCCAGTGACTTAGAAAAGCGTGTTGCAAAATGTAGCGCTACAGCACCACCTTGTGAAAAGCCTGCGACAACAATACGACTAGTTTTAATGCCGCGTTGGTTTTCTTTTTCGATCAAGCTTTGTAAATAAGCTGCCGAGATATCAAGGCCTGCCTCATCGGTGGGGGCATCGGCTGTCAAACCGTATAGATCATACCAAGCAGGCATGACATGACCCTGGTTTAGGGTCACAGGTCTTTGCGGCGCATGAGGAAGTACAAACCGAATGTGTGCTAAGTCAAGCATATTGACCACAGGTTCAAAGTCATGGCCATTGGCCCCTAAACCATGTAGCCAGATCACACTAGCCGTAATTTGATGTTGCGCGTTGAAAATCTCTAAGGGTTCTTGCATTGGAATAGTTAATCAATTTAAACCACTATTGTTGTGTAATTCGCTATGAATTTCAATGAAATATTCTAACAATGCAAAAAGCCCCTCACTGGGATGAGAGGGGCTTTTTGGGGCATTGATAGCGTTAGGCTATCAACCTCACGATATTATGCCGTGATTATTTCCATGCAGCTGGACGGAAACCAGCAGCTAATGTACCGCCGTTGTAAGTGAATGCACTAGTACCTGAGTTGTAGGTCATGATCACTGTTTTAGATTTGATGCTAGTGTTTACACCAGTTGCATTGAATGTTGCTGTAACTGTACAAACATCACCTGCAGCAGCAGCACCAACAGAAGCCACAAATTGACCGCTAGTCACTTTAGGGTTAGAACATGTATTGCTTTCACCCATTTCTGAAACGATATCTGTTTTAGTACCATCCAATAATGTAAATGCCTCAGCCGCTTGTGCTTTAGCTGTGTAGTCGCTGTATGCTGGAATACCAACTGCAGCTAGAATACCGATAATTGCAACAACAATCATCAGCTCGATTAATGTAAAGCCTTTCTGTGCCATTTTACTCTTCCTTAATTAATTAGATCTATTTAATAATATTAAAGTACTCTTTTGAGTAATTTTTTTAACGACACATTCAGGAAATACTTAATGCTATTTCATGTTAAATATGGAAGGGATATTCCTAAGTTATTGAATTGTAAGAAAATTATTTTTGTATGGGCGTAAAAAAAAGCGGGTGAACCCGCTTTTTAAAAAAATCTGACAATCAAACAGTCGATGTAGCTCTCATCACAAAGCGTTTGTATTTGAGGCTTATCTAACCCTTACCAAAATTTCCACCAAGGCTTTTTTTCTACAACCTTTTTAGTTTTGGGGTCAGATTTTTTTGAGATTACTTTCCCGACTCAGCTGCCTTTTTTAAGCTTTCTAATCCAGGTTCATAAACGCTAGAGAGGAATTTATGTGCAGTTTCATCATCCTGTCCTTCAGGAACCGGAGGGTTTAGTTTGTATACTCTGTAACCTTTAGCAATCCACTTGACTTTGCTTTCTCCGTCTGTAGCGCCTTTCTTGACTTGTAATGTGACGCTAACATCGGTAACTGCAGCGTCCCACTCGGTCACTTTGTATTTAATTTTTTTGATACTTTCAATTGTTTTACTGAATGTTTCGTTCAAAGTTGTACCATTTTCAAGCGCGATAGTTCTCTGTGCTTTACCATCGACCGTTTGGATGCTTTTTACAGATGAATGCCATTTGTCAGAGTGTTCGAAGTCTGTCACTAAAGCCCAAACTTTTTCTGGTGCAGCATTGATTGTTATTTCTTTTACCACTTTTTGTGGCGTAGGGCCGTGGGCCGCTGCTGAAAAAGACAAGGTTAATGCTGTAAGACCAGCTGTCAGTATTGCTAAAAATTTATTCATTTATTTTCTCCATAGTGCTTGTATTACTTTTGTAGTTGATTAATTTATTAGTAAGGGTTCGTGTGAGACTAATAGCTACGGCTATTATAATGTAGTTAAAGCTGAAATGTTTAAACAACTCACTTTCTACACTTTATAACGCGCAATGCAGCGATTACGTTGACAGCACTAATCGCTTATAAATTGACCGAAGGCACGACTTTTATCGCCGGTTTCGATTGTTTTGATGACGGACTGTTTTTTAATATCGATGACTGAAACATCATTGCTACCCCAGTTGGCGACATAGGCTAACTGTTGCGATTGATCAATGCTGATCCCTTCTGGTGTGACGCCCACATCTATTTCATTAACTACGGTTTGCGTTGTAAGGTCAATAAAACTGACCGTGTCATCATACGTATTGGTGACCAATAGCCAATGCCCATCATCCGAAAAATTTGCACAGTAGGGATGAAGGCTAACTTTGATGGTGTGCTGCGCATAGCTATCTGTCTGAATCAGACTAACAGTATCTTCGTATACATTCACTACGGCGAGCCAATCCCCACTGCTGTCTATTGCTAAACCAAAAGGATGTTTACCGACTGCAAACTTCTTCATGATAGAAAAAGTATCGGTGTTGACCTGTGTAATCGCATCGTCATCCCTGTTTGCAATAAAGAGCCACGGTTGCGTTGGGTGATGTACGAGTCCAGCTGGTGAATGTTTGACCATCAGCTTTTTGCGCTGTTTCCAATCTGATGTATCGATTGCATGCAGCATATTCCCAAACCAATCCGCTACATAGAGCGTTGCTTCATCTGGTGACAATGTCACGCCTACAGGTGATCCTGGTATTGCAATGCTACCGATGACCTTGAATGTTGCAGTATCAATGACACTGACTGATTGACCATCTACATTGGTCACATAGGCGCGCTGTGTTTGACTGCCTGTGGCAATGCCCACAGGACTTTTGCCTACCGTGATGGTATGTACTACTTTATTTGTCGTGGTGTTAATGACCGATACCGTATTGTCGCCCTGATTGGTGATCAATGCGAATGACTCAGTTATATGTTGGCAGGCAAGCAGGCTCAAAAGGGTTGCAGCAATGAGAAGAAAAATTCGTAGGGGTAATGTTTTTCTGAGCAGTAGCATGCAATTGATAGTCTTTTTGATACTTTTTTTAATGAAAGCTTATTTTAACTGTAAACGGGCTTTCAATCTTGAACGAAATGTGAAAAAATTTAGGAAAAGAATTATTAGGCAAATATTAAGATTATGTTAGATCGAGATGGATTTCGTCCTAACGTTGGCATTATCCTATGCAATACTGAAAATAAAGTATTCTGGGGTAAGCGCATTCGGGAGCACTCATGGCAGTTCCCACAGGGAGGCATTAATTACGGAGAAAGCCCGCAAGAGGCGATGTATCGGGAGTTAATGGAAGAAGTAGGTTTGAAGCCAGAACATGTGAAGATTTTAGGCCGAACCAAAGACTGGTTGCGATATGAAGTACCAACGACATGGATTAAAAGAGAGTTTCGCGGCACATACCGCGGGCAAAAACAAATTTGGTTTTTATTAAGGCTGGTTGGCCGAGATAGTGATGTGAGCTTGCGTGCCAGCGATCACCCTGAGTTTGACGCTTGGCGTTGGAACGAGTATTGGGTGCAGCTCAATGATGTGATTGAATTCAAACGCAGCGTTTATGAGTCTGCATTAAATGAATTGGCGCCGCATTTAAATAAAAAAAGCAAG
>CAZCBF010000136.1:0-4745 GCA_964496895.1 uncultured Methylophilaceae bacterium | reverse complement strand
TCTTGGCGCACTGGTGTTGCACTCAATTGTGCGCTCAATACTACCAAACTCGACGCGGTTGCCGATGATGGTGACGCTGGCGATTAGGTTTCTTTTGTAAATTTCAGCTTACATTTAATCGGTAAATCGATACTTAGTCAATAGCCCGTTCGGGCTAAATTTAGAGAATTGCAATGCACATGACAAATACAACAACACCTATCGCAAAGATTGAAGTACCTCATTTCTTAGAAGACGCTAAAATCTGGTTAGTGTGGCGCTTTGAAGACTCCGACACCGGCAAACCTAAGAAAGTACCTTACTATGCATCAGGTGTACGACGAAACGGCGTTCAAGGTTCTGCTTTAGAGCGCCAACAGCTAGCAACTGTCAATCAAGCTAAGGTTGCGGCCATCACGCACGGCTTTGACGGCATTGCCACGCTTGCCTTGACGGTCAATTCACTGTTGTTGATTTTGACAATTGCTTTAATGATGGTGTTTTGGATGAAACCATACTTAATATTAGCGATGGCCACTACACTGAAATATCCCCCTCAGGCAAGGGTATACATCTATATACACAAGGGCGGACCGATTACGGCAATAGCAGACAACATGCGATTGGCACCTTCGGCATAGACTTATTTACTGACCGTGGCTTTGTTACCTTTACAGGCAATGCTATTAATACAGTCAATTCTCTCAACCCAATGGGCGCACCGCTTAAAGATTTAATCTTTAAACGTTTTGGCCAACCCCCTTCTGAAAAATATTCCAATCGTGACAAGCCCCCTCTTGGTTTAAATCGTGAAACCATCGACCAACTCTTAGCTGCCATTAATCCAGATGTTTCTTACCCAGACTGGAATACGGGGTATTCTTTAAAGGAATCATGGTATCGGTGTAGAACAATAATTTTTGTAGTTTGCTTTCGAGTCGTTGATCGATGGTGTTTGAATAGGGCAATAGGCTAATCGTTAGTATCCCAAGTTCTGATGCAAGTTTGCTCAATGAATCGATTAGAGAGAGGTCTTCTTTCCATGCATCGAGGTCATAGATCATGATTAAAAGATCGGTTGCTGCTAAGAAATTTGTTACGTTATCAAGATAGTCATTTCTATCTATCTGCAATAACTCAATTTGGCTACATGATTGATCATCACTAAAGATAGAAGAGGTTATGGTTTGACCAAACCGGCCTAAAGCTATTATTTTGATGATTACCTCTGGTTCATTATCTTTTACGACTAATTCCGTTCCAGGTTCCTTTTTTTGATTTTCAGTCGTTTCGTTATTGACCATCTCAACCTTATCCTTTTTGTTTTACAGAAACTGAGACTAAGGTTATGTGAATGTTGCGACATCATGTGACGCGGAAAGGCTGCGTGAGTTACTGCAAATTTAGATTTGCTGTTATATTGATATGAAAACAACAGCAATAAATATTCATGGCTAAAATTCTCTCAAAATCTAAATTGATCAGCTTTCGCCAATGCCCTAAAAAACTTTGGTTGAGCTTATACCAACCCCAATTACTAGAAACGTCGGCGGACGATACACAGCGATTCGAAGTTGGTTATGCCATTGGCGATATTGCACAAACTTTGTATAACTTTAATGGGAGTGCCGTCATCATTGATGCCCAAAAGGATGGCTTTAAAGTAGCACTATCACAGAGCAAAAAGGTGTTACAAGAGGATAATCCCGTGTTTGAAGCGGGACTTTCTGCTAGTGGATTGATTGCGTTTGCTGATGTCATGTTGCCAAAGTCAACAAATGGAGACATCAGTTGGCACATGGTAGAAGTGAAGTCATCTACCACGTTGAAAGACTATTACGTTGAAGATGCTGCAATTCAAACGTACATCGCACATCAAGCTGGTGTAAATGTCCATAAGGTATCAATAGCGCATGTAAACAACCAATGGGTGTATCCAGGTGATCAGGATTATGCTGGCATCTTAGTTGAAGAAGACATCACAAAATATTGTGAAGATTTGCAATCAGAGGTTAACTCGTGGGTAACCGAGGCCAAGTCGGTATCAGCACAAACATCAGTACCAGACATTGAGGTTGGATCTCAATGTTTCCAGCCCTTTGAGTGCGGTTTTTATGCGCACTGCACCAAAGGCCATCCTATACCTGAGCATTCGGTGAATTGGTTACCCGGGCGTTGGCGAAATGATTTGGCGGATTTTGTGGATGAGCAGGCCGTGATAGAAATGGCGGATGTGCCAGATCACTTGTTAAATGAAACGCAACTGCTTGTTAAACAAGTAACACTATCGCAAGAGAGTTATTTTGATCGAGCATCGATTCAATCAGCGCTTGCTCAACATTCTTTACCTGCATATTTCCTGGACTTTGAAACCGCTATGTTTGCGGTTCCGCTTTGGAAAGGGTGGAAACCGTATCAGCAAATTCCCTTTCAATTCAGTCTTCATGTGCTCGATCAGCACTTAAATCTAAGTCATCAAGAGTTTTTAGATTTGTCTGGTGAAGATCCATCATTGGCGTTTGCAAACAGTTTAATAAAGCTTTGTCGTAAACTTGGGCCTATTTATGTGTATAACGCTGGTTTTGAATCAAGTCGGATAAGGGAGTTAGCTGCACGCTACGCAGATCTATCACCGGCACTGTTGGCGATTAATGAGCGCCTAGTTGATTTGCACCCAATTGCAAAAGCACACTTTTATGCACCAAGTCAGCAGGGCAGTTGGAGTATCAAAAAACTATTACCTGCCATTAGTCCGGAGCTCGATTACAGTAGCCTTGAAGGTGTCAAAGATGGTGGTATGGCAATGGAAGCCTATAAAGAAGCCATTCATTCTCAAACCACCCCGACTCGAAAGGATGAGATTTACCAAGAATTATTGGCTTACTGCAAGCTAGATACTTATGCCATGGTAAGTATTTGGACAAAGTTTACGGGTCACAATATTAACGAGTGATTGATGAAAATCTATATATTGCTGAATGCCTGTTTTGTGAAGAAAATGTTAAAACATGCTTTGACATAACTATTGAAACTATAGCAAATAAGCATAATAACAATTCTTGGCTTCGATCTGATACAAGGCTAAATTTTTAAAAATTTTGGAAAATTATGAACAGTTCACTAATTACAAAACTAGAAGAAAAAGGATATTCTCATCGTGATGCAGTTGTTTTTGTGAGAGCTCGTGGTCGGTGCGAATACTGTGATTCGGAACTTATTCATAACCGTATTACTTGGGATTCAATTCAGTTTGATCATATCCTACCTAAATCAAAAGGTGGTGATGATAGTGATGAGAATTTAGCATTAGCTTGCAAGCCTTGTAATAACCAAAAAATGACGTTCGTACCTAATGGAAATACTAGGGCAGAACGAATTGAAAGTGCTACAGCACATATAAAACAAAGAGGGCAGAAGGCTGATAATTTCTGGAAGTCCATTAGCGAGTTGTTTAAGAGTCACGAAGATAAATGATTTAATAAACAATCTCTACAAATCTAGTAAGATTTTTTACCTAGACAATAGGCATTTTCTCCACGAAACTCAGTATTGCATGTGTTTAGATTAAAAACCTTGATAATGTTTGTCTTAAATTTCATTTTACCTATCAGCGTCTCGTCTGAGTAGACGACAAATAGATTTTTATCTATCAAATAAATCACTCTGCCTCGTTGAATTTCATCGTACTCAAAGGCAGTAAGTAAAGGGTGATCTTTAATAACGAATTCCCAGGCTTCGTAATGAGCAACGTCGAGATCAACGTAATTGCTTAATGGCTCAATAGAATTTAATGGCAAACAGTGTGTAAAAACTTTTTGCTTGTAATACCAATATAAGCCTATTTGAGGTTCTTCTTTATTCACGCTTGCACTCGTCATTAGCTTTTCTGTGTGGGATCCAATCTAACATGTATTATAAGTTTTACTGCGACATATTGTGTCGCATTGATGATTTATAGTGATTGGTTTATTACTCATAGAATCTTTTAAAAGGCATGGTGAATATTTACAACTTTTATAGAGAATGGATGGAAAATAATACTGGCCGATTTACTTATAAGCCGTATATCGAAGAAAGTGATTGTAGTGACAGGACATCGCTATTGATACGATTTGAATCAATACCTCACATCGTTTTACGATTAGACGATGAGGGACAAGCCATGCTTTATGTGGAACATAAAGGTGACTGGCGAGACACTTTGATTGAGTTTGATGTGTATCCAGAAGTTTCAGATGATGGTCAATATTATTGCTCGATGTGTCTAAAGCCCGGTACATATGAATACCCCAAGCCAAATGAAAGACAATGTTTTGAAACACTTCAAGCATTATGAAATGACCATGTGTTTGAACCATTAATGGCTTACGTTGATGAAAAATTTAAATCGAATCATCAAATCGCTTGTTGGGATACTCACTGGGAAGATGATGATCATCATTGTTTTGGTAAAACGCTAATTATCGATGTTAAAGACAAATACTATTGGTCTCGAAAAATCAATAAGAGTGAAAATTATTTACCGCTATTTTTGCCAGTGGTTTCTTTGCCAAGCGCAAATAAACATTTGTAAGATGGTGCATAGGAAAGTTGATTGAAAATCGAATACGCCGGATTCACATTGTCAAAAACTAGAAAAATCAGAAACGAGGACTGTATTTTAGTAAATGGTTGTATCGAGCAACAATCTTCAGAAGTAATTAGTGGAATCATTGAGAGTGTTGGTGATCAATTAATCAGGTTTGCCATTGCTGATGGTGTTGGCA
>CAZCBF010000135.1:3098-4782 GCA_964496895.1 uncultured Methylophilaceae bacterium | reverse complement strand
GGTTTAGGCGTGACCGAGCATAGTCAGGGTTCAACCATGGTGATGGGCATTGCAAACTTGGCCATGGCAACTGCCAATATCGGCCGTGAAGGCGTAGGCGTGAATCCAATGCGCGGGCAAAACAATGTGCAGGGTTCATGTGATATGGGTTCTATGCCGCATGAATTCCCTGGTTATCGACATGTGTCGGATGATGCAACTCGTGCCATTTTTGAAACCGCTTGGGGACGTCCACTCAGTAATGAGCCAGGTTTACGTATCCCAAATATGTTGGATAATGCGGTGGATGGTAAGTTTAAAGCCCTCTACTGTGTGGGTGAAGACATTGTGCAGTCTGATCCTAATACGAAACATGTGACAGCGGCATTAGAGGCGATGGAATGTGTAATCGTGCAAGATTTGTTTTTGAATGAAACAGCCATGTATGCGCATGTTTTCTTACCGGGCGCTTCATTCTTAGAGAAAAACGGTACATTTACCAATGCTGAGCGACGTATTTCACCGGTTAAGCGGGTGATGACGCCTAAAAACGGCGAGCGCCGTGATGGCAACCATGAAGAGGGTATGGAAGATTGGGAAATGACTGCCAAAATTTCAGAAGCTTTGGGTTATCCAATGCATTATCAACACGCCTCTGACATCATGGATGAAATTGCAAACCTCACACCGACTTTCAAAGGCGTGAGTTTTGAAAAGTTGGACAAACTTGGCAGTATTCAATGGCCTTGTAACGAAGAAGCGCCTGAAGGTACACCGACCATGCATGTGGATGAGTTTGTGCGTGGTAAAGGTAAATTCTTTATTACCCAGTATGTTGAGACGAGTGAGAAAGTGACGCCGAAGTTTCCACTCTTACTCACCACTGGCCGTATTTTGTCTCAATATAATGTGGGCGCACAAACACGTCGTACCCAAAATGTGACATGGCATGAGGAAGATGTGATCGAGATTCATCCGCATGATGCGCAAGAGCGCGGTATCAAAGCAGATGACTGGGTCGGTATTGCTAGTCGCGCGGGTGAAACGGTGTTGCGCGCGGTGATTACAGAAAGAGTACAGCCAGGTGTGGTCTACACGACATTCCATCACCCAGAGTCTGGTGCGAATGTGATTACCACCGAAAACTCAGATTGGGCTACCAATTGCCCAGAGTTTAAGGTAACTGCGGTGCAGGTATCACGTGTGACGCAACTTTCTGAATGGCAGAAGAACTACAAAGTGTTTAGTAAAAACCAAATCGCACTTACAGGTAAAAGCGATGCTTAAGTGTTAGTGCGTGTGTAAAATGCATTGAATGACGATTTATAAAACTATAGTTAACTTAACACACGACACTGCAACGCAATATGAGGTGGTACGACACCTCGGTACTGTGGTAACGACTGAGCAAGATGTGGCGGCAGAGGAAGTGCCAATTGCTTTGGAATACAATGGTATTTCGCATACGGTGATGTTGGCGACACCAGCTGATCTTGAAGACTTTGCTATCGGTTTTTCTTTATCAGAGGGCATTATTGGTAGTGCTGATGATGTGTATGATATCTCATCACGGCTGGAAGCCAATGGTGTGACTTTGTCGATAGACATCGCCAGTGCCTGTTTTAACCAGCTCAAAGAAAAGCGCCGTAGTATGACTGGTCGTACGGGTTGTGGTTTGTGTGGTGCAGATAGCTTGGCTACTGCA
>CAZCBF010000135.1:0-2998 GCA_964496895.1 uncultured Methylophilaceae bacterium | reverse complement strand
TGATTTGATTAAACAGGCTGGATTTATTTTAACCAGTAGTCGTGCGAGTTATGAAATGGTACAAAAAACCGTGAGTGCTGGTGTTTCAATGTTGGCAGCGGTCTCTGCACCAACAGGTTTGGCCATTCGTATGGCAGAAGCTTATAGCCTAACCTTGGTAGGGTTTACGCGCCAGGGAAAATTTGTGGTGTATGCTGATTCGCAGCAGTTGATAAATTGAAAGTATAGTGTGATATGCAGATAGAACGTCTAGTAACAATGGCCAATCAGATCGGTGATTTTTATGAGGCTTTTCCCGATCAAGTGCAAGCACAGAAGGAGATTGTGCAACACTTAAATAAGTTTTGGGCGAAAAGCATGCGTGATGACATCAGTGAGCATGTGCAAAAGGATGATGGCAAAGGGCTATCGCCACTTGTATTATCTGCGCTCAAGGCACACTTATAGCGCCTTGGTTTAGGTGTTTACGCTGTCAATTTTCTGTAATAACCTAAAACGCTCTTTTCTATTGGCTGGGCGCTTGCCTTGCCAAATCTGTTTCCACTCAGGTCCAGGAATCATCTTGCCAACGCCTTTTTGATCCTGGATCAAATATAAATCACAGTGTAATTGTTCTGTTTGCTTCACTTTGATTAATTCAATGTTGGTGTAGTAATAAAGTAATTTTGATTGTGAACTACCCACATTTAAACCATGCATACAGTTGTAGTGATCTGGAACGACTTTGCTCAGTTTCTTAAAAGGCTTTTCATAACTTTTAGCAAAGTCAATCATGGGCAGCCATAGGCACATGAGTAAGGACCAAAGAAAAGTCATTCCAATGGCCCAGTTGGTGACCGTTGCACGCTTGGAAAGCTTGCTACGTATAGAGACCATTAACCAGACAATAGTCATTAGTACGGCAATGCTAAAAGTGATTGGGTTAAAGATTAAATAGTCTGCACCAGATAAAAACTGCATGCGTTCTTGAATTTTGGGTGGGGTGCCCGTCATGATGCCAACCCAGCCTAGCCAAATTAAAAAGCCGAAGAAGGTAAATGCCGTCACACCAAACCAGTTGAGCGCTGCCGCAAAATCACGTTTTAAGCGTTCAACACTGCCGGCACCGAGTGCTACAAGTGGTAATAGTAGGGGTAGGGTGTAGATATCTTTGGCATTGGCGCAAAATCCCAATAGCGTAAAAGTAGTCAAAAAGAAAATGAGCAGATATTGAAATTTTGGATTAAAAATCAATTTATCTCGATAGTGCCAAATACCCACTAAGGCTAAGGGTAAAGCAGGCCATGCATACCAAACCAATGTACGTAGAAAATAAAAATGACTATTGAAAGAGAAGCAGCTTTGCTCAAAGATTAACCATCGTTGGAATAACGCTGGGTAGTAATGGTTAAAGCTCACTAGCCAAGCAATCATGGGTGGCAGTGCCACGGCAAAGGCTGTTGCTAAAAATATTAGGGTACGTTTTGTACGCCATTGACGGCTAAATAATAGTGACAATAGCGTGGGGATTAAGATGATGGCCAGCGGTAAAAAGCCACTGATTAAAAAGCCAAAACCCAGTGCAAGCCCATATAGAACGGCAGCGCGTCTAGGACGTCTGGGTAGTAAAATCATGGCATAAAAGCCAGTGGCTATCGCAGCAAAAGCCCCCACATGATGATTCAAGCTATGTGCAGTAAACATCAGGCCAATGGTACCAATCATGATGAAAGTGGCGTGTCGGCCAATCCCTCTGCCCCAAGTCTCCCGCCCAGTCATGCCTACCATCAGCAAGGTAATCGTCAGCCAAATGGCATTCATTAACCTTGCGCCATCATGCATTTCTAGCAGCGGTGAAAATAGCTTAGCGCCCAGTGCTGCAGTCAGGTAATACAGAGGCGGGGCAGAAATATCCGTTTCATAATATGCGGTAGGCGCAATGACGTTACCCGTTTCTAAGATGGTTTGAACAATGCTGATGCTGTCAGTTTCTAAAGGTTTCCAAGGGGCGTGGCTTGCTAGCCCTGAAAATATCCAGATGGCGCAAAGCAAGAGCAATAAATTAGTCTTAGTCTTTTCACCCAAATTTGCTTTGGGTTCAGACATATTGCTTTGCCAGTCATGTTCGAGTTGAAACTGCATATTATTTTGCTATCTTTAGACAGTACAAGTGTAATCTTACTATAGTTAACCGCGTCAAATAAAAAAGGCAGCGTAAGCTGCCTTTATTGAAACAAGTACACAAGTAGTGATTACATGCCGTACTTTTTCTTAAATTTATCAACACGGCCAGCAGTATCAAGAATAACTTGCTTACCAGTGTAGAATGGGTGCGATTTAGATGACACCTCAATTTTAATTAATGGGTACTCGTTACCGTCTTCCCATTTAATTGTATCTTTTGCTTGGATAGTAGAGCGTGTTTTAAAACTAAAGTCAGCACTTTGGTCTTGAAACACCACTTCTCTGTATTCTGGGTGGATGCCTTCTTTCATTTGTTTTCCTCTTGTGATGCCGGATAATACGGCATGCTATTGAAAATTAATCGCGTATTATATTTTTATCTTTGCCATTTGGCAAGTAGTCAAGAAAAGATTAACCTCTACGCATGCTATCAAAGAAGTCAGCATTGTTTTTGGTCGACTTGATTTTGTCTAGTAAGAACTCCATCGCCTCGAGGTCATCCATTGGATAAATAAGCTTACGCAATACCCAAATCTTCTGTAGCGTATCTTTGTCGATGAGTAGTTCTTCGCGACGTGTGCCTGATTTGTTGACATTGATCGCTGGGTACAAGCGCTTCTCAGCCATGCGGCGATCCAGATGGATCTCCATGTTACCCGTACCTTTAAACTCTTCGTAAATGACATCATCCATACGTGAACCAGTGTCGACCAACGCTGTGGCGATGATGGTTAATGAGCCACCTTCTTCAACATTACGCGCAGCACCAAAGAAGCGTTTTGGGCGTTGCAGCGCGTTGGCATCGACACCCCCCGTTAACACTTTACCTGATGAC
>CAZCBF010000134.1:2842-4797 GCA_964496895.1 uncultured Methylophilaceae bacterium | reverse complement strand
TTTATGCAGTATTTATGAGAGTCGCCCAGCGGTATGCCGCAAGGCGCATTCACAATCAGTCAAAGCGTGTATTGATAATCAAGAGATTCCGCAACATTTAGGCGCGTTGCTCGGTGCCGAAGCGATCATGCACGGTACGCAAAGCGCCTATCAAGCCTTGGGCTATGTTGCAGATGCTTATGCACTGAATGTTGCCGTATATGCTGCGTTGACTAATCCAACGATGTTGGATGACTGGCATCAAGCTTACTTAGATGCACAAATAAACCCTGAGTAAGCTATTTAGTCTTGATAATTGATGATTAGTGGGGCGTGATCACTGAACTTTTCATCTTTGTAGATAGCACTATCAATGGCCTTGTCAGCAAATGCTGGTGTGGCGACTTGGTAGTCAATACGCCAACCAACATTTTTGGCATAGGCTTGTCCGCGGTTACTCCACCAGGTATAGCAGGCATCGGTTGTATCTGGATAGAGCTTACGATAAACATCGGCCCAACCCACCTCATCAAAAAGCGTTGTCATCCATGCGCGCTCTTCGGGTAAGAAGCCAGAGTTTTTGCGGTTGCCTTTGAAGTTTTTAAGGTCTTGCTCTTGATGGGCGATATTCCAATCACCACAAACCACCACATCACGCCCGGAAGCTTTAAGGGCTTGTAGATGCGGTAAAAAACGGTCTAAGACACTATATTTATATTGTTGTCTCACATCACCACTAGAGCCACTGGGTAAATAGAGCGAGACGATACTAAGGTTGCCCCATTGTGCTTCGATATAGCGGCCTTCACTGTCAATGTCATCTTCACCTAGGCCGATAATGACATTGTCGGCCGCTTTTTTAGTGTAGATGCCAACGCCGCTATAGCCTTTCTTTTCGGCATAGTGAAAATACCCTTGGTAGCCTTCAGGGTTGAGCATTTCTGCAGTCAAGTTGTCTTCTTGTGCCTTTAGTTCTTGTAGGCAAATCACATCAGCTTGTTCTTTTTGTAGCCAGTCAAAAAGACCTTTCTTAGTTGCAGAGCGAATTCCATTGAGGTTTAGCGATATAATCTTCACGTTTTACACCTTATATTTGAGAGAGCAGTTTATGAGCCAAGTGAGTGCCACAGACCAACAAGACCAATTCAGACAAGATTTTATCGCATTTGCGATTGAAAAAGCGGTTTTAAAGTTTGGTGCTTTTGAAACCAAGGCGGGCAGGCTAAGCCCATACTTTTTTAATGCTGGTTTATTTAACGATGGAGAGAGCTTATTAAAGCTGGGTGAGTTTTATGCCGATGCTATTACTGAGGCTGATATTGCGTTTGATGTTTTGTTTGGCCCTGCGTACAAAGGGATCACCCTTGCAGCCAGTATTGCGATAGCTTTTGCGAAGCGTGGGCGCAATGTGCCATATGCTTACAACCGCAAGGAAGCTAAAGATCATGGCGAAGGTGGCGTTATTGTAGGTAGTACTTTAAAAGGAAAGGTGCTGATTGTTGATGATGTGATCTCTGCTGGGACTTCTGTAAGGGAGTCAGTGGCGATGATTAAAGCTCAAGGTGCAACAGTCAGTGGTGTTGCCATTGCGATTGACCGACAGGAAAAAGGGCAAGGCGAATTATCAGCAGTACAGGAAGTGATTGAGCAAACGCAAGTACCTGTTTTTGCAATTGCTGATTTAAGTCATTTGATTGACTATATTAAGATGCAACCACAATATCAACTCGATAATGCAATGTTAGAAAAAATGCAGGCTTATCGAGATCAATATGGGGTTGCCTAATGATTAGGTTAGATACATGCATACACTCTCTGGTAAATATAAGGCTTCTTATGCGACGATAGTCGCAGCTTTACTACTGGTGTTTACTGCCGATGCTTTGGCAGATAAGCGGATTATGAAGTGGACAGACAAGAATGGTGTCGTACATTATGGCGATGTTATTCCGGCACAAGCCTCTGGCCGCCAAAAC
>CAZCBF010000134.1:0-2832 GCA_964496895.1 uncultured Methylophilaceae bacterium | reverse complement strand
TATCGAACTTGCGAAGCTTGCAAAACTTTCCTTTAGTCGTGGCATCACCGTCAAAAAAACAGACGCGTTTGTTAAAAAAAATGAAACCGCTCGTGAAACCCATGTTGAGAAGCTGAGAAAAGACAGTGCTTTAATGGCCTCTTATAGCTCAGTTGAAGAGATTGACTTGGCCATGGCGCGTAATATCGCTACTGAAGAAAACCTATTACGCTCACTGAAGAAGCGCTCAAAAAGTATACAACAAACTTTGAATGAATCTTTAGCACTGGCCGAGGCAAAACGTTCACGTCATATGGAGCCAAGTAAATATTTAGTAGAAAAAATTAGCATAGCAAGTAAAAAACTCGAATTTGCTAAAACAAGAATTACAGAGACACAAAATAATATTAATTTAATTAAGCAGCGCTTCGCCAGTTATAAGTCGCGCTATGCTGAGCTGAGCCCAAGAAACAGTTCGCTCAGTGCGATTAAATACAACACGCGTAACTTAGAAGAGTTGGAACGTTGGAAGCATAAAGCCAATGAGAACTTGAGTTTTTATTTAAAAGAGTCCATTAAATATAAACGCACTGGGCGACCAATTCCACAAGATATTGTCGTCAATATACAAGCCGCCAACCGAGAAATTGCCAAAGCCGATCAGGCCATTGCCAATATTAGGGCGAGTATCCGAAATTCAGAAAAAACCTTTACCAGTAAGTAAAGCTTAGTTTAAGCGTTGGTATTGCCCACCTGGCAATTGTTCAATTTTGTTATCTAAGGCGAGTAGCATCAAACTAGCGGTGACTGTTTGGGTAGGAAGGCCACTTTTTTGCACAATGCTTTCAAGGCTAGTCGGTGCAAATTCAATAAAGGCTAATAATGGGTCGCTGTCGTCACTATTAGTATTTACTATGTTAGCTTGTGCTGATGCTTCGGTGCTATTCACCTTCTCAAAACGACCAAGTTCATCGAGTATATCCTGAGTACTTTCGACTAATTTAGCCCCTTGTTTTATCAGTAGATGACAGCCTTTTGCCATGGGTGAATGAATGGACCCGGGAATCGCAAACACTTCTCTACCTTGTTCAGCTGCGAGTTTTGCGGTGATGAGCGAGCCACTTTTGGTGTTGGCTTCTACCACCAGACAACCCATACTTAAACCACTGATAATACGATTACGCCTTGGAAAGTTACTGGCAATCGAAGGCGTACCCAGTGGGAACTCCGATAATATTAAGCCGGTTTGCACAATGTCATGCGCCAGCTGGCGATGTTTCGCTGGATAGACAATATCCAAGCCAGTACCGACCACTGCAATCGTCTTACCGCTGCCAGCTAGTGCACCGCGGTGTGCCGCACCATCAATACCTAGTGCCATGCCACTGACAATGCTTAAACCATTCAAACTCAGGTCTTTTGAAAATTGCTCTGCATTTTGTATGCCTTGTTGGGTTGCATTTCTGCCGCCAACCATGGCAATACAGGGCTGGTTTAATAAGTTGAGATCACCTTTGGCATAGAGTAAGGGTGGTGGCGTCTCGCTGATTTCAAATAAGGCTTTGGGGTATTGTGGATCTGCAAGGGTAATCAGGTGATTGTTTGCCTCAGCTAACCAAGCTTTTGTTAAGGCGAGTTGTTCGCTATATTCTGCTTGCTTGATGGCAGAAGCGACTTTACTTTTGACAACACTGGAGAGTTGGCTGGTACTTGCGCCCAGAATGTTTTCTGGCAGTCCGAAGGTCCGTAATAATTGACAGAAGGTTTGGCTGCCAAGCTTAGGGACTAGGCTTAATTTAACCCAATTGAGCTTCTCTTCTTCATTGATTGGTATCGAAGATACCAGAGGCTCAATTGGGTTGTGCGTCATTAGGTTTAGGGGTTCGTAATGTTATCTAATGTATTGACGGGCGTATTTGCTTGCATGATTAAGCCATAAGCCACATGCTTAAAAGTACGAAATACCATCATCAAGCCAATGCGCTCATCAGGTAAGGTGACCATTTCATCCTCTTGTTGTGTTGTATCTTTGACTAACGTTGGTTTGACCTCTTTGAGCGCCATGCGTAACTCTTTATCAACGATTGTACGACCCTTTTGCTGGATTGCCAAAACATGGCCGACTTTAATGCCGTTGGCTTCCCCTCGGTTGATTGTGACAATACTTCCAGGGCCAGCTTCGTCTACACCGCCATAGATTCGCATGATGCGGCCTTTGACCGCATGTGTGGGTGCTTCTGGCATAAAGTGAATGGGGTGTGCAAGTTCTGCAGGTGAAAGACGATCGCGCACGAGTATTTCTTCTCTAGCTTTCGTGATTTTGGCTGAAGCGGGGTCGCCATATTGCGTCACACTGGCATTACCTAAATAAATGGCTTCATAGCCCAACTGTGTCTCAGTGTCAGGATCAATAAAGGGCTCACCCTGACGATAGACATGCCAGTCTAAAGGGGCTTGATCAGGCAAATTGCGCACATAAACTTGACTGCCAGGGCTCAAAATCACCCTGTCATCAGGTCCTGCAACTATTCTGGGGGCAGATTGAAGCGCATTATTTTCCACGACTAAGGGTTGATTTAAAAAAGGTGAAATTTTGCCCAGCGGGATCGTACTAATCGGTGTTTTATCCAATGACTCAACAATCACCGTTGGTGACAGTGCACGGTTTTCATATCCAGATGGCTTAGATTGGTTTTGCAGGATGGTTTCTTGTAGGATATTTAATGTTGGCTGACCATTGACCATTTGAAACACCACCACATCGCCTGGATAGATCAAATGCGGATTGTCGATGGTATGACGATTAGCTTGCCAGACAGATTTCCATTGCCAAGGATCTTTTAAAAATTTTGC
>CAZCBF010000133.1:0-4842 GCA_964496895.1 uncultured Methylophilaceae bacterium | reverse complement strand
CGCCCAGTGTCAGTAAAGGCTTGTGTAAATTTCAACTGTAACAAGTCATTTAAGATGGTTGTGACAGAGAATAAATTATTAAAAAAGTTACTAATCCCAGTGCGAATAGGGCTAGGGGTCACTTTGGTATAAGCGGTCGCTACAGGTTTTAATAAGGCTTTATCGGTGACATCATTAAATTTGTAGATGCCACGGTTCATGCTTTCTAATGGATCTTTGTTGGCTTGCGTGGCGCAGCCTGATAAAAGCAAAAGGCTGACAACCGTCAAAATAAAGATGAATTTTTTTTGCATTTCGTCTCCCATACGTACTTTTTTTCAGTAATTAAAGTACGTAGCATATTGTTCTGTTTTATTAAGGTGTAACTCTAGCTTAGCAGGCCAGTAATGTCCATAAGACATATGTAGTATGATAATGTAAATTGGCATTAAGGAAAATAATAATTAGTATTAGATATACCTGTTTAATGTTAAATAAGCTGATGTTTAACAACGATCTTTTTGGACTAAAAGCCGACATTTTTTATTTATAATATGATCTAATTCAACCGAAAGAGACCCTTAGACATGACCGCTAACGTGAATTTAGTCGACTTTTTGCAGGAAAAACTGACAACAAATACTACAAATGATTCTCTACGACTGATTTTGAATGATGTCGCTTCTGCTGCTATTCAGATTGCGAGTGCTATTGATAAGGGAGCACTAGAGGGCAACATGGGCAGCCTGGAAGCAGAAAATGTACAAGGTGAAGTGCAAAAAGCACTCGATGTCATTACCAACGATATTTTTATCGAAACCTGTCAGCAAAGTGGTTGTGTCGCAGGCATGGCTTCGGAAGAAATGCAAGACATCATCCCTGTAGAAAATGTCAACGCGGAAGGCCCACACTATCTATTGTTGTTTGATCCGCTGGATGGCTCTTCAAATGTGAATGTCAACATTTCAGTAGGAACGATCTTTTCAGTGTTGCCAACAAAGACGACCACGCCTGAGATTAGTGACTTTCTACAAGCAGGCGACAACCAAGTGCTAGCGGGCTATGTTTTGTTCGGCACCTCTACGATGTTGGTGTTAACCACTGGTGATGGTGTGAATGGCTTTACTTTGGATAAAGCCAGCGGTGAGTTTAACCTCACGCATCCTGATATGCGTATTGATCCAGAAGCCAGTGAGTTTGCAGTTAATATGTCTAACTATCGCTTTTGGCAGGAGCCAATGCAAACCTATATCGACGAGTGTTTGCAAGGTAAAGACGGCGTAAGAGAAAAAGATTTTAATATGCGCTGGGTGGCATCAATGGTGGCTGAAATTCACCGTATCTTGGTGAGAGGTGGTGTGTTTATGTACCCTAACGACAGTAAAATCAAAGCACAAGGCGGTAAGTTGCGCTTAATGTATGAGGCTAACCCAATGAGTATGCTCGTCGTGCAAGCTGGTGGTGGTGCCACCAATGGCTTAAAAAGGATTATGGCTGTGACACCCAAATCGATTCATCAGCGCGTGCCGGTCATGATGGGCGCTAGTGAAGAAGTGAAACGTATTACGTCTTATTATAAAAAAGGCTAGCCAATTTTCTGGCTAGCCCTAGTATCACTCATTGTATTGATTACGCCATGGCTGGAGAATCTTTTTTCTGACGGCCTGTCGCTTGACTGGTGTTAATCAGTGGTGCTAATTCACCTTTAGCGTATCTCAGCGCCATTTGATCACAGTTGATCGGTTTGATTTGTACTGCACGGCCTGCAGAGCCAAATGCTTCATAACGCTGAATACAAATCTCTTTCATGGCTTCGATGGAAGCTGCAAAGTATTTGCGTGGGTCAAAAGCATCGGGGTTTTCATTGAAATACTTTCGAATAGCCCCTGTGGTTGCCATGCGTAAATCAGTATCAATATTGACTTTTCTCACGCCGTTTTTGATACCTTCAACGATCTCATCTACTGGTACGCCATAAGTGGTGCCCATTTCACCACCATATTCATTAATGGTTTTGAGCCAGTCTTGCGGTACAGAAGACGAACCATGCATGACCAAATGTGTGTTGGGTATACGCTCATGAATCTCTTTAATGCGTTCAATGGCAAGCGTTTTACCTGTCGGTGGTTTGGTGAATTTGTAGGCACCGTGCGAGGTGCCAATGGCAATGGCTAATGCATCAACGCCAGTTTTACTCACAAAGTCTGCGGCTTCTTCTGGGTCAGTCAGCATTTGATCCATAGAGAGTACACCTTCAGCACCAGAGCCATCTTCTTCACCAGCCAAGCCAGTCTCCAATGAACCTAGTACGCCTAACTCGCCTTCAACTGAAACCCCGACTGCATGCGAGATATCGACCACTTTTTTGGTGACATCAACATTGTATTCATAACTCGAAGGTGTCTTAGCATCTGCCATCAACGAGCCATCCATCATGACGCTCGAAAAGCCGGAACGTATTGCCTGCGTACAAACCGCTGGCGATTGGCCATGATCTTGGTGCATGACGACTGGGATGTGAGGGTAAGTTTCAATCGCAGCCAGTACCAAGTGCCTTAAAAAAGGTTCACCTGCATAACGGCGCGCCCCCGCCGAGCCTTGTAAAATCACTGGGCTATTCACTGCATCAGCAGCTTGCATGACAGCATGTACCTGTTCCATATTGTTGACATTGAACGCAGGTAAGCCATAGTTGTAGTCAGCGGCATGGTCTAATAACTGTCTTAACGACACTAGTGCCATTACGATCTCCTTCATGTATAAACTTTTTGTACAGTCAGCATCAAGGCTGCAGCACATTTCAATTTAAATCATACTGAAAATGCACGGTAATGATACTGATTGATTACTCTACAAAAGCCTTTTAATTCATCACTTAACATTATTATTGCACGCATTGTAATTTAGCGCAGTTGCATGACAAGCTGGTTAACTACGATGATAAGGATGTTGAATGCCGACGGAATAGGCACGGTATAGTTGTTCTGCAAGCAAAACCCGCACCATGGCATGTGGTAGCGTCAGAGGGGAGAGTGACCATAAACGGTCAGCTTTTTGTTTAATATCTTGATGTAAACCATCAGCACCGCCTATCACAAAGCAAATGTCACGGCCGAATGTTTGCCAGTTTTCAAATTGCTCAGAAAGTTGTTGCGTAGTCCAAAGCTTACCTTTTTCGTCTAGTGCGATGCAGTAATCATCACCGATCGCATCTATAATACGCTTGCTTTCAACGCGTTGGATATTTTGAGTGGAATTGCCAGCAGCGCGCTTCTCAGGCTTGATTTCGATAATTTCTAGTGGAATTTCGCGCGGCATGCGTTTTTGATATTCCACGCAGGCTTTGCTGACCCAGTCTGGCATTTTGTGCCCGACTGATATCATCCGTAATTTCATCTTTAGGGTATTAGAGCGCTTGCTAGTCTTTGTTTTGGTCGCGTAGCTGTTCTGCTTCGCCCCATAGTTGCTCTAAATTGTAGTAAGCGCGTGTGGCAGGTACCATCACATGCACCACAATATCACCTAAGTCTACGAGCACCCAGTCACCTTCTCTATCGCCTTCCATTCCACGCACATCAAAGCCTTCTGCTTTCACTCTGACTTGCACATTATCAGCAATGGATTTTGCCTGACGGCTTGATTTAGCGCTGGCTACGATCATATAGGTCGTCATGCTCGTTAGCGTAGTGACATCCATGACCGTGATATCAAAGCCCTTAATGTCATCGATGGCATCGACCACCGTTTCTTTCATTGCTATGATGTCTGCAGGAATCTCAGTATTATGATCTGTCATTTAGGCCTTTTGTGTGGGGATATTATTGCGCTGCGATTTAATTTTGTTTTGATGGTCAACATAGACCAGCTCAGGGTGATAATTGAGTAGCTCATCTTCGTGATAGTTCGCGTAGGTGGCAATAATCAGAATATCATTAGGTGCTGCGCGTCTGGCTGCGGCACCATTAACCGAGATAATGCCGCTATTGGGCTCTGCGGCAATAGCATACGTCGTAAAACGTTCACCATTGGTGACATTGTAGATATGAATCTGCTCATATTCGCGGATGTTGGCCGCATTCAATAAGACAGTGTCAATGGCACAGCTACCTTCGTAATCGAGTTCGCTATGGGTAACAACGACTCGGTGTAGCTTTGATTTAAGCATGGATCTTTGCATGTAAAACGTCTGTAAACCGAAAAAAGCTTAGCATTATAATCTTTTCAATAACTTAGCGCAAAAATTCAATATTATCAATCAAACGAGGTTTTCCAAATTGTGCAGCACCCAAAACGATCAGTTCTGACTCATCTGCTTCCGGCGCGCGTAGTGTTTTGCTAGATCGGATCGCTATGTAGTCCACTTTCCAGCCTAGTTGCGTGAGGTATGCCGTGGTTTGCGCTTCTATGGCCTCTAGTGCTAAATCGCCTTTTTGCACCGACTGTACAACCAGCTTCAGGCATTTATGTAAGCGAACGGCTTCAGAACGCTCCATCTTATTTAAGTAACCATTGCGTGAACTTAGCGCCAGACCATCGGTATCGCGAGCGATTTCAACAGGAATAATCTCAATGTCCAGATTGAATTGCTGTACCAGGCTTTGGATGATGACGAGTTGTTGGTAATCTTTTTTACCAAAGACTGCGACTTGAGGTTGTACGATTTGAAAGAGTTTCATGACCACAGTCGCCACACCATCAAAGTGGCCTAGCCTTGAAGCACCACAAAGCGTAAGCGCAATGGTTGGAGGAGAGATGCGCATGGTTTGTTCAACCGGATACATTTCTGCTTCACTTGGGGTAAACACAATATCTACGCCAAGTGCTTCAAGCTTTTCACAGTCTGCCGCTAAAGTACGTGGATAG
>CAZCBF010000132.1:0-4843 GCA_964496895.1 uncultured Methylophilaceae bacterium | reverse complement strand
CAAAAGGCGTTAGCGTAATGCCACCTGTTTTTGCCGATGCTGAATTGTTTAGGCAGACGTTTGAGCCTCTAAAAGGCATGGATAACAGCAACACCATGTTGGTGGTTGGTCGGGTGGTACCCCATAAACGTATAGAGGACGCGGTAGCACTGTTTGCGCGACTCAAAGCACAAAAGATGCGTTGCCAACTGATGATCATCGGGGACTTGTCTGATCGTGCGTATTATCGATCTTTACTGACTTATGCGAAGCAGCTTGGCGTGTTGGATTTGATCACATTTACGGCAAAAGTGTTGACCTTCGATCTCTATCAAACCTACCTGTCAGCACGTTTGTTATTATCTACCAGCGCACATGAAGGCTTTTGTGTGCCCGCATTAGAAGCCATGTATTTTGGTAAGCCAGTGTTTGCAATGGTGGGTACTGCGATGGATGATTTTTTAATCAAGCCATGTGTGACAGCGCAAGATCAATCATCACTGGCGGAATCAATCACGACTTATTTAAAAGCAGAACCCAATCAGCGTGATGCGAAACGCTTACATCAACAGAGCTTGGCAGTATTAGAGCAGTCCTCTGATGCACAGTGGCAAGCATTACTTAAACCGGAGTCGATGCAAGGATGAAAATATTAGTCACAACCTATAGCACTGCTTTTTTAAACATCGGTGGTGGTGAGTCTGAGTTAGTGCAGGTGGTAGAGGCCTTGGCGCTAGGGGGTATGCAGGTGGATATTTATGGGGTGAGTAGTCGGCCTATAGAATATTACGACATAGTCATGCATTTTTCTGTGCAGCCAGAAGGCATAGACTTGTATCAGGCGGTGGTTAATAACAAGAAAACAGTACTTTGGCCTAATGTCTGGTGGCCAGAAAAACCAAGCGATGAAGAGATTGCTCGCGTGACTGCACTGGTGAATAGCGCGCACAAACTGTTATTTAAGTCGTTTGTAGAACAAGAGAATTTTTTGCAATATGTTCCAGCTGACTTGGATAAATGTATAGTCGTCCCAGTTTTTGTTTCCGACAAGTTCCTTGGCACGGTTGATACGGACCTAGCCAGAACGGTGGCTGAGTATGAGGATTATGTACTGTGTCTTGGTAGAATCGAGCCTATTAAAAATCAGCTAACACTCATCAACGCACTAAAAGCCACTGGTCAACAAGGTGTCATGGTTGGCGGTTATGGTGATCAAGATTACTTTTTGCGTTGTAAAGAAGCTGGCGCCAATCACATACAGTTTATGCCATTCATCAAGCCTTGCAGTGAATTATTGCTGTCTTTGATCGCGAATAGCCAACTGGTGGCTGAGTTGAGCTTTGATCCAGCAGGGCGCTCTAGTCTGGAAGCAGCCACCATGCACAAGCCTTTGTTGTTATCTGATGATGCCTGGGTTGATGAGTACTTTGCGAATACTGTATATAAAGCACAGCCAAATGATTTAAGCAGTGTGATTGATGGGCTATCTCAAGCCTATTCAGATACTGAAAATAAAGCGGCGCAGTCAAATGCACGCATACGAGACAACGCCTTACCATCTAATATTGAATCGATGGTAAAAACACTGATTAATGCTTGTATTTAATACCTTATGACGCCTCGCTTACTCGTCGTTCAGAGAACTTCTTTGTCTCACGGAAAGCTCAAATCCAGATCAATTGGTGCGCGCTTCGGGCCATTGTTAAATTACATGGCGCGCCATCAGTTAATGCATTGGGAGATGATATTAGAAGAAGAGATCACTGAAGATGACTTAAAGCGTTTTGATGCGATCTTACTGAATAAGCATAGCTCAGCCAAGGGTATCGCATTGATTGAGTTGGCTAATCATAAAGGCCTGACCACCATCTACGATATGGATGACTGGATACTTGACCTGCCGAGTTATAGTGTGACCAATCTGGATGAAGATATTCTAGCGAATGTTGTCAAAATGCTAAAGTCAGTGGATACAGTCACGGTGTCTACTGAACAGCTCAAAACGCGACTAAAATATATCAGACCAGATACGGTGGTCATAGAAAATGGCTTTGATCATGAAGGGCTCAACTACCACCATGCTGCCAGACAAGAAAGTGATCAACCCAAGATATTATTTTCTAATACCGATGGCATTAAGCTAGTAGCCCATAGGAAAGCTTTTTTTGAACAATTGATTGCTTTTCAGCAACAGTATCCAGAGGTGCTCATTGATTTCTGGGGGGATCAATTTCTGGAGATGTCCAGTATTCCTAGGTTAACTGATAAAGGCTTTTTGGATAATATTGCTTACAAAGAGAGTATCCGAGATGCAGGTTATTGGTTTGCAATCGTGCCATTAGGCGGCGCTGAAGATGAAGTGTCTTATCAATTTAATGCCTGTAAATCATCTATTAAGTTTATTGATTACGGCAGTTTAGGTGTGCCGGGCATTTATTCTAATACACCTGTGTATCACAATGTCATTCAGGATGGTGAGACTGGCTTACTCGTTAATAATCAAGCCAATGAGTGGGGCGGGGCGCTAGAAAAAATGCTCAACAACAAAGCCTTGAGACAAAATATCAGCGACGCAGCTTATCAGCACGCCACTGAAAACTTTGGCTTGGCATCGATAGCGCAACGTTTTCTAAATGTCATATCGACTTAAACGTTTGCTATAGTAGTGGTCTATTTCACCTAAAGGAAACTGGCGTTTAAATGGATTTACTATTGATTAGACATGGTCAATCGGAGGCGAATCAAAAAGGTTTGCTAATCTCTAACGATAAAGATGACCTCACACGATTAGGCCAGCAACAGTCTGAACGGCTAGCTCAATATATCCAAGCACATTTCCAGTTACCGGAAATCATTTACAGCAGCCCTTGGCAACGTGCCAAAGCCACAGCTGAACGGGTGTTTAGTCCGCAATCGGATGTCATTCACTATAATGCACGTTTAGCAGAAACCAATCCCGGTGAGTTTGAAACCTGGCAAGAGGCAGAGTTTAATCGACAGTTTCCTGATTTTTATGATGATTTAAATCGCCCTTATAAAGCGGGCGAGTCACATATGCAAATGGCCAAACGCGTCATTGATTGGGTTGAAACTTGCATCATGACTCGCAGTGCAGACGAAGGCTTAGTCGCCGTGGTTGCCCACGGTGGGCCAATCAGCATTATCTTGCAGTACTTATTTGGCATGCCCATTGAACAAAGATATCCAACATTTACAGTGCCCAATGCTTCCTATTCTCATTTGATTTGGCGAGCAGATTTGCAACGATACTGTGCCACTTCCATTGGCTTGCAGCCTGAATAAAATGGCCGCTATTCGATTATTTGAAGTGTTGTACCAAGCTGAGCAAACACTCAGCCAAGACTTGTATACGCCATTAGAGATTGAGAATAACAATCCAGAATGGCGTGAATTACAGGCCTATCTGCAATTAGAACAACAGCATGCCTGGCAACAAAATGAACGGGTTGGCGTCTTTTCACCTAAGTTTGAGCAAAAAACACAAATTTCACTACAGCAGTTCACCGCGTTTGCGACAGAGCAGGCTGACAGCGATATTTGTTTGATCAACCCATTTCCACAAATCGCTTATTATTCTTTTAATGTTTGGATGCAAGGTGAGGTCGCACATCCTGGCCTAACTGCATCAGCGCAAGCATTGTTGTCTGAAGTTGGTCTCAGCTGGGAAATTGAAAATACGCCAAGGCATCATCATGGTCTATTAGCCTATGCCAATTACTGGGTGGCAAGTGAAGCATTCTGGGGTGATTATGTGGGGAAGGTGTTAAAACCCATTGCTGCTTTTATTCAGGGTCAGCCAAGCCACCCTGTGGTCAAGCAAGTATTGGCACCTACGCCACACACTGATCAAGCCTGTTTGCTCCCTTTTATTATTGAGCGCTTATTGAGCACTTACCTGTCATTCAACCCAAAATGGCGAGTAGCTGCTTACCCAATGCAGCATGAAGAGATTTTAGAGCACTATTGCTTAAATGCATTTGAGCGCTTGCTCTATACGCAAATGCGGCAGGAAGTAGTGGCTGCTGATGCCAACCCTGCGCAAGCTTTTGATCCAGTACTCAAGCAGAAAATGCAAATGGCTACCGAACTGAGGCAACAACACTTTTTTGATTTTTACCAATCAAGACCACATCCACATACTGGCCGACCAATTCAAGTATAATGTCGCATCCTTTGGATCGTAGATCTAATACTGTTAACGAACAATCATTCCAATGAAACCTGCTGTTTTACACACCTATCGCGTTTACTATCCAGATGCACCAGGCGGTTTACAAGAAGCGATTAGGCAGATTTCATATTCCACCCAAAAATATGGCTGCCAAAACCATATTTTCACTTTGTCAGAACAGCCTCAACCCAAAGTGATTGATCGACCTGAAGCCCGTGTGATTCGTGAAAAATCATGGCTAAACCCAGCATCATGTAATATCGGTGGTTATGCCAGTTTGAGAACATTTCAACAGGCTGCAGAGGACGTAGATGTTCTGCATTATCACTTTCCATGGCCGTTTAGTGATGTCTTGCATGCACTAGCTAAGCCGAGCATGCCCGCTGTCATGACTTATCATTCTGATATTATTCGCCAACGATTACTCGGAAAATTGTATCAGCCACTGATGTATAAAATGCTGAAGAGCATGCAAGCTATCGTCGCTACATCACCAGCGTATGTCGATAGCAGTCCTATTCTTTCACAACCAGAGATTCGGCAAAAAGTGAGCGTGATCCCTTTAGGGATTGACGAATCTACCTATACGAAAGAAAGCGATGGCGGTATTTTTAACCGTAGCGGTATCAATACAGATGAACCATACTTTTTATTTTTAGGTGTTTTGCGCTA
>CAZCBF010000131.1:0-4900 GCA_964496895.1 uncultured Methylophilaceae bacterium | reverse complement strand
TGGACGTCACCAAACCACCAATCACGGTAATTGCCATGGGCGACCTAAAGCTAGGATCGGCACCCCAACCAAGTGCGATGGGCATCATGCCTGCGGCCATCGCAATGGTGGTCATGACTATCGGGCGTGCTCGTTTGTGGCAACCATCAATGATGGCTTCATAGCGGCCCATCGATTGTTCTTTTCTAGCCTTAATCGTATATTCCACAAGCAAAATCGAATTTTTAGTCACCACACCCATCAACATTAATAAGCCAATGACACTAGGCATAGAAAAACTATTTTCGGTCATTGCTAGCGCCAAAAATGCACCGCCTAAAGACAAGGGCAGGGCACCCAATATCGTCATTGGTTGCATGAAATCTGCAAACAATAATACTAGCACCACATAAATGCACATTATCCCAATCAACATGGCAGAGCCAAAGCTGCCGAAGAGTTCGCCCATGCGTTTAGCATCTCCAGACTGTATACGTGTGACACTAGGCGGTAAGCTTTTCAAGGCGGGTAATTGATTCACCTCTGCCAACACATCGCCAATCAGTCTGCCGCTTAGTTCAATGTCATAAGTGACATTACGCAGCCTATCCATGCGTGCAATTTGTTGCGAGCCGCTACCCAAGCGAATGTCAGCCACGGTTTCCAATGTCACCATGCCATTGCGAGAAGGAATCTTAAGCTGCGCAATGTCTGCTAGGCTTTGGCGCATGCTGGATTCTAAGCGCACGTTGATCGGCACTTGGCGTTGCGGCAAATTGAGTTTTGCCATGTTGGTACTAAAGTCACCTGCAGTTGCCACGCGTACAACATTGGCAATATCTTGCACTGTAACCCCTAATTCTGCAGCTTTTTCAAAATTAGGCAGTATTGTAATTTCTGGGCGTTGTAAACTCGCGCTAGATGAAATATTGCCAATGCCTTTAATCGTGCGCAAATCATTTTGAATCGCATCACCGGCTTTATTCAGTGCATTGATATCATCACTTGCAATCGTCACCAATAAGCGCTCACCCGTATCACCACTGCCAATGGACACCTTGGTGCCAGGTAAACCTTTTAATAAGGTGCGCAGCTCTGCCTCAATATCCGCCTGCTTGTAAGGGCGCTTGGTACGGTCGGTTAACACCAAGTTTAGCGTAGCATTACGGGCATCGCTCGTCGTTACGGAGCCATGCGGCCCGCCGCCACCCCCACTGGATTGACCAATAGTACTAAAAATTTGCTGAACATCTTTTTGTTCTATTAGTTGGTCAATGGCTACTTTAGTGACTGCTCTGGTTTTTTCAATTGGCGTACCAGGTTGCAATTCTAAGATCACTTTTGTTTGACCAACATCCGCAGAAGGTACAAAGCCTTTTGGCAATAATGGAAAGATATACATCACTGATCCGATCACAAAGACAATCGTACCAATCACGATCAACAAACGGTGTTTTAATGACCAAGCGACACTGTTTAGGTAGCTATGCATTAATTCACCTGTTTGCTCTTCTCCTTTGGCATCAGGTTTGAGTAAATAGGCTGCCATCATCGGTGTTAGCAATCTAGCAACGACAAGTGAACCGATGATGGCAACAGAGGCTGTAATGCCAAACTGCTTGAAATACTTGCCGATCACACCACTCATGAAGGCGGTGGGTAAGAAAATTGCGATCAAAGTAAAAGTAGTTGCAATGACAGCAAAGCCAATTTCATCTGCGGCTTCCATTGCTGCTTGATACGGTTTCTTGCCCATTCTCAAATGCCGCACAATATTTTCAATTTCGACAATGGCATCGTCTACTAAAATGCCTATCACCAGTGCTAGCGCTAATAGCGATAAAATATTCAAGCTATAGTCTAGATAAAACAGCACCGCAAACGTAGGTATAACTGACAAAGGTAACGCAACTGCAGAGATGAGCGTGGCACGCCAATCACGTAAAAAACACCACACGACAATCACGGCAAGCAGGGCACCTTCATACATCAGTTGCATTGAGCCCTCGTAGTTTTCTTCGACGTTTTTAACACTGTCATACGCCTCTTCAATACTCACTTTTGGGTGTTGCTCAAGAAACGTGGTAATTGCGCTACGAATATCTTTTGCCATGGAAACTTGGCTATAACCACGTAGACGGAAGATCTGTACCATAATCACTTCTTCTTGATTATGCATCGCAATGCTGCTGCGCTCGGCATAAGCATCTTTGACTGTTGCGATTTGCGATAGGCGTATATGTTGGCCGTTAGACAGAGGTATTTGCAAGGCGGCTACTTCATCCACGCTATGCATGGCCCCCATCGTCCTAAATGACTGGACACTATTACCTAAATCGCCACGACCACCAGAAGCATCTTGCTGGACTAGCTTTAGCTGTCTTGAGATCGCCGCGGCGCTCACATTCAAACCGTTCATCGCATCAGTATGGAGGTCAACTTGTATCTCCCGATCAACACCGCCAACACGACTAAACTTTCCAACACCAGGGATCGCGAGTAATTTCTTTTCTAATTCGTTATCAACAAACCATGACAGCTCTCCTGCATCCATGTTTTGCGCTTTGACCACAAAGGTAAGCACAGGGTAGGGTGTTGTCGTTACTTTTGAGACAATAGGGTCGCGCATGTCAGTTGGCAAGTCTGCACGCGTGCTATCTACTGCATTTCTCACCAAGTTCAATGCCTCTTCAGAATCTTTATCCAGTTCAAACTGAATCCTGACACTCACACTGCCTTGTGTAATCGTTGTGCGAATGTCTTCAATATCACCAAGCGTGGCAATATTGTTTTCGAGCTTACGCGCAACTTCTGTTTCTAATTGATCTGGAGAGGCACCTTCTAGGGTTGCGTTAACAGTGATGGTCGGTAGGTCTACATTTGGAAAGCTTTCTTTACCTAGGTTTGTCAGTGCTTTTAGCCCTAGAAAGGTCAAAACAGCAAACAGTAATATTGCTGGCACAGGGTTGCGGATCGACCATGCGGAGAAGTTCATGGTAGCACCTCAGGTGACGCTCCAAGGCCAACCAAATCGCCATCATTTAAAAAAGCGCCGCCAGTTTTTACATACTGCGTTAGGGCGCTGATGCCTGAGCGTATTTCAATCTTTTCCCCTACGGTACGGCCTATACTGACTTTGACTTGTTTCACAGTAGCCGTGTTTTGATCTGTTGCCGTTTGCAACGCAAACACATAGGCCATACCGTCACGCAGGGTAATGGCCGATTGCGGTAGCGTCATCGCACTGGCTTCGCCTGTGACGATGCTGCCTGTGTGGTACATGCCAGGCTTGCTACTGCCTTTGGGTAGATCAACATAGGCGATACCATTGCGAGATTGATCATTGATCGTCGGTGCGATTAATCGTACTTTGCCATCCAGGGTTTGACTATTGGCCCCATTCACTGTGACGGCTTGATCTTTTTTAATCTGGCTAATGGCATCGGCATTAAGCTCTGCACGCCATTCAATACGGTTTTGGCGCATGAGGGTAAACAATGGCTGGCCAGCGGTGACAACATTGCCTAATTTGGCAGTACGTGCTGTCACTAATCCGGCATCGGGTGCCGTAATGGTTGTTTGATTGCGTCTGATGGCTTGGTTAGTTAGCTCTGCCTGGGCAAAAGCTAAATTAGCCTTAGCCGTTTGCTCAGCGATTAAATATTGGTTGATTTTTTGGGTCGAAAGTGCACCTGTTTCCTTAATTTTTCGCGCGCGGTCTGCGTTGGCTATCGCTTCTGCTAAAGCAGCTTTTTCTCTTTCTAAAGTGGCTTCTTGTTTGGTATAAGCCGCGTTTACAGTTTCATCGGCTAGCCTGACTAAGACTTGCCCACGTTTTATTTGTTGGCCTATATCAGCATTCACTTCAATAATACGTAGCCCACTGATTTCGCTGCTGACAATCGCCTCTTGCCAAGGGTAAACGGCGCCTTGCAATTTAACTTCTTGCGGCCACATTTGCTTAGAAGGCGTCACCCCAATCACGGTTAACGCAGGCTTTCTAACATTGGGCTGTGCCTTTAAAGAGGCCTTTTGTTCCTTATTTTGCATCGTCAAATAGGCAGTGATGCCAATCATCAGGAGCAGTAATAAGATCACAATATTTCTGAATGAAAAAACTTTCGCTAGCATGTTATTCACTTCCGTTAGTGTTTGCCGACTGTTCGGATTCAGGCAGCCAGTCGCCGCCAAAAGCTTTATAAAGTGCTACCCAGAACAAGACGCGGTCACGCTGTAATAAGATTAAGCGCTCTTCTGCATCAATTTTTTGTCTGCGGGCATTTTCCAAATCCAGCAAATCTAGGCCACCTGACTCCCAATTGATTTTTGCCGCCTCAAAGTATTTTTGCGCATTGTCAAAGCCAGCTTGTGCAAAACTCACTTGCTTTGTGGCGCCATCAAGTTGTACTAAAGCTTGCTCAACTTCTTGCACCGCTTGACTCGTGGTCTGTTTGAAGTCTGCCAATGCAAAATTAAAATTGGCTTGATTTAACTTCACCTGTGCTCTGCGTTGCCCGCCATCGAATAATGGCAAATTAAGCGCGGGGCCAAATGACCAAGTATTGGTATTAATCTTGAAAGCATTAAAAACGGTGCGCTGATAACCAATAGAACCATTGAGTGTAATGCTTGGGTAAAGCGCTGCTTTAGACACGCCAATCTCTGAACTCGCACTGGCAAGTGCACGCTCTTTGGCTGCGATATCTGGCCGTTGTTTGATCAGGTTAGCTGGTAATGATTCAATCTCAAACGCAACTGGTTTTGGTATGCCCGCATTTTCGGCGAGTAATGATCGGACCTGTGGTTCAGGCAACTGAGATAGCGTGGCTAATGACTTGATGTGCAACTCACAGCTGGTTTGTTGTGCGATGCTATTTGCTTGGCTTGTTGCAGCATTCGACTTTGCCAATGTTGCATCTGC
>CAZCBF010000130.1:2673-4902 GCA_964496895.1 uncultured Methylophilaceae bacterium | reverse complement strand
AGTGATCTAGTCATTGGCCTGACAGTCGTTGCGATCGGTACCTCATTACCAGAATTAGCAGCCTCAGCCTTTGCAGCAAAAAAAGGCGAGCATGATTTAGTGGTTGGCAATGTTATTGGCTCAAATTTATTTAATACTTTTGCAGTGGTCGGCTTAGCAGGTACGATTCATCCTTTGGCTGTACCCGCTGAGGTATTGAGCCGAGATTGGCCATTGATGTTTGCTTTAACACTATTGATCTTTGCGATTGGTTGGTGGCAGCGCAACCAGCTTAAATCACGGATTAACCGCGTGTTTGGCGGGGTGTTACTCAGTGTGTATATCGCCTATACCGTTTATTTATTGAGTACGAGTTTGACCTAAACAGCAATAAAAAAAGGCCCAATCATTGATTGGGCCTTTTTTGTGATTGAAGACATTAGGTCAAGTCAGTAATCAAGCTATCATTGGCTAGTAGGTTATTGATAATCGCAACATCACTTAACGCGCCGCCGCCAGTGAGGTCAACCCCAGCAAGCACAACGGTTTGGTCACCTAGCTGGCTTTGGTCGGTATCAAAAGAGCCCATGGCACTAATACTCATTACCGTGCCATCGGCAGCATCATCAAAGCTAAAGTTTAAGTAATGGTCTAAACGTTCAGCTTCGGTTTGATCACTTGTATTGCTTTCAAGGTTTTGTAAGAGCTCACGCAAGTCTAGCTTATCAGTCGCATCGATATCGGTAATCGTATCGGTTTCACGGCCATTGCCCCAACTTTGAATATCATCGTAGCGCCATACAAAAGTATCTGAGCCAGTGCCGCCTGATAAGCTATCACTGCCTTGGCCACCTTGAATGACATCGTCACCAGCGCCACCAGAGATCGTATCATCGCCTTTTTCGCCAGATAATAGGTCATCTTGAGCATCACCTGTGAGTGTTTCATCATAATCAGCTGGGTTGCTGTCTACGACATAATCCTCATCATAACCTGTGGCATCTGTGATTAGGTTGCCGTCTGCGATGAGTTGATCAAGAATCTCAACGGTAGAAACAGTATCACCTTGTGTCCAGTCCACGCCTGTGATCAGAATCACTTGATCGCCTAGTTGGCCTACATCACTCTCAGTAAATGAACCCATCGCGCTGATCGCCATGATCGTATTACCTTCAGAGGCATCATAGCTAAAGTCAATATAAGCCGCTAACTGCTGTGCAGCGGTTAGGTTGGCATCGTTGCTTTGGATGTTTTGTAACAGCGTGCGTAAATCAATTTGGTCATTGGCACCAAAGTTAGTGATCACGTCTGTTTCTAGGCCGTTACCCCAAGGTTGAATGGCATTGTAGCGCCATACAAATACATCAGCACCATCACCACCAGTGAGCGTGTCATCGCCTTGGCCGCCTTGAATGATGTTGTCGCCAGAGACACCCTCTAGGCTGTCATTGCCTTGGTCTCCAAAGATGAAGTCATCAGTCGTATCGCCAACAAGGGTATTGTTTGCTTGATCACCTAATACTTCATTAAGCTCATCACTGGGTTCAGGGGTGTCGTCAGATATGAGCAAGTTAACCGTGGCGGTATCCGTCGCACCATTACTATCTGCAATAATATAAGTAAATGAGGCTGGGCCTGTATAACCATCATCAGGGGTAAAGAGAATATTGGTACCATCAAACGACACCACGCCATTTTGAGCATCTTGAATATCGACTGCTTGAATAGCATCGCCATCGGCATCGCTATCATTGGCTAATAACTGTTCGGGTGCAATCGTGAATACTGATGCTGCTGAAGCAGGAATCGTATCGTCGAGTGCTACTGGTGCTTGGTTTAAGCCACTGTCTCCATCATTTTGATCATCTACCATGTCATCAGTTGATGGTATGCCAATGGTTAAGTTGACTGTTGCGGTATCCGTCGCGCCATTACTGTCTTCTATCGTGTAGGTAAATGTGGCTGGACCACTGTAGCCAGCAGTCGGGGTGAAGATAACATTGGTACCATCAAAAATCACTGTGCCATTGACCGCATCCTGAACACTTACACCAATGATTGCATCGCCGTCCGCATCGCTATCATTAGCGACTAGCAAGCTTGGTGCAATCACAATGCTGGCCTCACTTGAAGCAGCAATGGTATCGTCATTAGCGACCGGTGATTGATTAACACTAGCTTGCTCGTCAGTTACTTCGTCAGTTACTTCGTCAGTTACTTCGTCAGTTACTTCGTCAGTTACTTCGTCAG
>CAZCBF010000130.1:0-2573 GCA_964496895.1 uncultured Methylophilaceae bacterium | reverse complement strand
TTACTTCGTCAAGGCCTATTGTTAGGTTTACGGTCGCTGTATCACTCACACCATTTTCATCAGTCACGGTGTAAGAAAAAGAAGCCGGTCCACTAAAAACAGTCGGGATAAACACAGCACTTTGGCTATTTTCTTGTAACAGCACATTGCCATTGACCGCATCTTGGTAAGTAATGGTGAAGTTGTCTGATGCAAGTACATCGTTGCTGAGCAACTCATCAACAGTAACTACAATAGGGCTTACGATCGTTGGTGCAATGACATCATCGATTGCATCTAGAGATGCACTGTCAGTATCAGGAGTATCATCGATTACTGACGCGATGACCAAGTTAACGGTAGCAGAAGCAATCTCGCCAAGATCATTGACGATTGTATATTCGAATGAGGCTGGTCCCGCATAGCCATCAGTGGGGGTAAAAATAATGTTTTCACCATCAAAAAAGACTTCACCATTCACAGGATTGTTCAGTCCAAAAGGAGATATCTCGCCGTCTGCAGGATTGACATCATTTGCTAGCAAAGAAGCTGGTGTAATCACTAATGCTTCATTGGTAATAATATTACCCAGTTCATCATCAGTCGCAGTGAGTGTCGGGCTTGTATCAGGGCCTGCACCAGTATTCACCTCAATTGTGGTGAGTGAGAACTGTTCAGATTCTACAAAAGTAGTATTGTCTAGCAGCGTATAGTTAACGATGTAGGTACCATCAGCGATACTTGTTGACGGGGTAATGGTTTGCGTTGTTGGGTTGTAACTAGATTGAACCGCTTCACCATTTAAATAGAGCACTGGGATGCTCCCAGCCGGTAAATCAATCGTAAATTCTGGGGTGTTACTATCGGAAATTTCGTCCATGCTAAAGTCCTAAGATTGCTTGATGCTTGCTGACTGTAGGTATTTTGATTGTGTCAGCCTGAATTTCCTCAGACTTCTAACAAGTATCACAATTTTTGATGAGTTAACTTTACCTTGATTGAAAGAGGTTGTCATTAGCCCGTTTGGGCTAATTTTCAAAATAAAAACAGTAGTTTACAGTTTTATGAAATGTTACTTTTCACATTGACAACTCAACAACGATTGCGTATGATCGCGCAACTTATGTCAACGAATATGCAAACAATCAAACGATTATCCAAAGCGGTCTGGCTATGCGCCACCATCTGCTGCGGTTGCTATTGTTCATAACAGTTGACTTTAACCGCGGGTTCTTCGCGGTTAATACTACCTTCTATCTAGCATAATCACTGCGTTGAGCCCCAATCAGATAGGGCTTACATATGCAGAAATCTATTATTCACTCTAGCAATTCCATCATTGGTATTTTGATGGTGTTGGTGTCATCTATTGCTTTCTCATCCAAGGCGATTATGGTGAAACTTAGTTTTGCCTATCCAGTGGATGTCACGACATTAATCGCATTACGTATGCTGTTTTCTGTTCCTTTTTTTGTGGCATTGATTATTTGGATACATTTTAAACATGCCATTAAGTCCTTATCCTTGTATGAAATAGCCATATTTTTGTTTATAGGGGTGGTGACTGGCTATGGTTCGATGTGGCTTAATTTTGAAGGCTTAAAAACTGTCTCAGCAGGATTAGAGCGGGTGATATTATTTTTGTATCCAACAATGGTGGTCTTGCTCAATGCAGTTGTACATCAGCATAAAATTAGCAAATATGAATTGATCGCTTTATTCATGAGTTACATCGGCGTGTTATTAGTTGTGGGGCACGATGTTCATTTTGCCAACAATCAATCTGATGCAATTATTTTGGGTGCGGGATTTGTCTTTGCCAGTGCATTTGTTTATGCCGTTTATTTGGTCTTGAGCGGGCGTTTGATCCCTAAATTTGGCGCTTTGACCTATACTGCTTATGGCATGATCATCATAGCAATGACCAGTAGCCTGCATTTTTTGATGACAGAGAATATTGAAACTGTGATGCAGCTACCCGCACAAGTGTTTCAGTTAAGCCTTTTGATGGCATTGGTTGCGACCGTATTGCCAGCATTGTTATTGAATATGGGTATTCAACGTTTAGGCAGTAGTAAAGCCTCTCTAATTAGCGCGATTGGTCCTGTATCCACGATTTATCTAGCATTTCTATTTTTGGGTGAAACGATTACGGGTTTACAGTTGGTTGGTACTGCATTTGTAGTGATCGGGGTGTTGGTGATTAGTATTAAGGCTTAACAACTGGCGTTTGTCTTGAATGTTTTCATGGAGATATGGGCATAAAAAAACCTGGCTATGCCAGGTTTTTTCAACAGCACTGAGTTAGAAGGGAATGTCGTCTTCAAACTCATCAATGGCTGGTGGTGCAGATGAGGCTGGTTTTTGATTGGATTGTTGGCTAAAGCCATTATCAGCAGGCTTGCTCTGGTCCATAAAGTAATTAGACATGCCGCCGCTGGCGTTATCACTACGGCTACCGAGCATTTGCATTTGGTTGGCAATGATCTCGGTTGAATAACGGGTCACGCCGTCTTTTTCCCACTTGCGGGTTTGTAAACTGCCTTCGATGTACACTGGGCGACCCTTTTTCAGGTATTCACCAGCAATCTCAG
>CAZCBF010000129.1:0-4928 GCA_964496895.1 uncultured Methylophilaceae bacterium | reverse complement strand
CCACAGACCAAGTCTAGTGGCAAAATGCTAGAAAAAGAATTCAAACCCAGAACGCAATCACTCGACGCATTGGCAAAGAAAATTAAAGCCAAACAAGACAATTTGCAAAAAAATGCCTTAACCATGAAAGAATCAGACCGTCGGTTACACGAGCGTGATATTCAAGACATGCGTACTGAATTTAATCGCAAGCAACGCGATTTGCAAACTGACTTTAATAAACGCAAAAATGATGAGTTAAGCAAGCTGCAAGACAAAGTCAACAAAGCGGTTAAACAAGTTGCTGAAAAAGAAGGCTACGATCTTATCGTTTATGGTGGTGTTGCTTATGCCAATGCAAAAGTAGACATGACAGCCAAAGTGCTTAAAACACTCACCGCGCAATAATCACACTCGGCTACGAAACGAATGCGTGAGTTTTCGCTATTAGCCATCACTGAGTCACTAGGCGGTGTAATCAGGGGCGATGCCAATACAATAGTCACTGGCATCGCCTCTTTAAATTCAGCTGTGGTAAATCAAATTGCATTTATCAATCACAGCAAATATCTAAAATCCCTAGAAACAACCCAAGCCAGCGCTATCGTTGCCAACGCTGAGCATGCAAAAGAAACAGACAAACCAACCATCATTGTCGATGACCCTTATACTTATTTTGCTAAATTATCTGCACTACTAAACCCACCGCTTAACCCTGATCAAGGCATCGCAAAATCTGCTGTCATTGGTAGCAATACAAGCATCCCCAAGAGCTGCGCCATTGGTGACATGGTGGTCATTGGTTCTGATGTCGCATTGGGTGAGTCTGTGGTCGTTAAAAGTGGCAGTGCTATTGAAGACTTTGTTAAGATCGGTGACAACACCGTGATTGAACCCAATGTGACACTCAAACACCATGTAGAAATTGGTGCGCATTGCCATGTGTTTTCTGGTGCGGTTATAGGCTCAGAAGGGTTTGGTTATGCTGAACAAAACAATGGTGAATGGCTCAAAATTCCGCAAATCGGCAAAGTCGTCATTCATGATCATGTCGATGTGGGGGCAAACACCGTCATTGACCGTGGTGCATTGGATGACACCGTTATCGAGACGGGGGTTAAATTGGATAACCTAATCCAAATTGGACATAACTGCCGCATAGGATCGCACACAGCGATGGCAGGGTGTGTTGGTGTTGCTGGCAGTGCTGTAGTAGGGCGACATTGTAAGATCGGTGGGGCGGCAATGATTCTAGGTCACTTACAGATTGCGGATAAAGTCACTATTTCTCCTGGCTCGATGATTACAAGGTCAATTAAGTCCTCCGGGACTTATACTGCATTAATGCCTTTCCAGGCGCATGAAGACTGGTTAAACACCGCAGCACAGTTAAGAAATATCGACAAGCTTTCCAGCAAAGTTAAGTTATTAGAAAAAACTATCAAAGAACTTAAAAAAAACTAGCTAACTCGTTTAAAATACTAGAATAAATTTAGGTTATAACCCCATTAAACATCACTGTAAACTTTAGTTCTTATACTGTGATGCTTGTAATATAACAATAGAGACAATATGACTACTACAGAGACAAACGACATTGGTCAAATGGACATCCACGAGATCCTTGAGCACTTACCTCATCGCTATCCTTTTGTATTGGTTGATCGTGTGCAATCCATGGAGCTAGGAAAATCCATTGTCGCAGTAAAAAATGTTAGTGTTAATGAGCCATACTTCCCCGGGCATTTCCCTTATCACCCGGTGATGCCTGGTGTACTGATTATCGAAGCATTGGCACAAGCGGCTGCCATTTTGTCGTTTAAAACAATGGATGCCAAACCTACCGATGACTCAGTGTATTACTTTGCAGGGATAGATGAAGCACGATTTAAAAAGCCTGTCTCTCCAGGAGATCAAATCATTCTCAACGTAACAATTGACCGAATTTTAAAAGGCATCTGGAAATATACTGGTATAGCCAAAGTTGATGGTGCTGTTGTTGCAGAGGTAAAAATGATGTGCATTCTCAAAGAAATTCCAAAATAAACCAACATGCCAGCGCTGACATATCGGCGCCTTAGCAAGCAAATAAGAAATACATGGACACACAACGCATACATAAAACAGCGATTATCGACCCTAAAGCCAACCTTGATTCATCTGTAACGGTTGGCGCTTTTACTATGATTGGCCCTGATGTGAACATCGGTGCTAATACTACGGTCGCTAATCATGTCACCATCAAAGGTCCCACTACAATTGGCGAGGATAATACTATTTACCCTTATGCCTGTTTAGGTGAAGATCCTCAAGATAAAAAATATGCCAATGAACCGACCACACTAGAGATTGGCGATCGCAATAACATACGCGAGTTTTGCACTTTTAACCGCGGCACCGTACAAGACCTTAACAAAACGGTTGTTGGCAATGATAACTGGATCATGGCTTATGTACATATTGCACACGATTGTATCGTTGGCAACAATACAATTCTGGCAAACAACTCTTCATTAGCAGGCCATGTAGAAGTACATGATTATGCGATCTTAGGTGGATTTACCTTGGTTCATCAGTTTTGCAAAGTAGGCTCGCACATCATTACAGCGGTTAACTCTGTTGTCTTTAAGGACATACCGCCTTATATTACCGCTGCAGGCTATGATGCCAAGCCGCATGGCATTAATAGTGAAGGCCTGCGCCGCCGTGGCTTTGACCCTGAAGCCATCAAGCAAATTAAACGCGCCTACAAAACACTGTACCGTAAAGGCTTAAGCCTCAATGAAGCCACTGTTGCGCTGACAGAAATGCAAGAAAACACACCAGAGATCAAACTTTTCACGGACTTTATCGCCAAGTCTAATCGTGGCCTAGTCCGCTAATCAACGCTATGATTAAAGTAGGCATTGTTGTGGGCGAAGCATCAGGCGACCTGATTGGTACTCACTTGATTCACGCCATGCAGTCTAAGTACCCTGATATCAAGTTTATTGGTATCGCAGGGCCTAAGATGAAGTCTGCCGGCGCGCGTTCTTATTTTGAAATGGACAAACTGTCAGTCCATGGCTATATCGATGCACTCAAGCATTTAAAAGAACTGCTCGGTATCAGACGTAAACTCTATGCGTTATTACTCAGAGAGAAGATTGATGTGTTTGTTGGTATCGATGCGCCTGATTTCAACCTAGCTTTAGAAAAAAAGTTTAAGAAACAAGGCGTACCTACGATTCATTATGTAGGCCCATCCATCTGGGCCTGGCGCAAGAACCGCATTCACAAGATCAAAAAATGTATCGATCACATATTGGTGCTTTTCCCATTTGAGCCAGCCATTTATGAGGCTGAGAACATTCCTGTGACTTTTGTTGGACACCCATTAGGCGACATGATTCCAATGCAAGTCGACCAAACTGCTGCCAGGAAAAGCCTGCACCTTCCTCAAAATGCACCTGTGATCGCATTATTACCCGGTAGCCGTGAGAGCGAAATTAAAAACCATGCCATCCTGTTTTTAGAAGCCGCCAGAATACTTTACGAACGTCTGCCCAATGTGAAATTTGTCGTACCTTTAATTAGTCGCGAATCGCGTGAGCATTTTCAAGACATGATCTTTCACATGAACAATATGTTAGAAAGTGACGCCTTGCCAGTTGACTTGCTGTTTGGTCATTCACATGAAGCGATGGCTGCTGCAGATGGGGTGATTGTTGCTTCTGGCACGGCCACATTAGAAGCGGCCTTATTTAAAAAGCCCATGGTCATCACATACCAAATGCCATTTTTAAACTGGCAAATACTCAAGCGCATGCGCTTAACAAAACATATAGGCTTGCCTAATATTTTATGTAATGACAGTGTTGTGCCTGAGCTTATCCAACATGAAGCAACCCCAGAGAATATCGCCGAAGCAATGTTAAGCATGCTCAACAACAAAGCTTTTCTAAGCGACCTAAAGCAACGCTTTACTGCGCTGCATACACAATTAAAAAATAATGCTGGTGAAAAAGCCTCGCAAGTCATCGCTCAGCTGGCTCAGAAATAATATGTTTCAAGACCAAACCTACCTTATTAAACTATGTGGTGTTGATGAAGCAGGGCGGGGGCCTCTAGCAGGTGCTGTGCATGCCAGTGCAGTGATTCTGGACCCAGCCAATCCAATTGCAGGCTTGGCTGATTCCAAAAAACTCAGCGAAACCAAACGTGAAGCGCTCGCCATAGAAATTAAACAAAAATCGCTAGCTTGGGCTGTTGCGACAAGTTCTGTTGAAGAAATTGATCAAATCAATATTTTGCAGGCTAGCCTGCTGGCCATGCAGCGCGCTGTTCATCAACTGACCTTGCAAATTGAATTCCAGCCTGCACTCATACAGGTTGATGGTAACAAGTGCCCAGTATTTGACTATCCTAGCGAAGCCATCATCAAAGGTGATGACAAAGTTGCGGCTATTTCTGCGGCCTCTATTCTCGCCAAGACAGAACGTGATGAAGAAATGCGCACCCTTGCTAAACAATACCCTGATTATGCCTTAGAAAAGCACAAGGGATACCCAACCAAACAACATGTAGCCTTGCTCCAAAAGCATGGTGCATCACCCATACATCGCAAAAGTTTTAAAACAGTAAAAGCATTGCTAGGTTAAGCGCAGTGCTTATCACCATCACCTCATTTTATGTTTTAATGTGTCTAGTTCAAGGATAAATATGCAAGCTGACACAACACTAATCGATGGTGAATTTTCTGATCGCGTACCCGTACAAGACCGAGGTTTTGCCTATGGTGACGGCGTGTTTCGCACGATGCGCATGGTGAGTGGTGTGCCATTGCATTGGCCGCTTCACTACCAAAAGCTTAGCGCAGACTGCGCTGCAATTGGTATTGTTTGCCCCAGTGCAGAAACCTTAATGGATGACATCACTAAACTTTTTGCTGAAGAAGTTACAGAGCGAAC
>CAZCBF010000128.1:0-4934 GCA_964496895.1 uncultured Methylophilaceae bacterium | reverse complement strand
ACTTCATGCCCAAGGTTTAAAAAGTATTGCGCTAGCGCTCTAGGGTCACCAGCATAGACTTCTGGATTGGTCGTCAAACCAGCAGGGCACTTAAGATTACAGTTTTTTGCCATCACGCATTTGAGCATCATCAGCGCAGTGGTGCCAAACTCAAATGAGTCACCGCCTAAAATCGCTGATTTAATCACGTCCAAACCTGTTTGGTGTGCATCTGAACAACGTAGGGTGATTTTGTCACGCAGGCCATTTTCAGCCAGTGCTTGATGCACTTCGGCAATGCCGATACTGGCTTGTCGTCCAGTATTCTTAAGGCTGGTTACTTGCGCCGCACCAGTACCACCAGTATTACCTGCGATATTGATCACATCAGCGCCAGCTTTTGCCACGCCGACTGCAATCGTGCCCACACCTTCACTCGAAACAAGCTTAACAATCACGCGTACGCGTGCTGCTTTGGCATCGTGAATCAGCTGGCCTAAATCTTCAATCGAATAAGTGTCATGATGTGGAGGAGGGGAGACTAGCTCAACCCCCGGTGTGCCACCTCGCGCCGCTGCGATTTCAACATTCACTTTATGCGAAGGCAATTGACCACCTTCACCGGGTTTTGCACCTTGTGCGATCTTAATTTCGATCTCTTGCAGTGATGGGTCAGCCAAATAGCCTGTCCACACGCCAAATCGACCAGAGGCAAACTGCTTGATTTTGCTGGCTTTGACACTGTTAAAGCGTCTTGAATGCTCACCGCCTTCACCAGAGTTGCTCATTGCGCCTGCGATATTGGTGCCTTGTGCCACGGCTTCATGCGCCACTGCGACTAGCGCACCATGACTCATCGCACCCGAAGCAAAACAAGGGGTGATTTCATGGGCCGCTTGTACGGTTTTGATATCGATCGCTTCACGCGCAGGGATTAGCTTTTGTAAAAAGTCATACGCATCATCGTGGGCTTGTAACACTAATTTTTTACCATCAGCTTCAACCAGTTTTGTTTGTGCTGGGTATAAAGTATCTAAAGCTAGATACAAAGCTTGATGACGAGATGTGCTGCCATTATTTAACTGCAAGCGATATTGTTTATCTGATAGTGCTTCTGACGTAATGCCTTGGACAGAAAAGTGTGGTGAACCAGCCAAAGAGACTTGTTTGAACTGTGCAATAAACGCTTGTGCATCATCACAATCGCTGACATTGAGTGGCAGGCCTAACACGTCGCGTAATGCCGCGGGGCGTGCTTCCCTTTCAGCGTATACATTATCGACAAACTGACGATAGGCATCTGTGATTTTAAACGCGTCGATTTGTTCTGGCGTACGCGCCTCATAACCCAAATCTTTACTGCCTTCATCTTCAGGTATCAATAAAGCTGACTCATCATGCTCTGCTGCATCTTCGGCATAGCTGATTTTTTCCTCAGTCATATTGATGTATTCACGCACAGCGGTATTGCCAAAACTATGACCGCCGCCCTCAGCACGCTCTTTAAACAAGCCTAATAGCGGGATATCAATTTCTTTTTTGGTGTTAATCGCTTTTTGATGCCATTCTGTTGCGCTCTCGGCAATGTCTGCGAAGCGTACGCCACCGACAGGCGAGTGAATATTCGGGAATATATTGGCTAAAAGCGGATCTTCTGTATCGATAAAGCTGGCTTCGAAAAATTCACCGCCGATATAGCTTTCAACCGTACACAGACCAAATTTACCCATTGTTTTCATCAAGGCTTTTTCAACGGCTTTTTGGAACATGTCCAAGCCTTTTTGAATCGCTTCTGGTGTGTCGTATAGCTCTTGTGCACGGTGATGTACCGTAATTGGACACACTGCTGAAGTACCAAAGCCTAGGATACACGCCACGCCATGCGTACTCGCGATTTGACCTGTTTCACAAACCAAACTAGTGTGAAAACGCAATCCCTTTTGGATCAAGCGTTGATTTGCCGCTGAAACCATCATGATGACCGGAATCGCTGCACGTGCTTTGCTGACTTTTTTATCACTGATAACAATGATTTCATCGCCACTGATTGCGCGCTTTTCAATGTCATCACACAGTGCCTCAATAGCATCTAATACATTTTGCGTATTTTTAGCGACATCATCAAAATTTGGTGTGTAAAGCATGTCGACTGTTTCAGTCTTGAGCACAGTCTGTGTTTGAATTCTTCTCAGTTGAGCAGGCTGTAAAATGGGTGATTGCAGTACCAATTGTTTACCATTCTCTAGCCCTGCTTCAGCTGGGGTCATATTGGGCTTGGCACCCAAAGACACACGCAGCGTCATACCGTCTGATTCGCGGATACTATCTAATGGTGGGTTGGTGACTTGTGCAAAGCGTTGGCTAAAGTAGCGTACAACACCACCTTCATCTTTATTTAGCGCATTTGGCGCCAGACCATAACCCATCGCAGAGATTTTTTCTAAACCGTTTTGAATCATTGGGTCTAGTAAAAATTTAAAGCTTTCTTGGTTTAAGCTGTAGGCCACATGCCTTGCTGCGATAAAGAATTCAGACTCAAACGCGTCCTCGGCACTGTCGTTAGCTGGCAGATCGTCAAAATCAATGTGCGCTGCTTTGAGAAGTGCAGAATAGTCTTTTTCTTTGGCACGTGCTTCCATGATCTCATTGGTGTATGAAACCTGTTGCGTATTATGATCAAATAAAATCATGCCGCCAGCTTCAATACGCCCACGGTTAATCACTTCATCTGCTGGAAAATCAATTTGACCGGCCTCACTCATTACAGCTAAGTAGTCTTTGGTTTCAACACTACGGAGCGGACGCAAGCCCAAACGATCTAGTCTGGCACCTACTTTGGTACCATCACCAAAAATAAAGGCAGCTGGACCGTCATTTTTTTCTTCTGACAGCGATAAATATTCCAGCATGTCTCTCACAGGCTGCGATAACGTTGTATCGTTTTCCCATGCTGGTGGCATCATTGCCAGTGCAGCCATGTCGATGTCTAAGCCATCTTCACAGACGCGGCGGGCGAGTGTTTGGTCTAAACGTGCTGAATCTGACTGACCTTTTGGGAAGATAATTTCTTTTTGTTTAAAGCGCGCGATTGCATCTTCACTGAGTCTGTTTTTTCTATCGGTATTCAGTTCGCCATTGTGTGCCATACGTTGAAATGGCTGTGAAAACATTGGGTTAGGTGCAGTGTTAGTCGAGAATCTAGTGTGGAAAAACAAAGTGTGGATTTTGTGGTCTGTGTCCATTAAGTCCACAAAATAAGGCATCACTTCCCAGCTATTGAGTCGGCCTTTTAACACCTGTGTTTTACTGCTCATAGACAACGGGTATAAGCCATAAAGACCTGCGTCGGTATAAGCCGTTTTTTCGATTTCTAACAGTGCTTGATAGATTTTTTCTTCAAACGTGCTTTGGTCGTCTACATCAGCAGGGCGATCAAACACAATCTGCTTAATCGTAAACTGCGCTGCCTGACTGGCAGGGTTTAGCGCAGTCTTGTTGACTTCAACATCGCGCCAGACATCGACTTCGAAGCCGTATTTGTCAAACACAGATTGAATTAGCTTTTCCGCACGGCCATGCTCACCCTTATCTTCAGGATAAAAGAAATTGGCAACACCAAAGTTGCCTAATTCCAATTCAGGCTTTTTGGTGATTTTGCGAAAGAAATCAACAGACAAATCGATATTAACACCTGCGCCATCACCAATGCCTTCTGCGCTCATGCCGCCACGATGCGGAATCATGCACAACGCTTGGTGCGCGTGTGTTAACAATTCATGGGTTTGTGTGCTTTTTTTATGGGTAATAAACCCTACACCGCAGCTCGAATGCTCACGGCTTCTATCAAACAATTGACGACTCATAGTAACTTAAATCAGTAATTTATTATTAGAATTATTATTTTTGGGAAATTTTGCAAATATAACACTAAATGCCCTGTTGATGGAATAGCCCATGGAACTTAATGCATGGAGTTTTTTAATCGGTGATGCTTTAGGCAGGTGTTATTGCAGTTGCTTAGCGATAGCTTACACGCGTTGATAAGCGGAAGCTAGACCCAAAAGAGTATTCCTTATGCTTTTTAAATGACTTGCGTAGAAGCTTCTGTTTGCAAAAGCGTGATTGGCGCAGCAGGTATGCATTTAAGCGGGGGTTGATTCTCTCACAAGCATAAAGGAATGTTCTGCGAGTCTATCTTCGTGTTTTTTTAAATATTCCAAAGTGGACACTGCAGAGTGCCTAGGCAGGTGTTCATCATGATTAAATGGTGAGGTGAATATGGTGATTTGGCGATTGACTATCTGTAATGCATCATGATCAGCATGGTCTACAACTTCGCGGATCTTTTGATAAATATTTTCACTAAAGGGTGTGTAGGGAAATAAAATCCAAACGTCGGCACCATTGCGCGCCACAAGATCAGACTTGCGAAAGGCTTGTTTAAAAGTGTCTACTGCATCGACTAGCTGCTTTGAAGCATCTTCTGCGCCATAGGCATTGCCTAGCTCATTATCGCCGCCATAAGCAACCTTGACTAAAGCAAAGTTGAACTGATCGGCATAGCGATCTACTACAGCTAGTAACCACTGTAGCGTCTTGAAAAAATCTTCGCGTGTGTCGATGTCTTGTTTAACTTTCATTGTTTGTAGGCTTTATCATTTGTTTTATGCTGGTAATATTAGCGCGATAAAGGAAAATGGTTTGCCTAAAAAAAATGACTTTTATGTGCTTTTCATGATGTTTGTAGAAGGCCGCTAGCGTTCATGATTAAGTCAGTCTTAGCTAATTTAATACCCGTATAATTTCTCCAATTTCGACCTGTCATCACTATCGGATCAATGCTACTAGCCACTCCTTGGGTATGAAAATCTTTCACCACTCCGATGATTCGCCCAAACCTGTCGCCATCATCCCAATCCCATCGGATTCGTTGTTCAAGTGGATTCTCAATATTA
>CAZCBF010000127.1:0-5111 GCA_964496895.1 uncultured Methylophilaceae bacterium | reverse complement strand
TCAAACACAATAGTCTTATACTCTCTGATCTCTCGCTTCATCTGAATACCTGTTACAAAAAAAGGCTTTATGCAGCAGCACAAAGCCTTTTTTTAGTTTAACTGACTAACTAAGCAGCGGGTTGAATCGCACTGGCTTCTTTTGCTAGCTTAGTGATATGCGCCCAATCTTTGCGCGCAACAGCATCAGCTGGTGTTAACCAAGTACCACCACACACAACCACATTAGGCAATGCCAAGAAATCTGCCGCGCTGTTTACTTTTACGCCACCTGTCGGGCAAAACATGACATCAGCAAATGGTCCAGCAAAACCTTTGAGTAAGTTAATGCCACCCACTGCCACTGCAGGGAATAGTTTTAAGAAATAGTAACCATCAGCATTCGCTTGCATGATTTCTGAACCCGTTGAAACACCTGGTAAAAATGGCAAGCCGATTTCTTTTGCATAGTTGCCAAGTTCGCTAGTATAACCAGGGCTTACTGCAAATTTACAGCCTGCATCGAGTGAGTTTTTCGCATCCTCTAGGGTACGTACTGTGCCAGAACCCAAAATCGCATCTGGTACATGTTTGGCAATCTCTTCCATGGCCTCAAGTGCTACAGGCGAACGTAATGTCACCTCTAGTACTTTGATACCACCCTCTAATAAGGCTTCTGCCATTGGCACTGCGTCTTCAACTTTATTGATGACGATGACCGGAATGACTGGCCCTTCTTTCGCTAAATCTAATGTATTCATACTTTTCTCAGTTTAATATTAAATCAATATACGCTCTTGCCATTACAAAGCTGCAACGACATCATTTTTCTGAATCTTCACATTAAAACGTTGATAATCAAGTGAGATCAAGGCACATTTGCGCAGACAGAAATGTACGGCAAGCCAATGTAACGCGGATATCGCTTGATTAGCAATGTTTTAAAGCCAGGTGATGGCGCCTTCTTCGGCAGAAAGCACATTCTTACGCATCGCCCCAAACAGCTCGCGACCAAAGCCATGCTCATTTAAATGACGCTTAGCATCGGACAAAGGCTCAGGCTTACGATCGGCCCACTCGTCTTCGTCCACTAAGACATTCAAGGTGCCTACCGTTGCATTGAGGCGAATCATATCACCGTTTCTAATTTTCGCAATGTCACCACCGGCGCTGGCCTCTGGGCTCAAATGAATCGCAGCAGGAATCTTACCTGAAGCACCACTCATTCGACCATCGGTCACAATCGCTACCGTAAAGCCTTTGCGTTGCAACACACCTAATGGCGGCGTTAATTTATGCAGCTCTGGCATACCGTTAGACTTAGGCCCCTGGAAACGCACCACTGCAATAAAGTCTTGCTCCAACTCACCACGGCCAAATGCTTCGAGCAACTCTTCTTGCGCATCAAACACAATCGCTGGTGCTTCAATAATATGACGATCTTCTGGCACTGCAGAGATCTTAATCACGCTACGACCGAGATTACCACGTAGTAAACGCAGGCCACCAGACTCATCAAATGGGTGGTCAGCGGTTCTGACGATCGTCTCATCGAGGCTTTCTTTAGGGTAATCACGCCAGACAACTTTGTCGCCCTCTTTCACTGGCTGCTTACCATACGAACGCATATTGCCACCATCAACGGTGTAAACATCTGGATACATATAGCCTGCATCGATCAACTCACGTATCACAAAGCTAGGACCACCAGCCGCTTGGAATTGATTCACGTCAGCCTTACCATTAGGGTAAACACTCGCCAGTAGTGGCGTGCTTTTAGCTAAGTCAGCAAAGTCTGTCCAGTTAATCAAAATACCCGCGGCACGTGCCACAGCAACCCAATGAATGAGGTGGTTAGTAGAACCGCCTGTGGCTAATAGTGCAACCATGGCATTGACGATGACATGCTCGTCAACTAGTTTGCCGATCGGCGTGTGGTTTTCTGGCTTGGCTAAATCAATCACCATACGCACCGCTTCGCGGGTAAGACTTTCTCTTAGCCCATCATGTGGGTGCACAAATGCTGCACCTGGCACGTGTAAACCCATTGCCTCTAACAACATCTGGTTACTGTTGGCTGTACCATAAAAAGTACAAGTACCCGCACCATGATACGCTTTAGATTCTGATGCAAGCAATGCATCACGATCAACTTCGCCTGCGGCAAATTGCTCACGTACTTTTGATTTTGCACCGTTATCTAAACCTGTGTGCATTGGTCCGGCTGGGATAAAGATCGTTGGCAAATGGCCAAAATGCAATGCACCAATTAATAATCCAGGAACAATCTTGTCACATACACCCAACATAATGGCGGCATCAAACACGTCATGTGATAAGCCTACTGAAGCCCCCATTGCAATGGTGTCACGGCTAAAGAGTGATAGCTCCATGCCAGGCTCACCTTGGGTAATGCCATCACACATGGCTGGCACACCGCCCGCCATTTGCGTGGTCGCACCATATTTACTGGCCTCTTCTCGGATAAGATCCGGATACGCAACATAAGGCTGATGTGCTGAAAGCATCTCATTGTATGCACTGACAATGCCAATATGCGTTGGTTTTTCGGCATAAATTTTCAGCTTGTCATTTTGCGGCATTGCAGCAAAAGCATGTGCAATATTGGCGCAACCCAATCGATCAGGACCTTTGTCTCGATTTTTGATCGCTTCCAAACGTTGCAGATAAGCGGTACGCGTCTGACGACTGCGTTCTATAATCCGCTCGGTAACTTCAACATGGGATTGTTTCATAGTCTCTCTACTCTTTTTTATCGTCTGCCGCCTTTGGCGGTCATTTTATAATAGTGTTGATTATCCCTTAAACGACTCAAGACCGTCAAACAAGCTAAGGCATCTAAGTCGTGGTTTTTAATCAATAAGTTACTTATTTTTTCGGCTTGGTGACTAAAACATCTTCTAGCATCAGATATTCTAAGTCACAGCCAAAAAACATATTCAAAGCATCTGTCGGGCTACAGATCATCGGCTCTCCACGCCGGTTAAGCGATGTATTCAATACTACCGCATTACCTCTCGATGCTTCTAAGTGTTTAATCAGCGCATAATATTTAGGATTAGTCGCTTCTGTTACTACTTGCGCACGTGCAGTACCATCTTCGTGCACTACCTCAGGAATCCGTGTCTTCCATTGTTCTGCCACATCAAACGTAAAGGTCATATACGGCGATGGATGGCTCGTTTGTAAAATATCTTCTGCCACTGTATCTAACATACTCGGGCAAAATGGTCGCCAGCGCTCACGGTATTTAATCTGAGCATTAATACGATCAGCGACCCCTGGGTGGCTCGGATCGCCTAAAATACTTCTGCAACCCAGTGCTCGGGGCCCAAACTCCATTCGACCTTGAAACCAAGCCAATGGATTGCCTTGAGCGAGTAACTCTGCCGCTCGTTTAGCGCCATCATCGACTCTAGTAAAAATTGGTTTTTCTGGATGTGTTTCACAGGCTGCAATGCAGGCTTCATTGGTAAAGGATGGTCCCAAGTAAGCATGTTGCATCTTTTGGATGGTATCGCCAGCTGCCTCTGCTGCATAGCTGGCAGCGCCTAATGATGAGCCGTTATCGCCAGCTGCTGGCTGGACAAAAAGCTCTTTCACGTGTGGTAGCTCAATAATACGTTGATTTAGCTTAACATTCAAGGCTACACCGCCTGCCATGGCAAGTCGTCCTGTCTCACGAATGATATCGCCAACGTAATATTCAATCATTTCCAAGGCGAGCTTTTCCAGTAATGCCTGAATCGATGCGGCATAGTGGATATAAGGGTCATCGATTTCATCACCTTTGCGTTTTGGCCCCAAACGCTTCACAAGCGCTGGTGTGAAGTAATAGCCTTTGCCATTTTCTTTATAGCGACGTAAGCCCACAACATTAACCAAACGGGTATTAATGATCAATTCACCATGTTCAAATTTGGCTAAATCAGAAAGATCATAACGCTCAGGGTCGCCATAGGGCGCCATGCCCATGACTTTAAATTCACCATCGAGCATGTCAAAACCGAGATATTCGGTAATTGCACCATACAAACCGCCAAGCGAATCTGGATCATAGAATTCTTTGATCTTGTGTATCTTACCGTTTTCACCATAGCCAAAGAAGGTCGTCGCATATTCACCCTTACCATCGATCCCAACAATCGCCGTTCTTTCTTTAAAGCCTGAGAAATGATACGCACTAGATGCATGCGCAAGATGGTGCTCGACAGGTACAAACTTCGCATTAGTAATGCCTAACTCTTGCATTAACGCTAATGACTTATCACGATTGCGCCTGAAGCGACGGTTTCCATTAAAAATAGCATCCAATGCACGATCTGGCGCATACCAGTAGCGCTTAGCATAATGCCATCTGGCTTTACTGGTTAGGGGTATTTCCGCATAGGGAAAAGCAACTAAATCAACTTCTTCTGGCTTAATGCCCGCTTGCGCCAAACAAAATTTAGCCGCTTCGTATGGAAACTTTCCTTTAGCATGTTTATCGCGAATAAAACGCTCTTCTTCTGCAGCCGCGATGATTTCACCATCGATTAACAACGCTGCTGCTGCATCGTGTCCTAACGCGCCAGATAAACCTAATACAATCATGTGTTAACTCTTTTTATACCGTTATCAAGCCAGCAGTAACCAATGGCGCATGCTCTGAATAGATAACTTTAAAATTTTTAAGGAATGCATTATACAACGCTTGTTGCCCTTGCCAATTCTTCATGAAGCGTTTCAGGTCTTTTACGTGCCCTTTTTGTGCGCGACCACTGAATCGATGCTGTTGCATACTGTCCAAATCGATCAAGACTGGGCTACCATCTGGCAAGACTTTTATATTATTGGCTTTTAAATCACCATGTGATAGTTTGAGTAATGACAAGCGCAGTAGCAATTCAACCATGCGCTTTACTGCGCTCGCGCGCAAGTGACTATCTCGCGTCAGCTGAAAAAATTCGGCCATATCAGGTGCATCGAGGTAACGCGTGACCACATAAGCTTGATGGCGTAGCACACCAGCAGTTCTGGCCTCGTATAACGCAATCGGCTGCGGTGTTTTTATGCCTAAGTTTAACAGTCGATGTGCATTCGCCCAATAAGTAGCAGCCCGCGATGGCCGCC
>CAZCBF010000126.1:0-5143 GCA_964496895.1 uncultured Methylophilaceae bacterium | reverse complement strand
TGCAGGCTTTTGACCTGATTGAGGTGATGTTGAGTCTGCTCACTCTCTTGTGGTAAATCTAATAAGACACCTACTTTATGCATCGCTGCTAGCATGTCATAAAAGCTGTCGAGCTTATTTACAAATCTAACAAAAGCGGTCAATACACCGAAGATAATCAATTCTGCCGCAACAAATTGACCGATATTAATCACGCCATTGATCACCAACAAACCACTCATGACCAAAATACCAGTCCCCAATAAGGTGTACATGGTAAAAATACCAATGCGCTGTTTTAACAATATACCGAAGTGTTTTTTTCTCTTATTGACGTAATCTATTGCAAGCTGATCAGTGGTGTAGAGCGTTCTGGACTTTGCATTAAAAAACTTAGTCAGTACCGTGTTTTTTGCAAGGTACTCAAGCCAAGCGGCCATTTTATATTTACTCGTTGACTCTTTTATCGCCGTTTCTTGCGCAGACTTTCCAAGGATGAACACAATCCAAAAAAGCACAAACGCGATAACGATGACTGGTCCTGCAAAATAGACACTATAGAAAAGTATAATAAGACTCCCAATAAAACCCTGTAATAAGGCAGTGAGTGAGAGCGTGAGTAAGGTGGCGGCAGCTTTTTGAATCGTCATCACATCAAAAAAACGATTCATTAGCTCTACTGGGTTTTGCTGCTCATAGGCTGATAAGCGTACCCCATTCATATTTTTGGCAATACGAAAAGATAGCCGTACAAAAACCCTACGCTGAATAATTTCAACCAAATAGACTTCTGAAAGATAAATAATGCTGGATAGTATTAACAGTGCCAGCAAAATGACAGAGACAATGATCAGTGGTTGAATAACGCCGCCAATCACAACACTATTTACTAATGTTTGTACTGCCAATGGCATAGCAATCGTCAAAATACCGTATCCAAGAGATAACATTAATAACAAACGAATGTCTTCTTGCTCTCGTGTGATAAGTTGCTTTAGTCGAGTAATCGGTGAAGTATTCTTAATCTCTTGCATTTCGCTTTTTAGTAAAGTATTAAATTGTGTATACGCTTCTTCAATGACATTAATTGTCTCAGATGCGTAACGTTACGTTATTAATTGTTTCTACTTTTGATCATTGATTATCAGTATTAATAACTTGCCAACATTATCGCTTAACAACAAAAACAAACAATCTACCAGCATACCTATGCCTGTATAGGCTGAATGACATATACCGTTATGCCCTATTTTTAAGAATGCATACTTTTTTGATGACTCAAGAAGTGATTATTCATCAACAAAACGTATCTAACACCAATCAACATTTCTTGTTGTTTATTCACAACATTTTTTTGTATCGGTATATTTTTTTATTAATGTCGTAACACTTTTGATAATACAAATGATAATCGATCTCATTCGTAGTATATAATCTAAGCACGACATGAATAATTTAAGTGAGTAACAATGAAAGTCTTTACGTTTAGTGCAGTTCACAGTGCACTATTAAGCTCTGTAGGCATTATGCTTGGAGCAACATTATTGCTACCAGCTGCTGTTAAAGCTGAAGAATCCGAAAAGCTAAATACCATTGAAGTGGTTGATCACATCGTCAGTGACACACAACCAGTGATTGGTTACAAAGCGACAAGCACGATCTCTGCAACGCGTACCGATACGCCACTCATTGATGTACCACAATCAATCTCAGTGATTACTGAAGATGTGGTCAAAGATTTATCGATACAAAGCCTAACGCAAGCAGTTGAATACGTTCCCGGTGTACAAGGTGCCCAAGGCGAAGGTAATCGTGATGCCATTATCTTCCGTGGCAACCAAACGACTAGTGACTTGTTTGTGGATGGCATGCGCGACGATGTGCAAATCTTCCGTGATCTTTATAACACTGAACGTGTTGAAGTTGTTAAGGGTGCTAACGGCATGGTCTCTGGCCGTGGCGGTGCTGGCGGGATTATCAACCGTGTAACAAAACAAGCTGGCTGGGACCCTGTAAAAGAATTGCGTTTAAGTTATGGCGCTTATAACCACCAACGTGCACAAATCGATTTGGGTCAAGGCCTGACTGATGACGTCGCTTTTAGAGTCAATGCCGTTTATGAAAATTCTGACTCATACCGCAGTGGTGTTGATCTAGAGCGCTTTGGTATAAACCCAACAGTGACGATTAAACCCAATGATGCGACTAAAATCACATTAGGCGTTGAGTACTTTAAAGACCGCCGTATTGGTGATCGTGGTTTCCCAAGTATTCAAGGTGCCGATGGCGACAATCTTGATAATCGTCCATATGATTTAGATGATTACAGTCAATTCTTTGGTAATGCTGATTTAAGTCCTAACCAGTCAGAGGTGTCCGCTTTTAATGCCATGTTTGAGCATGACTTTGATAATGGCCTTAAATTACGCAATCGCACAAGAGCCGCTAATTACAATAAATTTTATCAAAACTTATATGCTGGCAGCGCTGTTGGAGCTGATGGCAACTTAACCATTAAAGCTTATCGTGATGAGACTGATCGTGAAAACTTCAGTAACCAGACAGATTTAATCTATACATTAAATACTGGCAGTTTTGAACATAAGTTATTAGGTGGTTTTGAGTACACCGCACAAGATAATACTAACCGCCGCTTGAAACCTTCTACAAGTTCATTCACGGTAAATGTTGCTAATCCATTCGTGCCTGCTTCCGATGTTACAGCCTTTACCAATATAGACCGCAATCAAGAAGTTGATGTCAGTGTGTTTGCTGTGTCTTTGCAAGATCAGATTAAAATCAACGACAAATGGCAGGCCATTATTGGTGTACGTTATGATGATGTTGATATTGACTATACTGATATCAAAAACGGACAGTCAGCGGATATTAGTGATAATTTAGTCTCTCCGCGTGCTGGTTTAATCTACAAACCTGTTGAGCCAGTATCAATCTATGCTAACTATAGTATGACAAAGGTGCCACGTGCTGGCGACCAATTGATCTCACTTCGCGGCAATATTGATAATGCCTCATTCAGGCCTGAAAAATTTATCAACCAAGAGATTGGTGCAAAATGGGATATCACACCCAAGTTGGCATTAAATGCTGCTATTTACAAACTTGAGCGTGAAAACGTCATCACCAATGACCCTAATGATGCAGCACTTACCATTTTGGTTGATGGCCAAGAAACCAAAGGTTTTGAACTCAGCTTATCTGGTCAAGTCACCAATAAATGGTCTACTATCGCCGCTTTAACCTTGCAAGATGGTAAGTTAACCGAAGATATTGGTAGTGCGCCAGACGGTGCGCAATTAGCTAACACGCCAGATCGTTCACTTTCATTATGGAACAAATATCAAGTCAACGACATTTGGGCTGTTGCTTTAGGTGTAGTGAGTGTCTCTGAACGCTTAGCTGCATTAGAAACAACTTCTGCAACCACAATCATGTCTGGTTATACACGCTATGATGCTGCCGTGTTTGCTGACTTTACTGATAACTTAAGACTACAAGTCAACATCGAAAACTTAACCGATAAATCGTATGCATTATATGGGCATAACACCAATAACATTACGCCTGGCTCACCACTCACTGGTCGTGCAACATTAATCTACAACTTCTAAATCTGATCTCCCCCTCAGATTAGGCCCGCTATTTAGCGGTTTTTTTTATTGCTATACGTTGCCCTTAATCAAATAACCGCATATGCGCCATGATCTGCCCATGATCTGAAGCCAGCTTATTGTAAGGTGCTTCATCATGCGCACCATTCGTAATGTGATCGTTAAATACGCTAAAGTAATCCATCTTACCAACCGCATTAACAGAACCATCGATAAGCGCTTTAGACATCAAGATTTGATCGATACTCTCATAGACACCATTAAACGCCGTGGTATAGACCATATCGCGCTGACTATTTTTGATAAATTGCATCTCAGCTGATTGTAGTTGGTATTTTTCAATCTGCTCGCGAATCGCCTTATCTTCTTCATCCGAATAACGATCGCCCTTATGCTCAGCATCGTGACGACGCATCCATGCGTAATTTTTAAATGGTTTTTCACCTTTAATCATGCTTGATGACACGGAATATTCACTGTCGTTGAAATCGCCCATGACCATGACAGCTTCACCAGCATCGATGGATTGTGCAATATATTTGCGTAACACATAAGCCTCTGCACTTCTTCTGAGCATCGCTCTGAGTTCGCCTAAGGCACGCGCAGCAGGATCATAGCTTAAAAGGTTGAACTCATCAGGATAAGACTGACCATCTGATAGTAAGTACTCACCCAACTTTGATTTAAGGTGACAGTTATAGATAGTAAGTACTTGCTTACCTACTTTTACCTTTGCCTTGATAATAGGTCGAGACAGAGACTTAATTGTGAATTCACCCGCTACTCCATTGCTTTTATCTAACGCAGGAAATTGTATTGTAATCGGCTCTGCTAAGGTTTGTATGACCATTGGCGTTTCTTCAAAGCCGTGGCGCGACACCATTGCCAAACCTGGCCTGCGCTGTCCTGGCTTGCCATCTTGGTCATTTGACGCGAAAAATAATTGATCCTTTTGATATTGTTTCACTTTTAGCTTGTGAAAGATTGCCTTGCGACGATATCGCTTTGATTGATCAGGGATCACGTTATCATTAAGCTCGGCCGCGGTAATATTAAAATGGTCTATTACCGATTCTAAGGCCGCTTGTTCAAAGATTTCTTGAAAGCAAACAATATCCGCATTCATGGCATACAGTTGGTCCGCCAGCCAGTTTTCTTTCCATGCGTACTCTTCAGGCGTGTAAGATTCAAATCGATAATACTCTTTGTCTGAGCCTATGAGGTTTTTGGTATTAAAGCTAGCTATCGTAAAATTAGACATGATTTGAGGTGTTTTCTTATTGAGTTATTCAAAAAGATAACAGATGCTATACCTAAAGTATATCTAGGTTTGAGCAAGCCACATCATTTTGCTTGATTACAGCTTAATTTCACGTGAGCAATTATTTTCGTGTTTTAATTATGGCTATCATATTGGGGGACCTGGCCATGCAAGAGACTGCATTTGCCGACAACATCATTGCTATAGACCTTTCGACAAGTTATACCACTTGTCGTTTGCATACTGTTGCACTAGCCACACCATTGAGTGA
>CAZCBF010000125.1:0-5150 GCA_964496895.1 uncultured Methylophilaceae bacterium | reverse complement strand
GTAATCGCGTATAGCACGGATCACTAAGCTACCTTCTTGATAGATTAAATAAGCGCCTGCCTGTAAGCTTGAGGCATCATCAATCGCAGTCCAAAGCTGAGTCAGGTAATGTAAATCCCATTGCAACTCTTCGACAGTACGGCCAATACCGGCAGTACGCGCAATAATACTCATACCTTTAGGCGTGTCTAACTGAGACATGGCATCACGCAATTCGTTACGGTCTTCACCTTCAATACGACGAGAAACACCACCCCCACGCGGGTTGTTAGGCATTAATACTAAGTAACGACCTGCTAATGAGATATAAGTGGTGAGTGCTGCACCTTTGTTGCCACGTTCGTCTTTATCCACTTGGACAACAACTTCTTGGCCTTCTTTCAGTGCTTCTTTAATACTCGCTCGGTTGTCTGCACCTTTTTGGTAGTAGGATTTGGCGACTTCCTTAAAAGGTAAAAAGCCATGACGCTCCATACCATAATCGACAAAGGCTGCTTCTAGAGAGGGTTCTATACGGGTAATAACACCCTTGTAAATATTACTCTTTAGTTGCTCTTTACCTGCATGTTCGATATCAAGGTCAATTAGTTTTTGACCATCTACAATGGCTACGCGTAATTCTTCTGATTGCGTAGCATTGAATAGCATTCTTTTCATTATTGTTCTCCTGGCGACATCAATACTGATGTGAGTCACACGCGAAACAAAAACTTAAGACAGGGGTAGAAAAGTGGGGGAGAGGTTTGATTTTGATGAATACACATCTGTATTTAAGATGGTTTTATCGCTAAGTATCAATACACTGTATTTCGATTGCTATTATTATCCGAATCTACATGGCGTTAAAAGCCAATCTTACTGTCAGACATAAATCGTAGCATGATGCATTGTGCTAATTATTTTCGCATCAATGTGCTTCTGTATTGAACTGTCTTTGTTGAGCGCGCATTTACTATTGTCCAGCGCCTCAATAAAATTTCCAAACTTCCATAAAGCAAAGGTATAAGCACCTTTGCTTTGTATCTTTTATAATAATCTGACTTTATTGTCAGTTGTTGTCTTTAAGTCATTGCGCTATCAACGAGTGACATTAACGCTCTTTAAATTTTGTATCGCAACTTGTATAGAGGTGTGCGATATTACCTTTATTGTCTTGTCATGCAATTTCAATAAACGATATATTAAAACTAACTGATAGTTTAAAATATTTTACGCTTGTAATGCAATCATTATTTTGTTAATAAGTGGTTGTTGATCAAGAATTTACTTGTTTTTCTTAAAAAAAGTTCGAATTCTATTTTTTGCATTCAAAACATCCTATCAATAATAAGCCCATCAGCCATAAGCCTTAAAGTGAATAAAGAAGACTATACTATGTCATCAGTCCCAGCAGTACGTTTTGTTACGATTGATGAAGCCTCAGAAGGGCAACGCATTGATAATTTTTTACAAAAAATACTCAAAGGCGTGCCTAAAAGCCACCTTTACCGTATCTTGCGCAGTGGCGAGGTGCGTGTCAATAAAAAGCGCGTTTCTGCTGATGCGCGATTGGCAATGAATGATATCGTGCGCATCCCACCAGTCAGAACAGCAACTGCCTCAGAGAAGCCCGCGCAAATTATCAAATCAAAATATGAATTGCCAATCATTTACGAAGATGCAGCCATGCTGATCATTGATAAACCGGCAGGCATTGCAGTGCATGGCGGCAGTGGAATATCACTCGGGGTGATTGAGCAACTGCGTCAGGAGCGCCCAAAGGCTAAGTATTTAGAGCTGGTGCATCGATTAGACCGTGAAACCTCTGGTGTGTTGATGGTTGCTAAAAAACGCAGCGCATTAGTCGCTTTGCATCAGTTGATACGTAATAATGAAACGGATAAACGTTATCTAGTGCTCGTCAAAGGCTTATGGCCAGATGCCAAACGCAAAGTGAAACTAGACCTACAAAAGTACACCTTACCCAATGGTGAACGACGTGTGAATGTTGTGACTGATATTAAAAAAGATCGCTATCATCAGCGTCAGTCTTCAGCGACGATTTTTCGATTAAACAAGCAATTTAAATCATCGCTAGGAGATTATAGTCTGCTTGAAGCGCAGTTGATCACTGGTCGTACGCATCAATTAAGGGTGCAATTGGCGCATCTTGGCTTTCCGATTGTCGGTGATGATAAATACGGTGATTTTAGCCTCAATAAAGTGTTAGCCAAGCGTCACATAAAGCGTATGTTTTTACATTCTTATCAAACAGCGTTAGCGCACCCATTGGAGGGTACGCCTTTGCAGCTCATAGCACCATTGTCAGGGCCTTTACAAAACTTTATCGACATCATTGAATCTAACGCTTAAATGCATCATCATAAACCGATGGTTTTCACCTGCTTTTTTAGTCTTTATTTTATTGCAATGCTGGTATCATCTTTGCATGATTTGATAGGCTTTTTATTGGATTTGGCGTAATAAACATGGCAAAACAATTTGACCTCATTATTTGGGACTGGGATGGTACCGTTGCAGATTCAACCGGTATGATCACTATGTCTATTCTAAAATCAGCCCAAAAAGTTGGCTTGCCTACCATTACAGCCGAAGAGGCGCGCAGTATCATTGGTTTGGGCTTAAATGAGTCGATTACAACACTCTTTGGTGATCTATCCGCAGCCAAAGCAGCTGAATTAGCCGCTGAATATCGCAAAAATTATTTTGCCAGTGAAGGTGAGATCTTACTCTTTGCGGGTATCGCTGATACGATCAAAACACTGAGCCATCGCGGCTACAAGCTGGCAGTAGCCACGGGAAAAGGGCGTAGAGGCTTAAATAATGCACTTCAGAATACGGGTTTAGGGCAGTATTTTCAGGGTACACGGACCGTAGATGAATGCTTTTCTAAACCGCATCCACAAATGCTCGATGAGTTAATGGATGATATGGTGGTGATGCCAGAGCGATGTGTGATGATTGGTGATACTAGTTATGACTTGCAGATGGCGGAGAACGCAGGAGTTAAGAGTATTGGCGTCACGTATGGTGCCCAAAAAGCGGCACAATGGGAAAATCTAAACCCGATTGCTCAATTTGATGATTCTTCTGCGCTGTGTGAATGGTTATTGCAACACGCCTAAGGCCATGACACCAATGCACGTCACATTTGATAGCGCTGACCTTAAAGAGGCCAGCCTCGGTTTGCGCTTTAACATGCCAATGTATGGCGAATATGCCACTGGGTTTGTGATTCGCTATCAAGGTCAAGTCTACGCTTATGTCAATCAATGTGCCCATGTGCCAGTTGAACTAGATTGGCAGCAAGGTGAGTTTTTTACAGCGAGCAAAGACTATCTCATTTGTGCCACACATGGTGCTTGTTATACGCCTGATACGGGTGAATGTGTGGAAGGCCCATGTAAGGGGCGGCAACTAAAGCCCATGCAAGTGGTCGAAGAAGACCAGAAAATAACTGTTGATTTACAGTCTGCTGCGCAGTATTTTGCGTAAGCTTATACCTTAAACCTGATTGGGATGAAACGAATATTTTTATGTCAGAACAGACACCAAGCAATAACGCTACAAACGATAATCGTTGGCAGCAAAATGTATTAGAAAAACTGGCGACTTCCTCACTAAAAGAGCAGCGTACCGCTAGGCGCTGGGGTACTTTTTTCAAGATTCTGACATTTGCGTATTTATTTGTACTCTTGTTTTACGCCATGGGCTTGATTGGTGGAGGTAAAGCATTGTCTAAAAATCATACTGCAGTCATTAATATTGCTGGTGTGATTCAAGCCGGTGGTGATGTGGATGCCGAAGCTGTGGTGAGCAGTTTACAAAGTGCTTTTGATGATGAAGCCACCAAAGGCGTGATTTTAAAGATTAATAGTCCAGGCGGTAGCCCAGTGCAGGCAGGGATTATCAATGATGAAATCCATCGTCAACGAGAGCTACACCCTAAAACGCCTGTTTATGCCGTGGTTGAGGATATCTGTGCTTCTGGTGGTTATTATATTGCAGTAGCAGCAGATAAAATCTTTGTCGATAAAGGTAGTATCGTCGGCTCAATTGGTGTGCTGATGGATGGCTATGGTTTTACAGAAGTGATGGAAAAAGTGGGCGTTGAGCGTCGATTACTCACTGCAGGTGAGAACAAAGCCATGCTCGATCCTTTTTCACCAGTCAACCCTAAACACGTGGACTTTGCTAAAACCTTGTTAAGCGAAATTCATGAGCAATTTAAAACGGTAGTTAGAGAAGGCCGTGGTGATCGCTTGAAAGAAACGCCTGAATTATTCAGTGGTTTATTTTGGAACGGTACACAGAGTATTAAATTAGGCTTAGCCGATGCGCAGGGTAGTGCTGGTTATGTGGCACGTGAAGTGATTAAAGAAGAAAATATGGTTGATTTCACTTACCAAGAAGATTTTCCAACACGTTTGGCGAAAAAGTTTGGTGCCTATTTGGGTAAATCAATCAGTGCTAATGCCTTGCAAGAGCTACTCAGCAATCAGCAGTTTCAACTGAAATAATCAGTTATCGTATTTAGTCAATCACATTCACAGTAATCGGGCTGCTGATGGTTATAACACCTTGATTATCATAAGCATGCGCCTCGACAAGATAACTACCTAGAGGCGCATCATTACGGCTTATTGAGTATGGCGCTTCAAACGCCTGCCCAATGAGTAAGTCGCCCACATAGAAATCAACGCGGTCAATGCTGCCATCACTATCAGAAGCCTCTGCGGTGATGGTTATGATGTCTCCAAGCTGATAGTTTGCTGGTGATAATGGCACGTCAATGGTGACTTCAGGCGCGATATTGTTGGTATCCGTCACAATCACAGTGATAGGCGTACTCTCTGTGCTGAGACCAGTGTTATCAGTGGCACGGGCAAAGACTTCGTAAATGCCAGGCGGCGCATCACTACGTTGCATGGTAAACGGTGCATTATCTGCACGGCCAACCTCTAAATCGCCGACATAAAATTTCACACTCACCACTTCACCATCATTGTCACTGGCGGTCGCGCTAATGGTGATTTCTTCACCTAAGTTATAGTTGGCCGGTGAGGTGGGCGTAACAATAGAAACGCTCGGCGCTGCTGGCGCAACATCAACGATTTCATTGCCGATCTGTAATACATAGGCGGCAACGT
>CAZCBF010000124.1:2633-5164 GCA_964496895.1 uncultured Methylophilaceae bacterium | reverse complement strand
GCATCGTAACCAACACGGCTCACTGCGCTGCTTTCTGGCAATAGTAGATAATGATCTAACTGTGTCCAACTGGCAGCACCCAATGCATCACGTGCGCCATAAGGGAGGTAAAAACGTTCTTGTGGTGGCGTTGTTTCACCTGATTTTTGATAAATTGCATAGCCAGAACCTACCCACCAGTTGCCATCATTGTTGATGTCGATATAGTTTCCATCGAGTGAATCAACAGCTACCTTATTACCATAGATATGCTCGATGACTGAGGGGGTAAAAGCTAATTGGTAACTATTCCAGCCAATGCCGGTTTGACCTTGTATGCCTGCTGGCAATGAATCCGTTAGCGCATCATTCGCAAAATAATTCTGGCTACTACCCAATAAACGGACTTCACCTGAGTTCACATCTGCAAAGTCTTCATTAGACTGTTCGCGGAGGTAGGCAACATAATCTTCGGAGTCAATCGCATCAAATGCTGTGAGTAGTGCATGCGGGGAATAAGCACCATCAGCCCATTGCCAATCGTTAATACCATATTGGTAACTATTGTTTTTCCATACAGCTGGTGCGCGAAGTGTCGCATCAAATTGATTAGTTTGATGCTGCCCAAGTAAACCATAACTATCGTTGGTATATTCCACTTCTGAAATAACGCAATGTGCTTGCAACTGGGCTTGTTGGACTTCTTGTGGATGTGCTCCATCTATTTCATTTGGATTGCGCCCATAACTCACCACCGCAGAGACTAATGGCTGACCATAATCATCTGTTTTGAGTAGTAGGTTATGACTAATACGTGGGTCTGCGGGGTTGCGATCTAGAGTCAATGACATAGATTCTGTGTTTACAACTTGAAACACTGCGTGTCGATTGTTGGCTTTGGTTTGTACGCGTTTAATTTCGCAAGTGTTATAAGCAATCGAAAACGGTTTATCTTGTTTGTCAGTGCCATCTAAACCATAGGTTTCCGTTCTTAGCGCCATGCCTTTGCAAGCACGTAAAGCTTCGCGCCATTCTGCCGCTGTTAAGTCATCTGGCAGTTTAGGTTGAGATAATTGGAATTCTGCTAAATGTGCATAGTCTGAATTTTCATGATCGCAGTATTCGGTTTGGTATTGAGTGAGGATTCTTTCTTGATCGAGGTAAGCACCATTGTGAAACCATGTTTTTACCAATGCAGGGGTTTGATGTAAAACACGTTCTTGTACATTACTGCTATTCGCTTTTACAAAATGTTCGTACTCTTCCGTGTCAGTTTGATCGACACGGCCAAAGCCTCTGAATTCTCGTTCAGCATGATCATAATATCCATGATGGTAGCTATAGCGACTAGCAAAGCGCGCGCCAGTAATACTATCTATCGTTTCAACTTTACTTAAACAATGGACAGGAAAATGTAACTTGGTGACCCAAGGCTCACCTTTGGCTTTATCGTCTAAATAAAATTGTGTGGATGGCGTGTAGTGAAGCTTCACTGTTTTACCAAAGCCATTGGCATACGACTGCATTAAATGCGGCTTTTGACCTGCCATTAAATCCATGTAACGAATCGCACCATTGGCGCTAGGTAGTGGACTACTCCAAACAACACAAGCAGTACCCGTACCGAGTAAATCCATCACTGATATCGTACTGAGGTTATCAATATTGGGAAAAGGATTTAGAGTTTTATGAGTCTCACTCCAGTCATTGCCACTGTTATTTAACCAGTATTGGAATTCATTTTTACCTAAATAAATAATATCGGTTGTGCCTGAACCATCTAAATCAGCCAACCGAATATGGTTAGCGGTGAATAAATCTGGGTGATTAAAATGCGGAGCGTTTGACATGGTGACCTTAGCACCAAATTTGCCATAGCCTAAGTTAGGCCAATAAACCACGCTACCATTGCGAATGCGGACAATATCGCTAAGACCATCTCCCGTCATATCCGTAGTGAAAATAGATTCAGATTCGTTTGAAAAGATAATGTTTGGCGAGCTTTCTTCTGCATCTTGCGTGGCAAATTGCGCTTCATCATAACCATCTTTACCCAATGATGGATACCATCGCATGACTTGATCATCGGTGATAAGCAGGTCTGCTTTACCGTCGCCATTTAAATCGATAATTTTTAAATTTGGATCGTTAAAATTGATATTCGGTATTTGTTTGAACGGGATGAAGTGTTGCCATTCTTTTTCATTTAAACCCGCATCATCAAACTGGTAATAGCCTTTAGCAACACCATTCGTAGTGACAAGTGACTTGATGCCATTACTTTCCAAGTCTTGAAATTGCCAACCATTACCCAACCCTTTTAATGATGGGGATAGACTCACTTTTTTTGCTTCTGCAAAGTTTGCATTGCCAATATTTTGCTTATATTGCAATGCGCCTGCTTGCTCGGTAAGGATACCGCTTAGGCCTTCACCATATAAATCCACCCATTGATGTTGCTGTCCGTCCACACCTGCAGGCGTATGGGCTAAACTGGATTGCTCAACAGTTTGTAACTGCTCACTCCAAGCATGCGGCTGATAGTGATATTG
>CAZCBF010000124.1:2405-2623 GCA_964496895.1 uncultured Methylophilaceae bacterium | reverse complement strand
CTGGCATGGATGCTGATACCAACTGCTCGCCTTCACGTTTATAGCCTGTTTGTTGAATTTGCGTTAAAAAACTAAAGCCTTCTTGCGTATCATCATGAGTAAGGTTTAGCGAACTGATAAGCTCTGCTTGGTCGCCTAGCTCAGGAAAGTCATGGAATAACATCACTCGCTTGCATCGACGATAGGTCCTTACTTCAAACCCTGCACGATAGTTTGAA
>CAZCBF010000124.1:0-2395 GCA_964496895.1 uncultured Methylophilaceae bacterium | reverse complement strand
ACGAGTAGGCCAATCATCAATATCTGCGTTTGATGAAACCGAGCCATCAGCTAAGTCATTATGATCGCCGTAATCTAATACGGTCTGAAAATGAAAGTCACGTTCATCAAAGTGATGGTTAAATAAATCTTCATCACTTAAATGGGTTTTAATGCGCGATTCTTTAATACCGTATAAGACTTTTTTAAGGTAAGACTGAGAACAAAGTTTATCTTGACGGTGTTGTTCATGTGCTTGATGAAAAGGTACTTGATTCGTATTATCACGTTTATATTTGTATAAAGTCACATGGCCTTTATCGTCATAGGTAAAATCAATCATCCAACGATAGGTTTTAGCGCGATTGCCTGGCTCGAAAATACAAGCTTCATCATTGTAGCCAAATACCGTTGTGACATTTGCATTTGAAACGGTTCGCCACCAAATTACATGAGAAGCGGTATCACGCCAGCGTTCAATTTTAGAATAACCAGATTCTATACGAGGGCGGTACAGCTTTACTTCCCAAACTTTTCCCGCGAAAACAATCGTATTGATAACTTCAGACCAATCAGTGGATTGATCTGATAAAAAAGGAACAAGGTCTTCTGCACCACTCAAGGTATAAACATCAGTATCTTGACGATCTTGGTAGGTAGGCAAACCTTTATCTGTTTTACGAACGATAGAAGCAACATTAATATTCCAGCCTAATCCAAATACTGAATTACCACCTCCAGAGTCATAAGATAAGGTTAGCTCTGGCTGAAAGCCACGAGCTGGAGATGAGGGAAGGGGAATACTAAAAGAAGCAGTGCCTGTGACAGGATTGGCTGAAAATTTTTCTGAGACTCCACTAATGGCGCCTCCGCCTTTAGGCAAATTGATAGAATCTTTATTTAATCCATTTGCAGAAGAGGTCTTTGCTGAAGAGTTTTCAGAAGAAAGTTTATTATTATTATTTTTATTCAACTTAAAACCTAATCCTTTGTTGATTTTAGGGCTATAAACTAAAATAAAACTTTACATTGCTACTTTCTTACGCATCACTTTACACTGATGATAAAATCAATTGCCTAAAAATGCAACAATCTTTGAGCTGTTATTGGTGTCCTTGTGGTGATTTAAATAACCGCTCAAGTAAATATTCCTGCCGTTGTACGGCCTGACTAAGTTAACACTATTAAATGTTTAGGCTTATCTGTAAGAGCTTATGAGCGTATTTTAAAAGTAGCAAAAACCATTGTAGATTTAAAAATAATAAGGTAATACATAGAAGGGATTTAAGCGAAGTGATTGCTTTTAAAGGTTTTGATCAATAAAATTTACACTTTACTGTGTATTATTCTCTGTTTCAGTTTTATCTAAAAATGCTTTTAGTTGCGGTAATAACAAGTTTTCACCGACTACTTTGCCTTTTACCTGATGACAACCCATTGCGCGTAATAATTCTCGATGGCCCTTAGTTGCCACACCATCCGCAACAACATCTTTTTGTAAGCTATTGGCAAGGTTGACCAGAACTTCAACTAATTTTGCATCTTCTTTATTTGAAATAGCCGTTGTTAACAAGGTATGATCAAGATGCAATGTTGATATATTATAATTTTGCATGCTTGCTAAGCTAAAGGTGCTTTCCCCAAATCGATGCAGACTAAAACGCGAACCTATTGCATGTATATTTTCAACGCAAGCTTCAATAAATTCACTTTCACGCCGCTCATTTCGATGCAACATAGAAAACTCGATACTCGCGGGATCAATACGATATTTACCCATAATTTTTTTTGCCGTATAACAAAATCGGCTAGATTGTAACTGCTGACTATCGATTACAAAGGATAAAGTGATTTTTTGTAAAGCTTTTAATTTAGTTCGATGAATCAACCCCTGAGCAAACATCCACTCGGTTAATATTCGTAAGGTTTCATTGTTATCAATAGAACTCGCGAAATCTTCATAATATTGATCACCCCAACGTTCGTGATGCCATATTGGATTGACTTCAATCACAGTAACCTGATTTGTCTTTAGATCAACTCGAGGGGTATAACTAATTTCTAGTTTACGCTCAGTAACTAATTGTTTTAAATCATTAGGCGTTAGATTTTCAAAATGTAAACTGTTTTTTTTCATTTTAGAAAAAAATCGATAGCTACTAGCCGCTTCTTGCTTGGCTTGATACATCGCCATATCAGCATGTTTTTGCAAGCTCTCAGCATCAGACCCCGCATCTGGAAATACTGCAATACCCACACTACAACCCACTGAGATTTCATGGTTATCGATATGAAATAATTGGTTAGTTTGTTCTATTAGCTTTTGCGCTACCGACATAATTTTTGGTGTGGCACCGACATTATTGAGCAAAATAGTAAATTCATCACCACCAATACGCGCCACTGTGTCACTACGC
>CAZCBF010000123.1:0-5255 GCA_964496895.1 uncultured Methylophilaceae bacterium | reverse complement strand
TACTTCCCGCTTGATGGTGCTCGTCTAAGATTCTTAGGTGGAACAACCAATCATTGGGCAGGATATTGCCGCACCTTTGAGCCAATAGACTTCAAGCGCAATCAGTTTGGTGAGCATTATGCTTGGCCAATCGATGAAAGCGCAATTCAGCCATACCTTAAGCAAGCCACTTCTATACTTGAGATTGATGATGACTTTGAATCGACTCAAACACTCAAAACCGCTGAAGTGCGCAAGATTGAATTTAAAATATCGACGCCTGTCCGGTTTGGTTACAAATACATTGATGATTTAAAGTCTTCGAAACAGGTTCAGTTATATTTGAATGCCAATCTGGTCGACTTGGCTGGAGACGCTGGCCTTGTGACTTCTGCTAAAGTGGTTAGCTATAAAAAACAAGCGTTAGAAATTAAAGCCAAGCAATTTGTCTTTGCTATGGGTGGTATTGATAATTCGCGTTACCTGCTTTGGTTGGCCAAATTACACGGCAACAAGTTGTTTGATACCGAAACACCAATAGGGCAATACTGGATGGAGCACCCACACTTCGACGTTGGTCGCGCATTAGTTGAAAATCCAGTTTCTGATAATCGTTTTTATGCGATCACTGAAGCCGCACAAAAGAACCGTAATATTCTTGGTTGTGCCTTTTATTTAGAAAAAACAAATTACGAAGGCACTAAAAAAATGGTCAATGACCTGCTTTGCGTAGCGCCTAGTTTATCTAAAAAGGTCATGGCACTCGCAAATAAAGATTTACTCTGCGGCGTTACTTTCAAAGCGGCTTGGGAACAGTCTCCAGAAGCCAATAATCAGGTCACTTTATCTAATGATGTCGATGCTTTTGGTATTCCGCGGGTAGATCTTAAGTGGAAAAAAAATGCGCTCGACCGCAAAACAGTCACCGAATCTGTGAGTGCATTTAATCAATGGTTGCTCAAAGATGACTTGGGTCGCATACAATTGGATGATTGGATGCTCAATGGGGATAATTATCCAGAAGATGCCGAACTCGCGGGCTATCATCACATGGGTGGTACGAGAATGTCATCATCAAAAAAATACGGTGTTGTCGATCAGAACTGTAAAGTCTATGGCGCGAAAAACCTCTACATCGCAGGCTCCTCTATCTTCACCACTGGCGGTTTTAACAACCCAACATTGCCAATCGTGCAATTTGCCTTGCGCCTTAAGGATCACTTAATTAACATTTAATCCCTTCTTTATAAAATCAACACATAAGAATAAGATTCCCCTAGCTTTTCTAGGAAATGCCTTAGCACAATGTAAGTAAAATCCCAACTTGTCTGATTAGACCACTTCTTATTAATACGCCTAACCACCGCGTATTAGCAATTGCGCCACGTCTCGCGTAAAAAATAATCAATAATAGTTTGGAGTTTTTCATAAAAAAACATATTGCTGCTAGCATTCTAGCGCTAGCAAGCGTTTGTGCAAATGCACAAGATTTCGACCCGCAAACACTCAGTCCAGTTGTTTAGCCAAGATTCACTCAGCTCGGCCGCAGTAGTTTTAATGATGTGATCCAAGCGGTCATCGGTGAGAAAACACTCACTGCTGGCACCTATACACTCAGCATACTGGGTGAATCTGCTTATGGTATTAGTGCCTATACAGGCTCATTTACGGTAGGTAGGCCTGATCAGTTACTAGCTGTCCAAGCAAACACTATTTCAGCAGTTCCAGAGCCGTCAACCTATGCTTTGCTGCTTGCAGGCTTGGGCTTGGTGATGCTCCGTAAAAAAATTACATAAGCACACTGTGAAGCAATTAAAAAAGCTACTAAATGATTGGTAGCTTTTTTTAATGATGTGTTTAAGAAAAGCTTGAAAAAAAAAATGCAAACGTTATAATGCTGTGCTTGCTATCAAAAGCAATCATTTATTAACCTTGCTACACTGCTAACGACAACATAATAAAAGCAGGTGGCTATATCCATAAGGAGCATTCATGAGACATTACGAGTTAGTGTTTATTGTCCATCCTGATCAAAGTGAGCAAGTGCCCGCTATGATCGACCGCTATCGCGCCCTAATCACAGAAAATGGTGGTAACGTTCACCGCCTAGAAGACTGGGGTCGTCGTCAACTTGCTTATCCTATCCAAAAAATTCATAAAGCACACTATGTGCTAATGAATATTGAAACTAGCCAAGAGATATTAGCTGAGCTAGAAACAGGCTTTAAATTTAATGATGCAGTGCTTCGTCACTTGGTTGTGTCGCAAAAAGAAGCAGTGACTGATCCTTCACCAATGATGAAGGAAGAAAAATCTAAATCAGTCCTTTCTAAAGATGCGCCTGCAAAAGAAGCAAAAGATATTGCAGCGCCAGCTGACAAAAAACCTGCAGAATAAATATTAGGAGATTATCATGGCAAGAGATATGTACAAACGTCGCCGTTACTGCCGTTTTTCAGCAGAAGGCATTAAAGAAGTCGACTACAAAGATGTGGACTTACTAAAAGATTTTATTTCTGAAAACGCGAAAATCATTCCTGCTCGTATGACAGGTACTAAAGCGCGTTATCAGCGTCAATTAACCTCTGCAGTGAAACGTGCACGCTTCTTAGCGTTGCTACCTTACACTGACAAACACCAATAGGAGGCAATGATGGAAGTTATCTTATTAGAAAAAGTTGCTAACCTAGGTGATTTGGGCGAAATCGTTCGTGTGAAAGACGGTTTTGGCCGTAATTTCTTAATCCCGCAAGGCAAAGCTAAGCGTGCTACAGAAGCAAATAAAGCTGAATTTGAAACGCGCCGCGCAGAAATTGAACAACAACAAGAAGCCATCTTACATGCTGCGCAAGCACGTGGCGAGAAGCTTAAAGATCATAATCTAAGCATCTCTCAAAAAGCAGGTGTTGATGGTCGCTTGTTTGGTTCTGTGACCAACAACGATATCGCAATTGCGTTAACCGAGGGTGGTATTGAAGTTGCTAAATCAGAAGTGCGCATGCCTGAAGGCCCACTTAAAACAACAGGTGATCACAAGGTTACCGTTGCTTTGCATCATGATGTGGTAGAAGAAATTACTGTGAGCGTTATTCCTGAAGAATAAACACCTACAGCTAATATTCTACTGATAAAAAGGCCATTCAGAATGGCCTTTTTTAATACCTGCAATCTTTAATATCGGTATAATCTCGTCATGGCCGATCAAGAATTAGAAGCACTCAAAACGCCCCCGCATTCCATCGAAGCTGAGCAATCTGTGCTGGGTGGATTGTTACTCGAAAACGATGCCATGGATACGATTGCTGATATATTGTCCCCCAATGATTTTTACCGCAATGATCACCGAGTAATTTTTGAACATATCCGCAAGCTAGTTAACCTTGCAAAGCCGGCGGATATTGTAACAGTTGCCGAATCCCTAGAAAACCATGACGATCTAGAGACTATTGGCGGTATTGCTTACCTTGGACTATTAGCACAAAGCACACCAACTGCTGCCAATATACGTCGATATGCTGAGATCGTGCACGAAAGATCAGTGATGCGCAGCTTGGTCTCTGTTGGTTCAAGCATTGCTGAAAGTGCCTATTCGCCCAAAGGTCGTGATGCGCAAGCCTTGCTTGATGAGGCAGAGGCTAGTATTTTTCAAATCGCGGAAAGTGGTAAAAAAGATGCTGACGGCTTTAAGGATATGAAAATGCTTTTGCCTCAAGTCGCAGATCGTATTGATGAGCTTTACAATCGAGAAGATCAGTCCGAAGTGACAGGCATACCAACGGGGTTCACTGATTTAGATAAGATGACCTCTGGCTTACAAGCCGGCGACCTCGTCATTGTTGCAGGGCGTCCTTCAATGGGTAAAACGGCTTTCTCAATCAATATTGGTGAGAATGTCGCATTGGATACTGGTTTACCAGTGGCTGTATTCTCTATGGAAATGCCTGCAACGCAACTAGCTACACGTATGATTGGCTCGGTAGGCCGGTTAGACCAGCACAAGATGCGTACAGGTGCTTTAGAAGATGAAGATTGGCAAAACCTCACCACAGCAATGGGGCGCTTAAACGAGGCGCCGATTTTTATTGATGAAGCTGCTGGATTAAACTCCTTTGATTTACGTGCACGTGCGCGTCGTTTACATCGTCAATGTGGTGGGCTTGGATTAATCATTGTTGATTACTTACAATTAATGACTGCGCCTTCAGGGCGCGCCAGTGAGAATAGAGCAACTGAAATTTCAGAAATTTCTCGCTCATTGAAAGCACTTGCCAAAGAGCTTGAGTGCCCGTTAGTCGCCTTATCTCAGCTAAACCGTTCATTAGAGCAACGCCCTGACAAGCGTCCAGTGATGTCTGATTTACGTGAATCAGGGGCGATTGAGCAAGATGCGGATTTAATTCTTTTCATCTATCGTGACGAAGTTTACAACCCTGATTCTGATGATAAAGGCACGGCTGAAATTATCATCGGTAAGCAACGTAACGGTCCAATTGGGCGCGTGCGTCTAACCTTCCTTGGCCAACACACACGTTTTGAAGACTTCGCAGGCTACGCGGAGCTCGACGATGAATACTAGCCAATTCATTCAATATGGCTAAACAAAAAATCAATTACACTTGTACTGAGTGCGGTGAAGTACAACCCAAATGGCAGGGGCAATGTCCAAGCTGCCAAGCATGGAATACGTTAGTCGAGACAATAGAAGGGCCTTCTCCAACCGCCAGCACTCAAAACCGCTATGCTGCGCTTGCGACAACAAGTGAGCTGCAACCATTAAATGATGTGGAGACCGAAACCGTTCCACGGTTAAGCACAGGCATGGCAGAATTTGATCGCGTGCTTGGTGGCGGTTTAGTGCCCAGTGGAGTCGTTTTAATTGGTGGTGATCCTGGTATTGGTAAATCCACAATTTTGCTGCAAATGCTGTGTAAAGTCGGCGCCTCTCAAAAAGTTATCTATGTCAGTGGTGAGGAATCCGCACAACAAATCGCTATGCGTGCCAAGCGTTTACAGTTAGATGCCAGTGCTATTTCATTATTAGCAGAAATCAACCTTGAGTCTATCATCGCAACATTGCAAAATCACAAGCCTGATATTGCTGTAATTGACTCAATCCAGACGATCTATTCTGAGGCATTGCAGTCTGCCCCTGGTTCGGTCGCACAAGTTAGGGAGTGTTCTGCACAGCTGACACGCTTAGCCAAGCAAGTTGGCATTACGATTGTATTGGTGGGGCATGTCACCAAAGAGGGCGCCTTTTAATATGGGTTTTGCCC
>CAZCBF010000122.1:0-5417 GCA_964496895.1 uncultured Methylophilaceae bacterium | reverse complement strand
GCTGCCAGCAAAGCCAATGAGTGGCACTCGACCATTCAGCGCTTTGCGAATACTGCTGACGGCGTTAAACACATATTGTAAATCTGCCATATCAGGTACAACCAATTGCTTGATACTGGTTTCATCTTGTAAGGTTTTGGCAAACCTAGGCCCCTCACCTGCTTCAAAGCTCAAACCCAATCCCATGGCATCAGGAATGGTTAAAATGTCTGAGAACAAGATTGCAGCATCTAAGGGATAGCGATCTAATGGTTGCAAGGTAACATCGGTTGCAAACTGTGCATTGCGACACAAGTCCATAAAGCTACCAGCATCTTTACGCGTTGCTTTATATTCAGGTAGGTAGCGCCCAGCCTGTCGCATCATCCATACCGGTGTGTAATCAGTGGGCTGTCGCATTAAAGCGCGTAGAAAAGTATCGTTTAGTAATTCCATGGGGCTATCAATCAGATTTAGATTATGCGGAGGCAATTTTTTCAAAGGCGTCTGCAGCAGCAGCAATTGTCTTTTCTATGTCTTCATTGCTATGTGCAGCAGAGACAAAACCGGCCTCAAATGCAGAAGGACCAAGATAAATACCAGCATCCAACATGTGATGGAAAAAGGCATTAAAGGTCTCGCGGTCTGAGGCCATAATATCATTAAAGCAGGTAGGACAGTCTTTAGCAAAATAAAGTCCGAACATGCCGCCAATGCTTTGTGCATTAAAAGTAATACCCGCTTTATCTGCGCTAGCTTTTAAACCAGCAACCAATTTAGAGGTTTGCGCAGAAAGCTTCTCATAAAAATTTGGGCTTTGAATTAACTCAAGCGTTTTAAGGCCTGCTGTTACCGCGACAGGGTTACCCGATAAAGTACCTGCTTGATAAACCTTACCTAATGGGGCAAGGCCAGTCATGATTTCTTTACGTCCGCCAAAAGCACCTACAGGTAAACCGCCACCGATAATCTTACCCAATGTTGTCATGTCTGGGGTAATACCATAAAGTGCCTGTGCGCCACCTAAGTGAACTCTAAAGCCAGTCATGACTTCATCAAAAATCAACACTACGCCATGTTTGGTACACAGCTCGCGTAGCGTCTTGAGAAAGGCTTCGCTTGGCGGGATTAAGTTCATATTACCCACGATTGGCTCAATAATGACACAAGCCAACTCATCGCCTGATTGTTTAAATAAGGTTTCTAGTTGCTCGGTGTTGTTATATTCTAGCGTTAATGTGTTTGCAGCTACTTCAGCAGGTACACCTGCAGAATCTGGTTCACCAAAAGTTAATAAGCCGGAGCCAGCTTTGACTAATAGCGCATCCGCATGGCCATGGTAGCAGCCTTCAAATTTAACCAACTTACTCCTGCCAGTATAGCCACGGGCAACACGTATCGCACTCATGGTCGCCTCTGTACCACTGCTCACTAAACGTAGTTGCTCCATAGAAGGCACCAGTTTGTTGATGGTGGCAGCCATTTCAAGCTCAAGCCCTGTTGGCGCACCAAACGATAGGCTGTTTTCAGCGACTTCTTGTACCGCTTTGATGACTTCTGGGTGGGCGTGCCCCAAAATCATTGGGCCCCAAGAATTAATGTAATCAATATAGGCTTTATTTTCTACATCCCACATTGTAGAGCCTTTAGCTTTTTTGAAAAATACGGGTGTACCACCGACAGATCTAAAAGCGCGAACTGGTGAGTTTACGCCACCAGGGATTAAGTGTTGCGATTGGTCAAAGAGCGTTTGATTGGAGGATTGCATAGTTTAGGTCATACAGATCATTTAAAGTAAAACAGCATTTTATCAGAAGCACACTATGCAGATAATAAAAAAGGCCTTCATCATGAAGGCCTTTGTACATCAACAAGCAGTCAATTAATGATGCTCGCAGTGCTCCTCATGATCATGACAATCGTCAGATGCGATTGAAACGTTTGAGAATAAAGCGAATACTACAAAAAATAAAGCAGCGAATTTTTTCATGATATCTTCCTTAAGTAATAATATAATTGTTGTAACACCTAGTAGTTGTACTGAGTGTTTGAATAAACTACGGCGTATTTTTACTTTACTTTAGGAATTATTAGAAATAGTTTACTCTTCGATTTCTTTTGCCCAAAAAAGTCGATCAGGCAGGAGTTGCCCCATACCGGGTCTGAAGCCTTTCTGTAAGGTTTGCCAGGTATACTGTTGGGCCTCTTGAGCCGACTCTTCGATACTGAGTCCATGTGCTAAACAAGCTGTAATGGCACTACTCAACGTACAGCCGGCGCCATGATAACTACCGGTAAGCCGCTCCCATTCATAGTCACGCTTAAAATCTCCATGACCATAGAGTAAATTATGCACTACGCTAGTACGCTCATGCGTACCGGTAATCAAGACATACTCTGGCCCAAAACTCAGTAGGCGATCAGCACAGTCACTTAAATCACTGTGCATGACTTCATCATCATCGTAGGCTAGGCGGCGCGCTTCAATACTGTTAGGTGTAATGATAGTTGCTTGAGGAAATAACAATTCACTCATCGCCACCATCATTTCATCATTACATAAACTATCACCACGTCCAGAGGTTAGATTTGGATCAACAATCAAGGGTACATCTGGATAGTCTGCGAGAATTTCAGCCATCACGGCGATATTCTCCAAATTACCTAAGCCACCAACTTTGATTGCGGAAATTTCGATATCTTCTAATAGTGCCCGTGCCTGTTCATTAACGAGCTCAGCATCCATTGGGTGAATCTGATCAACACCGACAGTGTCCTGTACAGTCACAGCAGTCACTACGGACAAAGGGTGGCAACCAATACTAGCAAACGTTAATAAGTCTGCTTGCAAGCCCGTACCACTGCTAGGGTCTGTAAAACCAAAACTTAAAATACAAGGTGGAGTAGTCTGAATGGACATGATTTGCAATGAGAGATAAGTCGATCCGTCATTTTATCACTGTGATGAGACAGACCAACAGATATTTCGTACAATACAACGATGATTCCGATTTACGCGCCTGAACAACTTAGCCAAAAAAATACCCAAGCGCCGTTAGAGGGGGAGCAAACGACCTCTGGTCTAAGTCACCCTCCTCCACTCTCGCTCTATATCCATATGCCTTGGTGCATTGAAAAATGCCCTTACTGTGATTTTAATTCGCATAAGGTGAAACAAGAGGTACCAGAGTCGGATTATATCGATGCCTTGATTGCTGATTTAGAGGCTGCTTTACCGATGGTGTGGGGCAGAAAATTAGAAAGTATCTTTTTTGGCGGCGGTACGCCCAGTTTGTTTTCAGCAGAGAGTATCGAAAGATTGCTGACGCATATTCAAATGGTATTACCCACCAAATACAACGCCGAAATCACCATGGAAGCCAACCCTGGGACCATCGATATTGCTAATTTTTCAGGCTATCGTGCTGCAGGTGTGAATCGAGTTTCATTGGGCATTCAGAGTTTTCAAGATCACTACTTAAAGAAGCTTGGCCGCATACATGATCAAAGCCAAGCCTTTAAAGCGGCTGAATTTGCGATTAAAACATTTCACCAAGTGAACTTGGATGTCATGTATGCCTTACCTGATCAAACCCTCGAAGATTCTAAATACGACCTGGTCAAGGCTTGCGAACTAGCACCGACTCATTTATCTTTTTATCATCTCACGATTGAGCCCAATACTGGCTTTGCGCGTAATGTCCCAGAAAACCTCCCCGAAGATAATCTCAGCGCAGAGATGCAAGAACAGATTGAAGCCACTTTAAATGGGGCTGGTTATGAACACTACGAAACATCGGGTTTTGCTAAGCCCAATAATAGGTGCGCGCATAATTTAAATTATTGGACTTTTGGCGATTATTTAGGCATTGGTGCGGGTGCGCATAGCAAATTAAGCTTTCATGACAAAATTATCCGCCAAACCAGATACCAACAGCCCAATCGTTATATGGAAAATGCGATTAAGGGCCAAGCCATCAATGGCACGCATACCATTGCAAGAAACGATTTAAGCTTTGAATTTATGATTAATGCACTGCGATTAGTTGATGGCGTGCCAGCGAGTTTATTTCAACAACGCACTGGCATACCGCTCATCAGCATCAACAGCACCATCAAAAAAGCAATCGACAAAGGTTTGCTGCATCCCGTTGATACGCATATCAAACCCACAGCGCTAGGCCAACGCTTTTTAAATGATTTGTTGGCGATGTTTTTAGACTAGTTCGTTATAGAGATAGCTTTGCTCTGACCCGTTCAATGGCCGCTTTGACTTGTACAGGCGCAGTACCACCGATATGGTTACGGCTATTAACTGAGCCTTCTAGTGTTAATACATCAAAGACATCTGCCTCAATCATCTCTGAAAAGCCTTTTAAACCCTCTAAAGAGAGTTCACTTAAATCAACAGACTGATCAACGGCTTGACGTACAGCAAGTGCCACCACCTCATGCGCATCTCTAAATGGCATGCCCTTTTTCACCAGATAATCGGCTAAATCAGTTGCAGTAGCAAAGCCTTCGAAGGCGGCTTGGCGCATGGCAGTTTTATTCACTTTAAAACCAGCAATCACTTCTTGCCCATTTTCCACTACTGGTAGACGCAACATATCTGCATATATTTCTAAAGTGACTAGCAACGTTTCTACCGTATCAAACAGCGGTTCCTTGTCCTCTTGGTTATCTTTGTTATAGGCCAGTGGTTGGCTTTTCATTAATGTCAGTAAAGTCGTTAAGTTGCCATTTACACGGCCTGTCTTACCGCGTACGAGTTCAGGCACATCAGGATTTTTCTTTTGCGGCATAATCGACGAACCGGTACAAAAACGGTCAGCAATGTCAATAAAACCAAAGCGTGGTGAAGCCCATAAAATCAGCTCCTCTGATAAACGCGATAAATGCGTCATCATCATTGAGGCTGAAAAAGTAAATTCGATGGCAAAATCACGATCAGACACTGCGTCCAAAGAGTTTTCACACAAACCATCAAAGCCTAATAGCTCAGCTACCATTTCACGGTTGATGGGATAACTAGTACCCGCTAGTGCTGCTGCACCTAATGGCAAATAGTTAATACGTTTGCGACAATCAATAAAGCGATCAAGATCGCGTTTGAGCATCTCAACATAAGCCATCAAATGGTGGCCAAAAGTAACCGGCTGTGCAACTTGTAAGTGCGTAAAGCCAGGCATAATCGTGTCTGTGTGTTCTTGCGCTAAATCCAATAGACTGGTGATTAAAGCGCGGATACCTTCACACACTTGATCAGTCATCTCTCGCAACCAAAGCCTTACATCAGTAGAGACTTGATCATTACGGCTACGTCCAGTGTGCAGACGCTTCCCGGCATCGCCAATTTTGTCTGTGAGCCGTTTTTCAATGTTGAGGTGAACATCTTCCAAGTCAAGCAACCACTCAAACTCACCTTGTTCGATTTC
>CAZCBF010000121.1:0-5463 GCA_964496895.1 uncultured Methylophilaceae bacterium | reverse complement strand
GTTTGCTGCTGTTGCTGTTCCATTTCTTTAGCCATTATTTATCCTTCAGCAAACCAATTAGAATTTAAGACCGTTTTCACGTGCAGCATCTGCAAGCGCTTTGATACGACCATGATATTTGAAGCCAGATCTATCGAATGCAACATCAGCAATACCAGATGCTTTTGCTTTGTCTGCAATTCTCTTACCAACTAAGGTAGCCGCTTCAATATTACTTCCACTTTTGATGTCTTTGCGTACATCGGCTTCTACACTTGAGGCAGTAGCCAATACTTTAGCTCCTGTGCCATCAATGATTTGTGCATAGATGTTTGCATTCGTACGATGAACACTTAAACGTGCCATTTTTTGCTCCGCAATTTTGGCACGAACTTTACGTGCACGACGGATGCGATTATTGACTTTACTCATCTTTTAAGCCCTATTTTTTCTTGGTTTCTTTAATAACTACTGTTTCATCAGAGTAACGTACACCCTTACCTTTGTAAGGTTCCGGTGAGCGATACGCTCTAATTTGTGCAGCAACCTGACCAACAACTTGTTTATCAACACCAGTAATTTCAACTTCAGTCTGTGATGGTGTTTTCGCCGTAATACCTTCAGGCAATTCGTGATCGATTGGATGTGAATAACCAAGATCCAAATTCAACACTTTTCCTTTAGCAGCAGCTTTATAACCAACACCAACCAAAGTTAATTTCTTACTAAAACCTTGTGAAACACCTTGCACCATATTAGCTACTAGCGCACGCAATGTACCAGACATCGCTTTTGAGTGTTTGTTGCTGTTTGCAGCAACAAAGGTAATTTGGTTATCTTCTTGTTTGATTTCAACTTCACCTTTTAAGGCTTGTGTCATCTCACCTAAAGGGCCTTTGATAACGATGGCATCAGGATTAATTTTCACTTCCACTTTTTCAGGGATAGCAACTGGATTATTAGCAACTCGTGACATATATAACTCCTTATGCAACTAAGCAAAGCAACTCACCGCCAACACCGGCAGCCTGCGCTTTACGATCTGTCATCACACCTTTAGAGGTAGATAGAATAGTTACACCTAAACCATTCATGACTTTAGGGATTTCTTGACTACCTTTGTATACACGCAAGCCTGGCTTACTGATGCGCTGAATACGCTCAATAACTGGTTTACCTGCATAATACTTAAGCTCGATATTTAATACTTTCTTGCCATCTACATCGCTAGTTGTATAACCTTCGATGTAGCCTTCATCTTTCAGTACGTCTGCAATCGCAGATTTAACTTTAGAAGAGGGCATTGCAACGTCAGTTTTATTAACCATCTGCGCGTTTCTAATGCGCGTTAGCATATCGGCAATTGGATCACTCATACTCATCTTATAATCTCCTTACCAACTGGCTTTCGTTACACCAGGCACTTCACCGCTCATCATCAATTCACGTAACTTGATGCGGCCGATGCCAAATTTGCTAAATACACCGCGCGGTCTACCTGTCATCGCACAACGGTTTCTCAAGCGTACAGGACTAGCGTTTCTTGGAAGCGCTTGCAGCTTTTTACGTGCTGCCATTCTATCTTCAGGCGATTGACTTTGGTCATTGATCACAGCTAACAGTGCTTCACGTTTAGCAGAAAATTTCTTTACAGTTGCGCGTCTTTTCTTTTCGCGCTCAGTCATACATAGTTTTGACATAATCTCTTATCCTCTAAAAGGAAAACTGAATAATGCAAGCAACGCTTTTGCTTCAGCATCTGTTTTTGCAGTCGTAGTAATTGTGATATTCATACCACGGATTGTATCGATCTTATCGTAATCAATTTCTGGGAAGATAATTTGCTCTTTAACGCCCAGATTGTAGTTACCACGACCATCGAATGCTTTACCTGATATACCTCTAAAGTCGCGAATACGTGGCATAGCAACAGTCACTAAACGATCCAAAAACTCATACATGCGCTCACGACGCAAAGTGACTTTACAACCAACAGGATAGTTATCACGGATCTTAAAGCTAGCAATGGATTTTTTTGCTTTAGTCACAATGGCTTTTTGGCCAGTGATCTTCTCCATGTCACCAACTGCGTGCTCCATGACTTTTTTATCTGCAACAGCCTCACCAACACCCATATTGACCGTAATTTTTTCGATCTTAGGTACTTCCATAACAGACTTGTAACCAAACTCATCCATTAATGACTTGACTACTGTTTCTTTATAAAAATCTTTTAAACGTGCCATATTTATCCCTATGCGTCGATTGATTCGCCGTTAGATTTATACACGCGAATCTTGCGACCATCATCTAACAACTTAAAACCGACCTTGTCAGCTTTGTTAGTCGTTGCGTTGAAAATAGCCACGTTTGAAATATTGAGTGGCATTTCTTTTGAAACAATGCCACCCTGCTCACCGCGCATTGGGTTTGGCTTAGCATGCTTCTTGGCAAGATTAACACCTTCAACAATTACTTTCTCTTGATCTAGAATTTGAGTAATTGTGCCGGTTTTACCTTTATCTTTACCTGTATTGATAATGACTTGATCACCTTTTCTGATTTTATTCATCATTACACTCCTATAAGACTTCAGGGGCTAGTGAAACAATTTTCATGAACTTCTCTGTACGAAGCTCACGTGTCACTGGGCCAAAGATACGTGTGCCGATTGGCTCAAGCTTTTGATTAAGTAAAACAGCAGCGTTACTATCAAACTTAATTTTTGCACCATCTGGACGACGCACACCTTTAGCAGTACGCACAACGACAGCATTGTAAACTTCGCCTTTTTTGACGCGACCACGAGGCGCAGCCTCTTTGATCGTGACTTTAATCACATCACCAATACCAGCGTATCTGCGTCTTGAACCACCAAGCACTTTAATACACTGAACTGAGCGTGCACCTGTATTGTCGGCTACTTCTAACCGAGATTGCATTTGAATCATGAAATTATCTCCAACTTAGCCAAATTAAATTTGGTCAGTATTGGTGCGGGAGCTATTTGTCTAAAGACAGCCCGCTGAAAAACCAACTATTATACAACCCTGATACAGAATGATCAATGCTGAAAGTGATAGTTGGTGAAATTAATTAATCAGCCTTAACGACCCAAGACTTATGCTTAGATAGTGGACGACTTTCAACGATGGTTACAATATCACCAATCTTGCAAGTGTTGTTTTCATCATGCGCATGAAATTTATTTGAACGACGAATCACCTTACCAATTAAAGGATGCTTCACTTTACGCTCTACCATCACTGTGATTGTTTTGTCCATTTTGTCGCTAGTAACTACACCGCGCAAACTTCTAACTACTTTAGTTTTTTCGGTCATATTATGCCTGCTTTACTTTCTCAGCCATTACCATTTTTACGCGTGCAATGTCTTTGCGTACTTTACCTAGCTGATCTGTTTTATTGAGTTGCTGTGTTGCTAATTGCATACGCATTGAAAATTGAGCTCGGCGTAATTCAATTAATTCAGCATTGAGTTCATCACCTGTTTTAGCTCTTAAATCGGCTGCATTCATTTTGATACTCCCTTAACTACCGATTTGGCGCGTCATAAAGACTGTCGCTACAGGCAATTTTGCTGCAGCAAGTCTAAATGCTTCACGTGCAAGCTCTTCACTCACACCATCCATTTCGTATAACATTTTGCCTGGTTTGATTTGAGCAACATAGTATTCAACACTACCTTTACCTTTACCCATACGCACTTCAGCAGGCTTTTTAGAAATTGGCTGATCTGGGAATACACGAATCCACACACGACCACCACGTTTAATATGTCTTGTCATCACACGACGCGCAGCTTCGATCTGGCGAGAAGTTAAACGGCCACGGCTAGTTGCTTTAAGGCCGAAATCGCCAAAACTTACTTTGTTACCTGTAGTTGCAATGCCTTTATTACGGCCTTTTTGCATCTTGCGATATTTTTGTCTATTTGGCTGTAGCATCTTTACCCCTTGGCTTTCTTACTCTTTTCTCTGGTTCAGCAGGTGGCATATTTGCTTGAACTGAATCCTCACCAAACACTTCACCTTTAAAGACCCACACTTTAATACCAATGATACCGTAAGTGGTTAAAGCTTCTGCAACACCATAATCGATATCAGCACGTAATGTATGAAGTGGTACACGACCTTCGCGATACCATTCAGTACGTGCGATTTCAATGCCGTTTAAACGACCTGAACTCATGATCTTAATACCTTGCGCACCCAGGCGCATAGCATTTTGCATCGCTCGTTTCATAGCACGGCGGAACATAACGCGTTTTTCTAGTTGCTGTGCAATTGATTGCGCAATTAATGAAGCATCCACTTCAGGCTTACGCACTTCTTCGATATTCAAGTGAACTGGCACATCCATCATGCCTTGCAATGATGTACGTAACGCTTCAATATCTTCGCCTTTTTTACCGATCACGACACCTGGACGGGCACTGTGGATTGTAATTTTAGCGTTTTTAGCTGGGCGCTCGATAACTACACGACTCACTGCCGCATTAGTTAGTTTTTTCTTTAGAAATTTTCTTACTTTAATGTCATTTTGCAACATTTTTGGAAAATTCTGGCTATTGGCAAACCAACGTGATGTCCAATTCTTTTGAACTGCTAATCGGAAACCGGTTGGGTGTATTTTTTGTCCCATTATCTTCCCCTTAGTTACCGACTTTCACATGAATGTGACAAGTTGGTTTTAAAATACGTCCAGCGCGACCTTTAGCCCGCGGACGAATACGTTTTAGAACGATACCCTTATCAACTTCAATCGCAGTGACTTTAAGCTCATCAACATCAGCGCCATTGTTATGCTCAGCATTAGCAATAGCAGACATCACTACTTTTTTGATAATCTCAGCACCTTTTTTGGGTGTGAACGTTAGGATATCTAAAGCTTTATCAACTTTTTTACCTCTCACCATATTGGCAACTAAACGTGCCTTTTGTGGAGAAAGATGAACACCTCTTAATTTGGCAGAAACTTCCATGGACAACCTCTATTTCTTCGCTTTTTTATCGGCAAGATGGCCTTTGAAGGTACGAGTTAATGCAAACTCACCTAGCTTATGGCCAACCATATTCTCTGTTACTAAAACAGGTACGTGCTGTCTACCGTTGTGGATAGCAATGGTTAAACCAATGAAATCAGGGTAGATTGTTGAGCGACGTGACCAAGTTTTAATTGGTTTACGATCGCGCGATGCAGATGCTGCCTCTACTTTTTTTGCCAAATGGGCATCAATAAATGGACCTTTTTTGAGTGAACGTGCCATATCTTTACCTTACGCCTCTCGGACGACGACTAATTCTCATATTATCCGTACGCTTAATGTTACGTGTACGGAAGCCTTTCGTTTGAACACCCCATGGACTGACTGGATTCATACCAGCAGCCGTACGACCTTCACCACCACCGTGTGGATGGTCTACTGGGTTCATAACAACACCACGAACAGTTGGGCGAATAC
>CAZCBF010000120.1:0-5470 GCA_964496895.1 uncultured Methylophilaceae bacterium | reverse complement strand
TTTGCTGGGATAGAATCGCCAGAATGTACTATTCATAGTATCAACACAATAGCCATTAATTAATGGCTAAAACGTGCTGTGATTCCATCCCCAGTTTTGGCGCTCTGAGTCAAACATAGCAATATAAATTCTATCACCAGCGATAGAGAGCTCTTCTGATATGAGGCTGCATAGTGCATCTGAAAATGCTTTTCTATCACCGGGTAAACCTAAAGCGCGGTAGTCTAAAAATGCGGTCGGCGCGTCGCTGCCCCCCATGGACATCGCTGTTTGTTGATCAACAGAGATCATCACATAGCTTTCAGGTTTGCCACTGCCTGCGGCTACCGTAGCACTGGCTTTTTTGATAAAAGCGGATTCATCACTTATGGCTTGGTTTGTTTTGATGTTTAAGTAGGGCATTGCTCAATCCTGTCTAATAGGGCACGAAAGTTCACTGTACGTATCTGCTTTTGAAAAATCAAGAGCATAGTTTCTTTACCCACTATAGGCTACTATTATTGTTTATCTATTCTTATATTTCGATACGGAGTTTCTATGGCACAACTCGGTTCTATCATCCAGCACATTGAAGAAGCAACGCAAACCAAATTGAGCAACTACACGCTGAGCTCAGTTGGCGGTGGTTGTATTAATACGGCGTATAAAGTCTCTGCGGGAAATCAGCATTATTTTATTAAGGTGAATTCGCCTAACTTAGCCTCCATGTTTGAGGCGGAGGCGGCTGCGTTAGATGAAATGGCTGCGCTTAATTGTGTACGTGTACCGAAGGTCATCACGTATGGGACAGCTGATGGACATAGCTATTTAGCCTTGGAATATATTGCGCTGGGCGGTATGCGCGGCGGTGCTGCAAAGTTGTTCGGACAGCAGTTAGCGCAATTACATCAACAGAAAATGCCTTACTTTGGCTGGCATATCGATAATACGATTGGCAGTACGCCACAAATCAATGATCGCGAAAATGATTGGCATACGTTCTGGCAACAACATCGGTTGGAGCAACAATTAGAATTCGCTGCGCAAAATGGTTATGCGGGTCGAGTGCAAGATAGAGGTATGTGTTTGAGCGAAAATCTGCATGTATTTTTTGATAATTACACCCCGCATCCTTCGATGTTGCATGGTGATTTATGGGGCGGTAATGCAGCTGGTGATGAGCAAGGCAACCCTGTTATTTTTGACCCTGCTAGTTATTATGGCGACCGCGAAACCGATATCGCCATGACTGAGTTGTTTGGTGGCTTTGGGCATGATTTCGCATCTGCTTACAATGCTGAATATCCGCTAGAAGCGGGTTACGCAACCCGCAAAACACTTTATAATTTGTACCATATCTTAAATCATTTGAATTTATTCGGTGGTAGCTATTTAGGCCAATCTGAATCAATGATTGAGCAATTATTATCTGAGGTTTAAAGAGTATGAATCAAATTAAAGTATTGTTTGTTTGCATGGGTAACATCTGCCGCTCACCAACGGCTGAAGGTGTGTTTAACCACATGGTCCAAGAGTTGGGTACTGAAGAGCGTTTCCACTTGGATTCAGCAGGCACTCATGCCTACCATGTTGGTGAAAGCCCAGATACGCGTGCACAAGAAACCGCGGAAAGCCGCGGTGTTGATCTATCCTATATACGCGCACGTAAATTCACGGCTAGCGATTTTGAAACGTTTGACTATATCTTGGCGATGGATAGGGATAATTACAATATTCTAAAGAGTGCATGCCCAAATGCACATCAGCATAAGGTACAGCTGTTTTTAGAGTATGCGCCAGAGTATCCAGAAACGGATGTGCCTGACCCGTATTATGGTGGTCAGCGTGGCTTTGAGCATGTGTTTGATTTAGTTGAAGCGGCCTCTCGCGGATTTCATAAAGAGGTAATCTAGTGTTCACAGCGTGCGTGCGGACTTGGTTATCGTCCGCACTTTTGCGTCAAATGATTACCAAGGCAATTCTTCACCATTGGTATGCCAGAAGGTACCTGAGTTAGATAAAGTTAACTCATCCATACGTTTGAGCAAACCATCTACCGATTCGTCAGTGTCGATCAAACCACCATGACCAGTCATATCGGTACGTACCCAACCAGGGTGTAAAATTGCGACCGCAATGCCTTGAGGTTTTAAGTCGATGGATAAAGATTTACCCGCTGCGTTTAATGCGGATTTTGACATGCGGTAGGCATAGCTGCCACCCGAATCATTATCGGCAATCGAACCCATACGGCTGGTGACTAAGCCGACTTTTGAACCCTTGCTTAAATTACCCGTCAACGCGTTAGTGACTAATAATGGCCCTAAGCTATTCACTTCATACATGCGTTTAAAGCGCTCAACTGCCGTGCTGCTAATGTCATTTAAACCAAGCCCGCCCGCAATGCCTGCATTATTAATCAGCCAGTCAATCTTGCGGCCATCTAGTGTTGCGACTAATTGTTGCAAACTATCAGGGTCACTCACTTCTACACTTTCAATCACTTCAACACCTAGCGCTAGTAATGCGGGCGTAGCTGACCGACAGGTGGCAATCATATCAAAGCCACGCTGTTGCAGTTGCGTACAAAATTCTAGCCCGATACCACGGCTACTGCCTGTGACTAATGCTGTTTTTGCCATGTATTTTCTCCTTATCGATTTAGTTAGGTTTGATTGTAGCCATTGTTGTCGACATTGGCGAGTGTATGCATTATTTTCTAAGCTTGCAGCGTCTAAAGGTAGTGATGTGTCGAAGCAGTTATGGGCGCTGGAATCTATAGAGTTAGTTAATAAACTACTTTTTAAGCACCTAATTATCTAATTGAGCAGGTTTATCTTTTGCTAAAATTTTCGAAATGAAAAACCAGAATGCTAAAGGCTTTACTTTAGTTGAGTTGATTACCGTCATTGTGATTCTTGGCATTTTAGCGGCAACGGCTTTACCAAAGTTCATCAATCTTGGCACTGAGGCACGTATTGCTTCAGTGAATGCTTTATTTGGTGCTGTGACGACTACGGCCAATATGTGGAATGGAATTTGTCAATTAAAGCGGGCAGAGTGTGATGTTGCGAATGGTTATCCAAATACACTGACCCACAATGGCATATCTGCACAGTTTGCACGAGATTTCCCTGAAGCCGGTGACAATTTAAATAATAATCAAATTGATATTTTGATTAACCATGAAGGGTTTACCGCGACTTTATATAACACAAATACCCATCGATTTTTGGTGGACAGCGCACCTACGCCTAGTAATTGCTATGTCAGTTATAGCCAAGCAGGTGGTAATGGAAGGCCAACCATTCAGATGCGAACAACAGGTTGTTAGTAATATTCAGTAGTCTCAGATTAGATTCATTGTGTCTCAATGGGCTTTCTAGTCAAAGCGTATTGCCTGTTTTAAGTGATTTAACTGACTATTGGTATACGCCTATCCCTTTCTTAACTTGGTTATTTTGATGTATCAATAATAATCATACTGTCCTTACAACCATATCAATGTTATTGTCACGTTTTGGTGGTGGAACAACGACGTTTTTATCGTTTTAAGATAATTTTTTATATGTTATTTTCATATTTTCTAAACATTAGAAAAATCAAGACAAAGCCCAAAGAAGCTAGATCAAGATAATTAACCAATTTTCATAAGCATAGCCATGAGTACTTCATTAAATTTTAAGCGTCAAGGTGATAAAGAAAATTCACCTTTTTTTGAAGAGTATTTGCAACGGATATTAGACGAGCGAGACCGACTTGGTCTGACTGATATGATCCGTGAAATAGAAGCATTGATGGTGACTGTCGACCCTGACAGCTCTATTGAATATATTGCAGAACTCACTTTAATGACGCCTTATCATTATCTGGTGACCTTAGAGAGTGAGTCTCACTGGACTCACATACTACGTATTGACCTAGATTCTCCTGATATTTTGGTTAGAGAAGTGAAGAACCCAGACTTAAGAGGTATCTTTAGATCACTGAATGAAATTTATCCAGTCGGTTCACGTAAGCCAAATAGCCGTTATATGGGTGAGATAATTCGTGTCGATAACCTAGAAGCAGTACAAAAAATACAAGAGGAACGGGGTTTTCGGTTTTTCGCGCCTGATGAAGTGCAAAAATTAGAGATGCCCACTAATCTTGCGATTAGCAAACCATCGCCTTACACACATAATGTTGTTGGCTATTACGAACGCAAGCCAAGTGAGGCTAGAGTCTATGCACTGGGTATCAGTAGTATTCGTGCAGACATCCAAGCGGTTTATCAAACCTCAAAAGCCCTACAAGAAAAGCTTGAAATTGATGATTTGATTTTACCCGTCGATCATTTGGCAACGCGTATTTATAGCCAAAACCGTGAAGTGGCGATATTAGAGTATTTATCGTTAAGCAGTTATTACTTTTGGGGCGCTTATAATATTTGGGATCAAAATTCATCTACCAATGTTACTAAGAGTGTGCACGATGTGCCCGAAAGTCGTAGCCCAGCCAAAGTATTCACTGCGAACAATACGCCGTATTTTGTGAACCATTTACAACAATTGCCCTCTCCAACAGAAACCTTTGTACGTAATTATGGCCCTCGCTTGCATCACATTGCATTGGCAGTTAAAGATGGCGAGCGTAACGGCATTGAAAACATTGAGCATGTTGTGAAAGAAATCGCAGAGCAAGGCCAAGGGTTTTTATTAGATGTGATTGGCTCCAAAGAGGAAGGGTTAAAACAAATCTTCTCCAATGCCTCTGAGCACTCATCACTCATTATTGAGTATGTGCAACGCTACAATGGGTTTAACGGATTCTTTACTAAAGAGAATGTTGCCGCGCTGACGGAAGCCGCAGGGCATGAAGAGGGTGTAAAAGCTTACTAAGTTTAGTGAATGGGTGAGGCGGCCATTCAATGGATCATGCTTAATCGGAAATAGAAAATTGATAGGCGAGCACATAGCGCGGCAATAAGCAAAATGCTCTATGGTGTCAGTGATACTTGGGTTAATTTTTGATGTTTAGGTTTATCTGAAACGCCAACTCGCATATTTCTATCAATGGGGTTAAGCTAGATTGATTTGTGCTACAAAGGGAATAATAACCCCCTTTGTAATTCTGAGTTTTATTTGGGGGATTTAGATGTTCCCTATGTTTCATTTATTTCATCGTTCGATTTTGTTTTTTCTTTGAGGTCTGGCGTTAATGCTAAGCCACTGGCTATTTTGTCATTGATCTCTTTTGCTGCATTATCTAGCCCGATAAACCTTTGAGATGTACTTGGGTGCGTAGAGCCATGCCCGATGGCTTTAGGATGCTCGACCCCCATTCTTCTCCAAAAATTTGGCACTTGGTCAACTTTATACCCTGCCCGTGCAACGTTATAGATGCCAACGTAATCGGCTTCAGTTTCAAAGCTTTGGCTATAGGCAGCACCACCTACTTCTGCCATCAGTTGTGTAACGTCAATCCCAGTTGCTACGGTTAATAGTGCGCC
>CAZCBF010000119.1:0-5521 GCA_964496895.1 uncultured Methylophilaceae bacterium | reverse complement strand
GAAATAGGCAACCTTCTCAAACCCCTTCTCGATCAATGGTTGCTGCACTGCTGATTGATCTAGCATGGCATTAATCTTTGCCCCGAGCTCACTAACAGCAGTCGGGTCAAAAAATGCAGCAGCATCCTTAAACAGCTCAAGGTGTACTGGGATATTCGAACAAACCACGGTGACGCCACACGCCATTGATTCCAAAGGAGGGATATTAAACCCTTCGTCTAAAGAAGCTGAAACGAAAAGTGCAGCATTTTGATAAGTGGCTACCAATTCAGATTCACTGACAAACCCCATATATTCAATGCGATCTGTAAGGTTCAATGATTGAGCGAGCAGCATCAACTCATCAAAATACAGCTGATCACGAATGCCCCCCATGATGCGAAGTTTGATTTTTTGATCATCCAATAGCGGTAATGCTTTGATGATCGTTTCAATGTTTTTACGCCGCTCTATCGCCCCGACTGTTAGCAAGTAGCGGCCATCACTGTTGTGGCGGCTAGGCTTGCTAAAAGCGGAGGTGTCTACCCCATTGTAAAAGTGGGCAATGGTTGCCGAGGTGTTAGGGGAATACGTTAAGATTTCGTCTTTAATTGCTTTGGTCGGTGTGAGAATTAAATTTGCACGCTGTATCGTATTTTTGGTTAGCAGCCTGACCAAGGTATTTGATAAGCCTTTGTATGCATCGGCAAACTTAATAGGCGTTAAATCATGTATCGCAACCACTAATTGGCAACGGCCACAAAACCAAGGCGCCAAGCGCTGTACCATGAGCGCATCCAGTTGATACTTATATGCCAGCCAAGGCAATAATACTAGCCGCTCTAATAATGGGTGTGCAAAAGCCAATGGTACGTATTGCACTTTAGCATCTGATTTTGCCTTTAGTTTTTTATACGCTGATTGAGTGACAAAAACCACATACTCATGTTCGGGAGTTTTTGCTGGTAGTGCATTGATCAACTCTGCGACAAAACGCTCTACCCCGCCTAAGTTTTTACCGAGCACATGCGCATCAATACCAATCTTCATACCTTTTGCCCCTGAAGCTGATACAGCCCCAACAGATCTTTAACCCGCGCCCATGTGCTTAAGAACAAAGCATTAGGCTTGCCACCATTTTTAATAGTTTGTAGACTTGCTGCAATTAGCCTTAAGCTCAAGCCGAGCCCAATCATGAGTTTACTTGCGAGCATCTGCAAACCACCGTGGTAGTCATTGATGATCATTAGCAGATGGCGCTGTTGCCAGACGCTATTTCGAACCTTGGCTTCTGGTGTTTTAGCGCTGGCGCCGCCGATATGCACAATGTCGTAATCATCAAGCAAGACGATTCTCCCGAGTTTTGAGAGCTTCATGCACAACTCAATGTCTTCACAATACATAAAAAATCGCGCATCAAACCCTTCTACTTTTAGATAATCCAAGCGCCGCATCGCCATGCAAACCCCTGAGACCCATCCGACTTGCATTTCCCTTGCCCATCGATGTGCACCATCAACACCTCTAAAAAACTCAACTTTACTAAAGAGTTGATTAAGCCCGGTGCTTTGCATGAAAACAGTTTTAAAATTTGGTTTAAACCCGAATGTTTTGGGTTGTATGTCTAGAGTATCTGGGAGCACCACTCTTGGTGTCACGCAGCTGACTTGAGGATTTTGCTTAAGATGCTCAACTAAAGCGTGTGCCGTATCCATTTGAAGATTGGCATCGCTGTTGAGCAGCATGACGTAGTCGTTAGTCGCGTGTTGCACACCGACATTATTGCCCATGCCAAAACCTAAGTTCACATCGGATTCAATTAATTTCACTTGAGGGAATTGCGCTTTAACCATCGCTACACTGTTATCCGCAGAGTCGTTATCGACAACGATCACTTCCACATCAGCCTGGCAGTGTTGATACACTGCGTGCAAACAATTTTGCAAGTGCTTTTGGGTGTTGTAGTTAACAATGATGATGGAAATAGACATTGCCACTTAACTATCCTTCTTTTGCAAATTACGTCCAGGTACGCCAAAAACAACCGCATGATCTGCAAAACTATCTTCTACAGACGCATTCATTGAAACTTGCACATGGTCCCCAATAATCACGGGGCCTGTGACCTGAGCGCCACCTCCTAAGATCACATTATTGCCGATCACAGGTGCCTGATAATCTGAAGTGTCGGTGTTAAATGGTGATGGCAGAATGCTATTGTTATGCACCGCGATAAAGTCGTGGCCTATTTTCACCATTGGCCCAATGGCAATGAAGCTCGCATGTAATATCATTAACCTTGCACCAATTTGTGCGCTGGAATCAATAGATATACTAAAGATGACTTCATTGATATTTTTGATGACAGCAGCCGGCCATGACCAGTTGTTGCTGGCTAGGAAATACTGCAAACGATAGAGCAAAACAGACGCAAACGCAGGATAAAAGAGAAACTTAATTGCTTGCACCATACTTGGTGTTTTGTTTTCATATTCGCAGCGTTTGATAAAGTCTGACTTAATTAATTCAGCTGCCTGCTTAATTGTTTGTTTCATGTGCGCTCATTCCTATTGGGTGCCCTTTCAATGGGTTCCATTGCTTAACGGCCTGATAATCTATTTGCTGTTTACGTTTTGCTGGAATACCAGAAACAACAGTGCCTTCTTTTTTTATAGAAGAGATAACGACAGAACTAGGCTTTATTTGAGTGCCATTGGCCAAACTCACTGGGCGGATAACGCGGCTAAAAGCACCAAATACGCAATGATCACCTATTTGAATGACATCATCAGGGTCTGGCGCTTTTCCCATTGCGCCTAATGTAAAGGTCACCACACCAAAAAAAGTACAGTTATTACCAATTGCAGCAGTATTAGGAATGCCGACAGCACAATTGTCAGCAAGCACTAATCCTGGGCCAATCTTAGCAATAGGCGAAATTTCACTGGTGCTCACAATTTGATCGAGCAAAGCCAATAGTTTGCAAATTACTTTTAAATGGTGATGGTTGCAATACCTTGAAATTCTGTAGTTAAATACCGTTAAGACGCATGGCTTGAAAAGCATCATCAACGCATTACGAGCATTGATGTTTTTTTCTTCTAGTACTAAACGGCGTTTAAGATCCGCTTTGAAGTTTTGTTTTGTCTCTTGCCAAGTCACCATAGATTTACCTAATGCTTGAACAAGAATTGCTTAAGTCTTAGGTAGTGCGAATATTTCAGACCACCGATCAACCATAAAATCGCCACATAAAACAGCATTGCAACAGGCACCCATAACAGCCAGCCAAGACCATTGTTGCCTTGTAGAGGCAATAGTTCTAGCTTGAGCCCATATCTAAATAAAACGAACACAACCAAGCTAGCTACAAAGGGTCGCCATGTGCTCAACAACAAAAGCTTGAGCGGGAAGACCTCCCCTAAAAGCGCGCTGCGCGCAAGAATGTTGATAGCCAATGCGATGACCAATGCAAAAGCGGCGCCATTTGCCCCTAAGCGTAGCGTGAGTATATAGGTCAGTATTGCTGCACAAAGTGCTGCAATGATGATTGAGATCATGTCATTCTTGTAATCTTTACGTGCCTGCATAACTTGTGACAACACAATGTCGATCATGGTTAGGCCCGCAGCAAACATTAAGATCATCAAAGTTTGTTCACCATTGAGATATTTATCACCATAGAACAGGGTGATGACCTGTTTAGAAAAGGCTGCAGTGATTGCCGCGATCGGGAAAATTAAGACACTAATCACATTGGCCAAATTGATAGCGGCCTTTTGCAAACCAGCGCGTGATGTCATTGCTTTGTTTGAAAACAGATGAATCGAGGTCATGGCCAACACTGATGGCAATATCAGCATTAAGTCGTATAGTTGATAGGATACGGCGTAGCGACCTGCTTCAGTAAGATTGGATAATGCTGGTATCACTAACAAGCCCGCATTGCGCAGCACTAAAGATGCCGCAATAATGAGTGCGAATTTTGGCGCTGCCGACTTGAGTTTTTGAATAAAGCTAGCGTCTATTTTCCAGCTGCGCCCTCCTAGTTGTATTTTTAATTGATTAAAGCCAATGGCGGCGACTAACCAGCGCGTGGCCACAAACACTGCAATCAGCAAAAAGACTGACTTGTTGAGCAAAACCAGAATAATGCCAATTGAGCATCTCACCAGATTTTCGGCCAGATTGAGTTTGCCAAGATAGTGACTTTGTCCAGTGCCTAACAATGCAGATTGCACACAGGCGTATAAGCCAGAGGGCAATACTGCTAGAGAACCTAGCAAAATACCTTTGTTGATTTCATCACTATAAATACCCGTTGCTGTCACGCTGACATAGATCATCAGTAATAGCAGTGAAATGAATAGAGAAAATGCGGTGGTTGCCCAAAATAGCGACCAGCGTTTGTCAGTCAGTGTTGCAATTTCAGTGGCCAACCATCGTTGTAGCCCTAGCATGCCAAGTGACTCAGCAATAATGACATAGGTCATGACTGTTTTGAACATGCCTGCAGATTCTGCAGATTTTCTAGCGAGCAATATAAATAGTAGGAATGAAAATACCATACCAACCATTCTTGCTATTGCTACAGAGCTACCCCCTTTTGCGACAGAGTCTCTTTTTTGATGAGTCATCGGTCGTTCAGTTTAGAAGAAGGTTTCTTCAGGAACGCGCAATAAACGTTTAGTTCGTTCAACGCTTATCCTTAAGAAGCTCGCAATGTCTTCATAGTCATCTGGCAGTGCCGCATCATTCCAGCCATTCGCTGAATGTCTTGCAAAGTTAACCGCTAGCACCACATTTTTCACGCGATTATCTTCGGAAAAATCATCATCCATCAGCTTTAATAGTAACGGAGGTAATTGAAAATGCTTCACTAATGCCATTTGTAATTCATGCAGGGTAAAACCAAGTACGGCATTTTGTACATCGGCGCTACGATATTCTGTATGGGCTTTTTGAATTTGTAATATTTTATTCATTTGCTGAGGGTCAAAGCACCACATGACAATCTCTGCAAGGTCGTGTAACAAGGCCGCAATACGCAGCTCTTCGTGATGCATATCCTTGCGAAAATATGCAAATTCTGCAGCAAAAAAAGAAGCGCGATGTACCCGTTTGATGAGCTTGAGCAAATTGGTTAAGGCGACTAGTTGCTGTGAAAGTACAGTTTCAACTAATAGTTTAGGCTTTAGTTGTGTGAAAAAAGTACCTGTCCCCATCATCATTACGGCTTGCTCTGCCTGCAACAAGTCTTGGATTTGATGCTTACCTTTATGTTGCTGCGCATAACTCAGCACACGAAAAATCATCAAGGGATCATCTAACACGCCTTCACTAATCTCACGCGCACTGATGTCGTCCTCTTGCAGCTTTAACTTTTCAAAAGCTTTTTGCGTTCGCTTGAGTACAGGAATGGTGTTTTCTTCAAATATCGTTAGCCATTCTGCAACTGACCTTTGTTTTGATGGCGCAGGTTGGGCCATAATTTCTCCTTTTTACAGTGCTAGCATAACAAAATCACCTGGAGTTTATATTG
>CAZCBF010000118.1:0-5604 GCA_964496895.1 uncultured Methylophilaceae bacterium | reverse complement strand
CTGCAACTGCGCTGCCCAAGTTTATTAATGTTTCTACTGAAGCGCGGGTTAACTCTGTCAACTACCTTGCAAGCGCTATTAAAACTGCAGCCTACCAGTGGCATGGCATTTGCCAAATGAAACGTGCTGAGTGTAATGTTGCCAATGGATGGCCAAACACACTTAGCTATCAAGGCTACACCATCCAGTTTGCAAATGACTTTCCTGAGGCTGGCGACAATATTGCCTCCAATCAAATTGATGCCTTAGTTGATCACCATGGATTTACAGTCTCTTTTGAGGGCAGCACGCGGACGCGATTCAGCCTAGATGATGCGCCAGACAGCACAAACTGTGCGGTCACTTATAACCAAGCAGCCTCCGTGGGCCAACCGCAGATCACAAGCATCACCACAGGTTGTTAATGGTCTGAGGCCTGCTGAAGAAACTAGATGAGGATAATATCAAAACTCTCTTGTGAATAGGTCACTTCAGTTTGTAAGGAAATCGGTCTTTGAATAAAGTCAGATAGCTGGGCCAAACTTTGCGCCTCTTCTTCTTGCAACATCTCAATGACTTGCGGTGAGGCAATCACTTTGAGCTCTTTGGCATTAAATTGTTTTGCTTCTCTCAATAATTCACGAAAGATTTCATAACAAACACTTTGAGAAGTCTTTTGCTCGCCCCTGCCCTGACAAGCTTTACACGGCTCGCATAGCATATGCGCTAAGCTTTCACGCGTGCGTTTTCGCGTCATTTCTACTAATCCTAATGGCGTAAAACCATTCACATTGACACGCGCACGGTCCCAAGCAACCGCCTTATTCAGCTCTTCTAATACTGCATCGCGCTGGCTATCTTCATCCATATCAATAAAATCGATAATGATGATGCCACCCAGATTGCGCAAGCGTAGTTGCCTTGCAATGCTTTGCGAAGCTTCCAAATTGGTTTTAAATATGGTGTCAGATAAATTTTTACCACTGACAAAGCTACCCGTATTCACATCTACAGTCGTCAACGCTTCTGTTTGATCAAAAATCAAATAACCGCCCGACTTAAGCTCGACTTTACGAGACATGGCTTTTTCGATTTCCTGCTCAACACTATACAAATCAAACAAGGGACGATCACCCTGATAATGCACGAGCTTCTCAACCGCATTAATGGCATAGAGATTAGCAAATGCGACCATGTCTTGATGAACCTCGGCAGAGTCGACTCTAATCATTTCGGTTTCAGGGCACAGAACATCTCGCAACGCACGTACTGGCAAACTCAAATCTTGAAACACTAATGATCGCTCAGCCGCAGAATGACAGGTGTCATTAATCAGCGTCCAAGTTTTGTACAAGTAATCAATATCGGCTTTTAGCTCATCATCACTGGCCTCTTCTGACATAGTGCGAATAATATATCCACCCTCATGTTCATCTGGTAGCAGTGTCAATAGACGGTCTTTTAAAAACTGCCTTTCGTCTTCGTTTTCAATCCTTTGCGAAACACCGATATGTGTTTGTTGCGGCAAATACACCAAAAATCTACCCGCAATACTGATCTGAGTGGTTAAGCGTGCCCCTTTGGTACCGATAGGCTCTTTTACAACTTGCACAATGACTTTTTGGCCTTCATGCAAAACATCCTGTATGGCTAACGGATTGTCTGGATCATTGCATCCGATCACGTCTGCCGCATGTAAAAAAGCAGCGCGTTGCAAGCCAATCTCAACAAATGCCGATTGCATGCCAGGCAGCACACGACACACAACACCACGGTAGACATTGCCTACTAAGCCAAGTGAGGTGCTACGTTCAATTTGTAACTCTTGCAGCACGCCATTTTCCATCATCGCAATACGTGTTTCATGCGGGGTGACGTTGATTAATATCTCTTCACTCACTTTATTCTCAATTCGTGAATATTCTTATTTTAAAAAACCGATGCCTCTGAGTAAGTTTGACGTTTCATACAAAGGCAATCCCATGACTCCCGAATAGCTACCATCAATGCGCTTAATCCATGATGCCGCATTCCCTTGAATGGCGTAGCTACCCGCCTTGCCTGCATCCTCGCCAGTCTGCACATAATCATCGATCTGCGCGATCGATAATGACATCATATCAACAGCCGTCGTTGACACAGCCATGTGCATCTCATTTTGGTACATCAGTGCCACAGCGGTGTGGACATGATGCGTCTGACCAGATAACACTTGCAACATTTCAATCGCATGCGCTGAATTGTCAGGCTTACCAAAAATTTTACCTGTAAAAACCACCGTAGTATCAGCCGCTAAAATGGGTAAATTAGCCCTTTCATCATCGATTTTAGCGTGGCATGCTTCTGCTTTTTGTCTGGCTAGGCGCATCACATAGGATTTTGCTTGTTCATTTTCAAAGACTGATTCATCAATATCAACCGGGTATACATCACAAAATACGCCAATCTGTTTGAGCAAAGTCACCCGCCGTTGACTGCTAGACGCCAATACTAGCCCTGCGCCTTTTTCCTTCAAAAAACTCATTTCTAACCCTAAATAATCACTACATTAAACAATATTAAAAATTTCATAGTACCATGACGCTTTCACTATTTGATGACAAAAGCCAAGTTGATGACCAGTCTAAGCCAAACCCATACAAAAGCAGCGCGCTGGACTGCCCATGTGACCGTGGCCGCCATTGTTGAGCAAGATGGTAAGTTTTTACTCATTGAAGAAGAAACCGATCGTGGTAACCGCTTTAACCAACCTGCCGGTCACCTTGAAGACAATGAATCTTTGTTAAACGCGGTGATTCGAGAAACACAAGAAGAGTCCGCTTATCTGTTTACCCCTACGCATCTTTTAGGCATTTACCAGTGGAAACACACACATAACAATAGCACTTATTTGCGTTTTGCTTATATTGGCTCGGTCAGCAATCATCAAGCAGATCAGGCGCTAGACACTGGCATCATTCGCAGTGTCTGGATGACGATTGATGAAATCCGAGAAAACGCGATGTTAATGCGCAGCCCACAAGTCTTAATGTGTTGTGAGGATTACCTGAAAGGACAATCTTTCCCATTAGAAACCGTGATGCATTTAAGCGATAGTTGATTGGTAAATCTAATCAATACACCGTAAAATAGCAGCCATGAATTTAAACAAAGCAAATAAAAAACACATTGTCGTTGGCCTTTCTGGTGGTGTTGACTCATCCGTGACAGCACTACTGCTCAAAGAACAAGGTTATGAGGTTACAGGCCTTTTCATGAAAAACTGGGAAGATGATGATGACGATGAGTATTGCAATAGCAAACAGGATTTAATTGACGCGGTTTCAGTAGCAGATCAAATTGGTATTGATATTGAAGCGGTTAACTTTAGCAAGGAATACAAAGATCGTGTTTTTGCTAACTTTCTGAGCGAATATGAAGCTGGTAGAACCCCTAATCCTGATATCTTATGCAATGCCGAAATCAAGTTTCGTGCCTTTCTAGACCACGCGATGGCGATGGGGGCGGATCAGATTGCCACAGGGCATTATGCGCAAGTCAGGGAAAACCCCACTAAACCGGGCTATTTTCAACTGATGAAGGGTGATGACTGGAGCAAAGACCAAAGTTACTTTTTATATCGCCTGAACCAAGAACAGCTGTCTAAAACACTTTTTCCTTTAGGAAAACACCTAAAGCGTGAAGTGCGTGAGATTGCCAAAAATGCAGGCTTGGCCAATGCAGAGAAAAAAGATTCCACGGGGATATGCTTTATTGGTGAACGTCCATTTCAGGAGTTCTTGGCACGCTACTTACCGCGTAATCTAGGAGAAATGCGCACCCCAGAAGGCAAACTAGTGGGTGAACATGAGGGCTTAATGTATTACACATTAGGTCAAAGGCAAGGATTAAAGATTGGCGGCAGTCGCGATAGCAATGGCGAACCTTGGTTTGTCGCTGCTAAAGACATGGATAAAAACGAATTAATCGTTGTACAAGGCCATGATCATCCATTATTGCTCAATGATGGACTAAAAGCTGGCCAGCTTAGCTGGGTCGATCCTGATGTCCCTGAAACCAACTGGGTTTATTCAGCAAAAACCAGATACCGCCAACCAGATGCGCCATGTGAATTAGATGCATTGAATGACACAGAGGTTGAGGTGCGTTTTGGTCAACGTCAATGGGCGATTACACCAGGTCAATCGGCAGTTGTCTATGAAAGCAATGTCTGTTTAGGCGGCGGCATTATTACTGAAGCGGTGTAGGCCTGCTGGCTTACGGCTCACTGCAAAACAATAAGCTAGATAAGATTTAAGTATTTAATTTTTAAATATAGCTTGTTGATCGCGCTTTAAACTAGTGGATGAATCATTTAATTATACTAATGGAGCTGCACAGCAGTTAGCACCTGCCTAGATCACATGGCCTATATTTTAAAAAACGAACAAGGCGTCATTGTCGCTTCCAGCCCAGAGAGTAATCCGGGCGCAGGATGGATTGAGGTAGATAATGAAGCACCAGAATACATTCAATTTTTGGAGCACTCTTTAGAAAACGTCTCTGCGTTTAGAGAAAGTGATATCCAGCTTGTTCGTGTGCTGGAAGACTTGATTACAGTCTTGATTGATAAAGATGTGATTCGATTTACAGACCTGCCTTCGGCTGCACAACAACGTCTAAACAGACGCGAAAGCATGCGTAAGCAAACCAGCTTATCTGGCTTGATGCATGACAAAGATGACTTTGTCTTTTAAAAAATTCGACTAATATTTAGGCGCTGGCTGTGTTTGTGCATACACAGGGCGTTCTAAAAGGCGCGCATAAAAGGCATGTAAGTTTGGATAAGTCGCTGCCATATCAATCTCACCTTCAAATCGGATCGCGACATAGCCAACGGCACAAGCCAGTGCAATATCAGCAAGGCCGTACTTTACGCCCGCTACCCACTCTTGGCCTTCCAGCACTTGTTCAAATGCACTTAAACCACGCGTAACTTTCCGCGCTTGCCTTTCAACAAATGTATCGTCCTGCCTTTCTACAGCACGGCGCTGCTCTAGCATCACTGCGACGGCAGCATCACAGATGCCATCTGCCAATGCCTCCCAGCGCTTTACCTGTACGCGCTCTTCATTATCGACAGGAATTAAGTTTGCAACTGGTGACTTTTTATCTAAATATTCTGCAATGACCGGAGAATCATAGATCGCATCGCCATTCGGCAAAATCAACACAGGCACTTTGCCTAGCGGGTTATATTGCTTAGCCGCATTGTCAGCGTTTGCCAAAACAACCTCCTCTTGCTCCAACTCAATATGTTTATCAGTCGCAATGATGCGCACTTTGCGTGCATAAGGACTATTTTTCGTGTATAAAAGCTTCATTTTCATATTAAAATCAGAACCTTAGCAACAATATTGTTGAATTGAGTAGAGGATGAGCACTGTTAAGGATCGACATTTTATCGGATAATATGCTCACTTAAACAGCTATTTTGTCAATTTTACATTCACTTACATATGTTTATAAGCGTTAATTATACTATAGGACATCCATGACATATTTGCCATTTAACAATGCCGAACATTACGCAAACTATATTAAACAACAGGTTAAAGTTGCACTAGAAGAGGACGTAGGATCAGG
>CAZCBF010000117.1:0-5684 GCA_964496895.1 uncultured Methylophilaceae bacterium | reverse complement strand
TTGTACTTTGCAATCATGATTGCCGGGTCTGCGGCAAGCGGGTTGGTGTCAGTCGCCGTGACAAAAATAGAAGAAGCTTTACTAGATGTAGCAGGAACCTTGCTGAAAGGGCGTGTTCTAAACGCAGTCCAAAGACCTGAGTCGACTAGATTTTCAACCACTTGTTTGCTAGAAATCGATTCACTGGCTTCTGGCGCATAAGTGGCAAATTTGACTGCATCATCACCTTGTTTTTCGATGACGATAGACTCAAAGACTCGACGGGCGCCACGATTAATCGCTGTTACCGTGCCCGCTGCAGGAGCGGTATATTTAACCCCTTCGGTTTTTTTATCGGTAAATAGGAGTTGTCCTTTTTTGACAACATCACCTTCTTTGACCGCCATTGTTGGTTTTAGCCCGTGGTAGTCGGGACCGATCAACGCAACACTACGCACTAAAGGTGCGTCATAAACGTTTTGTTCTGGATCACCAGTAATTGGCAAATCCAAACCACGTTGAATTTTAAACATATCACCCTAACCTAAAGATTATGCTTTGAAAAATGCTAAGAGTTATCTAATAGCGCAGATTGGTTAATCTGCGAAAAACGCTAGCTTGTATTTATCCACAAAAATACGTCGATTTGCGTAAACAAAATGTAACATTAGCTACAAAACGTTAATACTCGGGATACGAACCCTTTTTGCGACCTTTTTGAAATTGCGCGTATTCTAATCTATTTTTTGATAAAAATTTAGTCTATGCATGGTTTTTTTCAGGGCTTGTTTGTAAGGTTTTGTTTTAAAGTGTTTTTTCAATTTTTTTCGGCTTTAGTCAGCACTATTTACATGGTTTCTTGCATTTCTTCTACCCAAGCCAGTGCAGCGATATGACATTGGTTTACTTTATTAGCATCAAATTGCAGTAATCCTGCTAGCTCTTTAATTTTTGCGGTGTCTTCTTGTTCGCAGGCTTCAGTGAGTTGTAAAAACGGGCCATAGATGCCATTTTTGTTTAAGAGCGCATCGGTAACGGTTTCTGGCAGTTGGATTTTTTCAAGAATATCAGTCATGTTGGATTTAAGAATAACGTCTAACAATGAAAAGACACCGACGATGAAGAGGTTTTCCTTGTCACTGCCTTCGAAGTAACTCTCACCTAAAAGCTCGATTAATCGACCACGCGTGAGAGAGGTTTTCATCAAGGCCGGGGAAGTGGCATTGTCGCCTGCAGTCACCATGAGTAAGGTCAACCAACGGTGTAGTTGTTTTCTACCAAGAATAGAAATGGCATGTGAGATGGATTGAATTTCACAAGAAAGTCCAAACCCCACAGAGTTAATGTAACGCAAGAGTTTAAAAGAGAGCGCAGCATCACGCTTAAAGCTGGCTTCAATATCTGATAGCTCACCGTCTTTGGTGAGGGTGTTTAAAATATTGAGTACACTATCAAAGGATGCATTGACGACTTTTTTGGTAAAGGTTTCTGGTTTGGCAAAGTAGAATCCCTGAAAATAGTTGAAGCCCATTTTTTTGCATACTGCAAACTTATCGAGTGACTCAACTTTTTCTGCAACAAGATCTACTTTTTGTTGCTTATATTTTGCATACACTTGTTCTAGCTCATCACCTGAGAGGCTAAGCATGTCTAGCTTGACGATGCTGGCATAGGGCAGAAACTCATCAGAATACGCATTTAAGTGTGGGTTATCTAAAGCAAAGCGGTAACCTTCAGCTACCAGCTCTTTACAGCGTGTTAATAAACCTTCAGTTGGTTTGACCGTACGTAAAATTTCAAAGACGGTTTGCTCTGGTGGCATTAAGTCTAAGAATTCACTCATCAGCGCCGACTCACTGACATTGATAAAGGCCATTCGGTTGCCAAGCAGCCATGCCATGTCCATATCACCGATGGTATTGGTTAATACGCGTGTGCAGGCTTTTAAGTCATCTTCAAATACAGCAGACTCTGCATTTGCACTGTGCCTAAACAGCAGTTCATAACCATAAATGTTATGTTTAGAATCTAAAATGGGTTGGCGACCAATAAATGCCTGTTCTTCCATGGTGTATTTCCTGTATTGCTGTTAAATTCTTAAGAATAGAATTTGTTTAAAATATCGCTTAATATTAAGCAATTTCAGTCGTTAATATCGTAGAGAATAACGTGGCTTAAGTTGGTTAATTTGAGATTTAGTTTTTAGCCCTTAGCCACCGCAGTGACTTTGGCAGGTATGTTGCTTGTTAAATAGTGCTGTATTGTTATTAGATGATTGATTTAGGAAGCCCTTATGAGACGAAAGTTAGTCGTAGCAAACCGAAAAATGAACGGTACGCTATCCGAAAATGAAGCCTTTTTTAAAGGTTTGTTAGCGGGCACGCAAGAGGCGGGTAATGCTGACTATGTGGTGTGTATGCCGCATCCGTATTTGTTTCAGGCACAGCAATTACTCAATGACACGCCCATTGCATGGGGTGGTCAGACAATGAGTCGCTATGAATCTGGTGCACACACGGGTTCAGTTTCACCGGTGATGCTAAAAGAGTTCGCGTGTGAGTATGTGATCATTGGGCATTCAGAGCGTCGTTTACGTGGTTATGATAATGATCATTCAACAGGAGAGCGTTTTCATGTTGCGATTGAACATGGCCTTAAGCCGATTTTTTGTATGGGTGAAACGCTCGAAGAGTATGAAGAAGGTATCACTGATGAGGTGATTATCCGACAGCTCAATGCGGTGATTGAAGAGATTGGTGTTGAAGAATTATCCAAAGGTGTACTGGCCTATGAGCCTGTATGGGCGATCGGTACGGGTAAAGCGGCAACGCCTGAGCATGCGCAAAACATATTAGGTTTTATTCGCGGACACTTAGAACTTTTGGATGAGTCTGTTGCAGAGAATATTCGTATTTTATATGGTGGTAGTGTCAAAGCCTCCAATGCGGCAGAATTCTTTTTGATGCCTGATATTGATGGCGGTTTAGTCGGCGGCGCTTCTTTAGATACTGATGAATTTGTACAAATCTGCTTAAAGGCTGCCAATGGTGAGCCTACTTTCCAAACTATAGAAGACACTTTGGACTTATTGCCTAGCTGATTGTCACGGTCTGCTAAACTATTGGACTTATGACGCGGCCAATCACTGCGCGCATTGATTTAAGCGCGCTCCAACACAATTATCAATTAGCCAAACAAGCTTCCCAAGGCCCATGCCTTGCGGTGATTAAGGCCAATGCATACGGGCATGGTGCCGAACAATGCGCAAAAGCACTTGAACCGATTGCAGAAGGTTTTGCCATCTCATCTTTGGCTGAAGCCAAAGCACTAAGAGTGAGTGGCATTACCAAGCCTATTTTATTGTTGGAAGGCATCTTTGAGGCCGCTGAATTAGCCGAGGCTGCGCAGCTTAATTGTTGGCTAGTTTTACATGAACAATGGCAAGTTGATTGCTTGCTGGCAGCTAATCTTGCCCATGATTGGCATGTTTGGCTTAAAGTGGATACGGGTATGCATCGTCTTGGGTTTTCTACCCAGGCTGCGCTAAATGCTTATCAACGCTTATCAATGCAAGCCAATGTGAAGGCTATCAAATTGATGACACATTTTGCGAATGCTGACGATTTGAACAGCGAGCAAACGCAGACGCAAATACAAGCCTTTGAAAAGCTGGTTGACCAAGCAGGCTTTGAGGGTGATGTTAGTTTTGCAAATTCAGCAGCGATTTTGAGCGGCCTTAATCTTCGTTGTAATCTGACGCAGTGGGCGAGGCCTGGTTTGATGCTCTATGGTGCGAATCCTTTTTATGCAAGCGCACAGCCCAAACTGTCTGATTCACTTAGAGCAGTCATGACAATATCTGCCAATATTATAGCGGTACGTAAGTTAAAAGCAGGTGAGCGCATCGGTTATGGCAGCCTTTTTCAAGCAAAAAACGCGATGCGTATTGGTGTGGTGGCTTGTGGTTATGCCGATGGTTATCCGCGAACTGCGATGGGTGCGCCAGCAATGGTGGAGGGCAAACATACAACAGTGATTGGGCGGGTTTCGATGGACATGTTGTTTGTCGACTTGCATGATATTCCAACAGCGCAGCTTGGTTCAGAAGTAGAGCTTTGGGGCCCTAATGTGGCTGTAAGTGCGGTCGCTGCAGCAGCGAATACTCTGGCTTATGAGCTGTTTTGCAATGTTAAGCGCGTCAAATTTATCTATACTTAGCCATTAGATTGGCGCACGCATGTCATCGCTTCCTATGCGAAAAATGTTGTAAAATAACGGCATTTTAAATCGAAGGATATCTAATGAAACCAGTAGCAACCACTAATGCACCCGAAGCGATCGGTCCTTATGCGCAAGCCATGATAGTAGGTGATCTATTATTTACCTCAGGTCAAATCGCATTGCGTCCAGACGGTAGCCTGAACGATGGTGATGTTGAAACACAAACTACACAAGTGCTAAGCAATCTCAAAGGTGTGATTGAAGCGGCTGGCGCCACAGTGGATAAAGTGGTTAAAACAACGGTGTTTATCAAAAACATGGATGAGTTTGCTAAGGTGAATGCGATTTATGGTGACTTTTTTGGTGATCACAAACCTGCACGTTCTTGTGTAGAAGTGGCACGTTTACCCAAAGATGTGTTGATTGAAGTCGAAGCGATTGTTTCGCTCGCTTAAAGAAGGGTAGGCCATGTTGATCTGGTTTGTTGCATTGTATCTGCTAGTTTCTATCAGCATTGGCCTTTATGCGGCACGGGGAGTTAAAACCAGTAAAGACTTTGCAGTCGCCGGTAGACATTTGCCTTTACCCATTGTGATGGCGACAGTGTTTGCCACTTGGTTTGGAGCAGAGGCAATTTTTGGCATCTCGGCTACTTTTGTGCAAGAAGGCTTAAATGGCATTGCTGCAGACCCCTTTGGCGCGAGCTTGTGTTTGGTGTTAGCAGGCCTCTTTTTCTCTACTCAGCTTTATAAACTCAACATCATTACGTTAGGCGATTTTTATCGCATGCGCTACAACCGCACGGTTGAGTTACTCACCACCATTGCGATTGTGCTTTCCTATCTCGGCTGGGTGGCTGCGCAAATTAAGGCATTGGGCCTGATTTTAAACATGATTACCGATGGTGCCGTGTCGGAAGAAATCGGCATGGTGATTGCCATCTTAATCGTGCTGACTTATACCACCTTGGGCGGCATGCTATCTGTAGCCATTTTAGATTTTGTGCAGATGATTGTGGTGATTAGTGGTTTGCTCTATATCGGCAGCATTGTCGCAGACATGACAGGTGGCGTCGCACCCGTGGTTGAACATGCAAAAGCCGCGGGTAAGTTGCAGTTTTTCCCTGAAGACACCGACATCTGGATGGTGTTGACCTTTGTGGGGGGCTTGCTCACCATGATGTTAGGTTCTATTCCACAACAAGATGTTTTTCAACGCATTACCTCTGCCAAAAGTGCCAAAGTGGCTTTGTGGGGCTCTATCTTAGGGGCTAGTGTATATTTTTGTTTTACCTTTGTGCCGATGTTTATTGCTTATGCGGCGACATTGATTGACCCGCAGCTGTTTGGAAAGCTGGTTGCAGAAGATTCACAACGGGTGTTGCCTACTTTAGTCATGCAGCACACGCCTTTTGTTGCACAAGTCATTTTCTTTGGCGCAGTCTTGTCTGCGATCATGAGTTGCTCTTCTGCAACCTTGCTTGC
>CAZCBF010000116.1:0-5693 GCA_964496895.1 uncultured Methylophilaceae bacterium | reverse complement strand
ATAAAATGAGTGAATGGGTTGGCGAAGTTGGTGAGAACAAGCTGAGCGATTGGGATATTTCACGCGATGCGCCCTATTTTGGTTTTGAAATCCCTGATGCCCCAGGCAAATATTTTTACGTATGGCTGGATGCGCCGATAGGCTATATGGCCAGCTTTAAAAATCTCTGTGAAAAAACCGGTATCGATTTTGACGAATACTGGGCCAAAGATAGCGAGACTGAGCTGTATCATTTTATTGGCAAAGATATTTTGTATTTTCATGCCTTATTCTGGCCGGCTACCTTGGAGTATGCAGGCTATCGCACGCCTACTAAAGTGTTTGCGCACGGCTTCTTGACGGTGAATGGCGAAAAAATGTCTAAATCGCGCGGTACCTTTATCACCGCCCGTAGCTATATGGACCATGTGAAAAATCCTGAGTATTTGCGCTATTACTACGCGGCTAAGCTCAATGGCAGCATGGAAGACATCGATCTTAATCTAGAAGACTTTGTGGCCCGTGTGAACAGTGATTTGGTCGGTAAATACATTAATATCGCGAGTCGTACGGCAGGTTTTATTGCCAAGCGCTTTGATGGCAAGTTGAAGTCAGTGCAAAGTGAACTGATTACAGCAATGCGTGCAGCCGCAGTGACGATTGCTGAAGCCTATGATGCGCGAGACTATGCGCGTGCCTTGCGTGAGATCATGAAGCAAGCCGATATTGCAAATGGCTATGTGGCAGAGGCTGAGCCTTGGGTGATGGCAAAAGACGAGGCCAAAGCGGCTGAGCTGCAAACGGTGTGTAGCACGGCATTAGAGATGTTTCGTTTGCTGACGATTTATCTGAAGCCTGTCCTACCTAGCATTGCCGCAGAGATTGAAAGCTTTATGAACTTGCCTGCCTTAGACTGGGCCGCAGTGAATACTGATCTAGCTGAAGGCCATCAGATTAATAAATACAAGCATTTGGTCAAACGCCTTGAAGGTGTGCAGATAGAAAAAATGGTAGCGGCGAATACTGCAAGACTTGAACAAGCTGCAGCACCAAAGGTAGAGAAAAAAGCCGAAAAACCAGCGGAAGAGGGTGACTACATCACGATTGATGATTTTACCAAGGTTGATTTACGCATTGCTAAAATCGTCACTGCTGAGCATGTGGAAGGTGCGGATAAATTATTAAGGCTTCTACTGGATATTGGCGAAGAAAAACCACGTCAGGTGTTTGCGGGTATTAAATCAGCTTATGCCCCGGAAAGCTTGATTGGCCGTCATACGATGATGGTTGCCAACCTTAAACCACGCAAAATGAAGTTTGGTATGAGTGAAGGCATGGTGCTCGCAGCGAGTGATGAGCGCGGCGGTCCATTTATTTTAAGCCCAGATGAAGGGGCTTTAGCAGGGATGCGCGTGAAGTAACTCGTTTAATCAGCGCTGTGTATCGCAAAACCGCCAATGTCATGTTGGCGGTTTTTTTGTTTTACCATTCATATTGATAGGTAATGAAGTGCGTTTGTTGTAGGGGGAAAGTAGGGGCAGTGCTATTGATCGGGCTTGTGTTGTTCAATAATCATATCAGCACGAGAGCGTAGTTTGTCTTTTTTGCGTATTTCGGCAAAAGGGTCATTTTGATCAACCACTAGCGCATTGCGCTGACCTTTTGCGGTGGATTTTTTGCTAGCGTTGTTTTTTGCGTTGTTGCGTTTGCTGCTTCGAAAAGCCCAACTGTTTACCAGAAAATACACCACTAGCCCTGCGACAAAGGCGATCCACTTAATCACGAATGAGAGTCCAATGTATTGTTTGTCATGATTGAGGTCACCATAGCTGACATAATCCGCATGTAGTTGGCTGACTACCCAAAAGAAGATAAACAGCACGAGGGTGGAGATGATGATGGTTTTGTAGCGCTTCCAAATGTAGGCGACGACGGTTAATCGAAAGAACTGTTTAAACATGATTTAGCCAAACAAGCTAAGGCCTAATAAAGCCAACACAGCCATTAAGCCTTTATTTTGAATTTCATCTTTGATCTTTTCTTCTTCTTCTTGCACAACGATCTCCAAATCTTCTGGATCAAAGTCTTCTGGCCTGCGACCTGCGATGATAATACGCGTCTCAGCGCGTTTGATCGCTTTTTCGCGAATCGCATTTTGATAGCGGCTGGTAATAGGGTCTAAAAGGTCCATAGCTCGAATAATATGAGAAACATGATTTTTATTATAACGGCTGAATGCGTTGTTTGGGAAAAATCAAAATCCCAGCACAAAAGCACAATGATTTTTTACATTATCTATTGCTTAGGCTTGTGCATTGCCATGATTAGCAATGCACAAATGCTCAGAAGCTATTGGCGCTTGCCTTCGATAAAGAGATCAATTTGTACACTGGTAGAAGCAGGGCCTAGATTGTAGGTGATGCCGTAGTCTGCGAGTTTGAGCGTGGTTTGGCCTTCAAACCCAGCGCGGTAGCCGCCCCAGCGGTCTTCGCCTTCACCAATTTTGGTAACAGGGAAGCTAATCGATTGCGTTACGCCATGCAGGGTGAAGTCACCCGTGATCATGGCTTCAGTGTCGCTTTTGGGTTCAAAACTGGTGCTTTTAAAGGATGCGGTGGGGTATTTTTCTACATCTAAAAAGTCTGCGCTTCTCAAGTGATTATCGCGTTTAGTATGGTTAGAGTCGATGGATGCTGTTTGAATCGTCACGGCAACGGTCGACTGATCTGCTGCTTTAGCATCATAGGAAAAATTACCCTCAAAATCATTAAAGCGGCCGAGTAACCAACTATAACCGAGGTGATTAATTTTAAAATTGATAGAGGCATGTGCACCTTTGGTATCAATCACGTAGTCAGCGGCTTGTGAGAGTGGGCTTGCCATTATGATTGCGGTCATAGCCGCTGCGAATATCATCTTTTTCATTGTCCAGTTCCTTTTTCTACAGAGCGTTTACAACATCATGTTGTCATCAGTGTTTTAGTATTATCTACATAAGAAAACTGATTGAATCATTAATTCCCATGTTTATCTTAACTGATCTTTTTGTTAAATAAAATAAGCTGATTGGGATTGCAAATATTAAGCACAGGCAGCTGCGCGCGGAGACATTGTAAGTGGTTATTGGGTCGTTGCGTTAAACGCTGCAATGACACTAGGGCTTGGGTTGTAGGGCAGGCTGCGCTCTACCCATTCTTCAATCACTAGGTGATAGTTTTTATTGTCTAGTTGTTTGGCTAGTGAGGGGTAATTTAGCTTCTGCCAAATATAGGTGGATGTTTTAAGCTTTCTGGCGAAGTATGGCTGCATATGGTTAAAGAAAGAATCCCTATAAATCAGCGCATTGAGTGTGTTGTTTTCGCAGACAAACGAATGTGTGGGTTTGCCTAGTCTAGCATTTGGGGGCTGTAAAGTTGGCTGGCATTGCTGGTCAAATATGGGTTGTGGGTCGGACTCTGTAAATGAGTCGACCCCGATTAAATCAGCAAGATCGCCACTGCCTCTGTAGCCAGGCTTTAACTTGAATAACTCTGGCTTAAGTGAATCAGGGAATTGTAGCGCGATGGCTTGCATGATGTGATGCTGTGCGAGATTAGCGGCGTTGTGGTTCCAATGTGAGTCAGTCTTGTAATAGAGTTGCGCTTGCTTGTTGCTAAGTAAAGTGGGCCGTAAATCCACCACATGAATCTGGGTATGGGCTTTGAGGTGTTGCACCAATTGATCTGTCGCAGAATGCTTATTTACTTTGCTGACATAAGCGGGTAGTTGATCAAAATAGACGGTGTGCTTGTTGGGTGTAATCACCAGCATATACTCAATGCCTTGGCCTGCCAGCCACTTTTCAATCGTTGTTAAATGCGCTGCCAGTGCATCCAACTCAGCATTGGAATATAGGTTGGCGTTTCTGGCATCACCCATTGGATCAAGATATTGGTCATCGCCTAGTTTTTTCTTAACCGAACCTAAAAATAGCCAGCCGTTTTGACCGATAGTTACATCGATAGAAGCGGAGTCTCCAATGCCGTATTTGATGAAATTGTAAGCAGTGGTTAGCCCAGCTCTCAAGCCAAAATGATCTGCATAATATTGATCAAATCGCTTCGGAAAAGAAGTGATCTCATCAAGCTTGCTAGGTGCTGCAGGAAGTACTGCGAGTGTTCTTTTCTCAGTGGCTGAAGCTTGTTTATCTGCCTCCAATACTCCCGTGACTAGTGGAATAGTAATGGCTAATAAAAACAGCCCCAAAACTATCGTGTTAATCAAAGTGCTTATCTGCTTTGCTTTCATCGCAATACCTAAAACCTAAAATAGATAAATGGGTTATACGTAGAGGAGGCCACTTTAATCACGCTAAAAAAGAATAATAGTGAGAGGAGCATGAGTCTTGGTGTGTCTATCAGTAGTGCGTGTTGATAAGTGTTTGGGCCTGCGGAATGTTTAAGCCATTGTTTGAGGGTAGGGTACACAGGCAATGATAAAACAACACCGACCACAAAAGCATAGAGTGACTCATAAGATAACACTTGCGCATATTGAAATGGTGTCGTCGCTATATGGTTGAAGTTAAACATTGATCCCAAGTATGCCATGGCCGCGGCAAGATTATCCGCCCGAAAAAATACCCAGCCAATAATGATCACTGACAATAGATAGAGGTGTTGCACAGGCTGCCATGTTTTTTGCAGTACTTTAGACAGGCCTACGTGCTCTAATGCGATAAAACACCCGTGGAGTAATCCCCAGATCAAAAAATTCCAACTAGCGCCGTGCCAAAATCCAGTCACAACAAAGACGATCAATAAATTGAGATAGATTCTACTCCTAGAGACGCGATTACCGCCCAGCGGAATATACACATAATCTCTAAACCAGCTGGATAGAGAAATATGCCACCGCTGCCAAAACTCTCTTAATGATTTTGCGAGGTAAGGGTAGTTGAAATTCTCAAGAAAGCGAAAGCCAAACATCCGCCCTAGGCCGATGGCCATGTCTGAATAACCAGAGAAGTCAAAGTAGATTTGCAAGGTATAAGCCAGAATCCCGATCCAAGCTAGCGGCATGGTCAAGTCGTGATTAGAGAGTGCAAAAACCGTATCGGCTACCTCACCAAGTGGATTGGCAATCAACATCTTTTTTGCTAAGCCATAAATAAAGCGATACACCCCAGAGGCAAACGTATCAACCGTGTGAGCTCTGTTGGTAATTTGCGCTGAGAGATGTTGATAACGCACAATTGGGCCTGCGATCAGCTGCGGAAACAGTGAAATATAAAGCCCTAGATTAAGGAGGTTAGTTTGTGCGGGTACTTCTTTTCGGTAGACATCTACAATGTATGAGATCGCCTGAAAGGTAAAAAATGAAATACCCAGCGGAAGATGCACTGGTGCTAAATTGATCCTAGGAATGCTGAATGTCGATAAAACAACATTGAGATTATCTGCAATAAAGTTAGCGTACTTAAATGACACTAGCAGTGCTAAGTTAACCAGCACGCCGGTCACTAACCACCATCTTTGAGATTGGTCACTGCTAACAATCAAGCGGCCAATACAGTAATTAGCCACAATAGAGCAGAGCATTACCAATAGATAAAAAGCCTCACCCCAGGCATAAAAAAGCAAACTAAACATCAATAAGGTAACGTTTTTAATCGGCTTAGGCGATAGGTAATAAGCCACTAACGCGAGTGGTAAAAATCCAAAAATGAAAGTGGG
>CAZCBF010000115.1:0-5792 GCA_964496895.1 uncultured Methylophilaceae bacterium | reverse complement strand
CTGCCTTCGATGTACACTGGGCGACCCTTTTTCAGGTATTCACCAGCAATCTCAGCGAGTTTGCGATACATCACGATATTATGCCACTCGGTGCGCTCTTGTCTTGCGCCAGATTTGTCTTTCCAGTTGTCAGTCGTGGCAATACTAAAATTACAAACAGCGTCGCCATTTGGCATAAAACGCACTTCTGGGTCGCGCCCAAGATTGCCGACTAAAATCACTTTGTTGACTGATGCCATATGTTTAACCCCTTAATATGTTGTACACCTGTTCTTCATTCCAGGTTGTTGTTTTATCAATTTTGATGATCACGGTGCCTTCTTTTACCAGCACAGTGGCTTCCGCTACTGCAGGCAGTTGCATGAGGGCTGTTTGTATTTGTTGGCCTTTTTCTGCTGTCAGCCCTTGCGCACTATCTAAACTATAAAGCACGGTTTTGACTGCTGGTGGTGCTTGCATCGTTAGCGCTAAAAGTAGCCATATGCCTATGAGTATACTGCAAAAAGCAAAAACACTAGCAAAGCCGTAATGGTGCGCGAGTAAGCCGCCTACCGTACCGCCAACGAATACACCTAAGGACTGACAAGTATTATAAACACCTATCGCTGTACCCTTAGCATCGCCTGGGGCAATTTTACTGATGATAGAGGGCAATGAAGCTTCTAGAATATTAAAGGCAATAAAGTAAGCGCTGAGTGAGGCGATAATACCGATTAATTGCTGATGTGTTGTGGCAAATGCGAGCTGTGCGATCAGCAGCAGCACCACTGCGCCGACAAAGACTGATTTGAGCTTAGCCTTTTTTTCACCATAGATAATGGCAGGCACCATCAGCACAAATGAGCCAAGTAATATCGGTAAATACAGCTGCCAATGCTGGTTAACGTTAAGATCGCTGGCCTCAAGGATCGTGAGTGGCACCACCACAAACATTGCCATCTGGCTTGCATGCAAGGCAAAAATACCAAAATCTAAACGCAATAAATGCGGATTTTTCAGTACTTCGCGTAATTTTTGTGGCGTCGCACTCGCATCGGAGTGAAACTGTGTGATTGCTGGGTCGGGTACCCAAAATTTGACTACTAGCATGGCAAGCAGGCTTAAGATCGCAGTGAGCATAAAAATACCCGGTACCCCTATCCATTGGTTGAGCAAAGGGCCACCGACTAAAGACAATGCAAAGGCCATACCAATCGTCGCCCCAATACCAGCCATCGCCTTGGTACGGTGTTCATCACGCGTGAGATCAGCAACTAACGCGGTAATCACTGCGGAGACAGCGCCAGCGCCTTGAATCACACGCCCAAGAATCACCCCTTCTATCTGTGTGGCGAGTGCGGCAATCACACTGCCGATGGCAAAGATGAATAGCCCTAAGTAAATGAGTTTCTTACGACCATATTTATCTGAAGCCATGCCATAGGGGATTTGCAATATCGCTTGTGTCAGCCCATAGGCACCTAGCGCAATACCAACCATTAAGCTGCTGGGTTGTTCGGGTAGGCCCGCCGCATAGACAGCAAAAATTGGCAAAATAGAAAACATGCCAAACATGCGTAGGCCATAGATACTGGCTAGGCCCATAGTGGCGCGTTTTTCTTGTGCAGTCATGTTTTCTGAGACTTGCACTGCTTTAATCGATTGGGTCATGCGTGGTTAATATTTAATGGTTTGTTTATGGGTGCTATTCAATGTTGTTGCCTATTGTGCGGGCACGACTAACAAAACTTGCTCGAATAATGGCGCTATTCAAAGGAATTTGAAAATTCCTTTGAACGAGTGTCAAAAAAGTAGGTATATTAACAGGTTGCCTCAATATTCAAAAAATGCTTTATGGAATTTATAAAAATAAGAGGTGCGAAAACGCACAACTTAAAAAATATCTCAATTGATATCCCACGCGACCAGTTGGTTGTGATCACTGGTTTGTCTGGCTCAGGAAAGTCTTCACTTGCTTTTGACACTTTATACGCAGAGGGGCAAAGACGTTATGTAGAGTCGCTCTCGGCCTATGCACGTCAGTTTTTGGCGCGGATGGACAAACCAGAAGTTGACTTGATTGAGGGGTTATCGCCTGCGATTTCGATTGAGCAAAAGTCGACTTCGCATAACCCGCGCTCTACTGTGGGGACGGTGACAGAGATTCATGATTATTTGAGGTTGTTGTATGCGCGCGCGGGTGACCCTGAGTGCCCTACACATGGCACTCAACTGGCCTCGCAAACCATTAGCCAGATGGTGGATAGTGCACTAGCGCTACCAGAAGAAACCAAGCTAATGATTTTGGCACCCGTGGTCAGTAGCCGCAAAGGTGAGCATTTAGATTTATTTGAGCAGCTAAAAGCACAAGGTTTTGTACGCTTGAGAATCGATGGAGAGGTGTATGAGGTTGATTCATTGCCAGCCTTAGCCAAAACCAAAAAACATGATATTGATGTGGTGGTGGATCGCTTAAAAGTCCGCCCAGACATGAAGCAACGCATTGCAGAGTCTTTTGAAACTGCGGTGCGATTATCTGAAGGCCGTGCGATTGCCTTGGAGATGGATACTAATAAAGAGCATTTGTTCTCAGCCAAATTTTCATGTCCTAAGTGTGATTATTCATTGGCAGAGTTAGAGCCGCGTCTATTTTCCTTTAACAACCCTATGGGGGCTTGCCCAAGCTGTGACGGTCTGGGAGTGACGCAATTTTTTGACCCTAAGCGGGTGGTGGCACTGCCGCATCTTTCTTTGGCTGCAGGCGCGATTAAGGGGTGGGATAGACGTAATCAGTATTACTATCAGATGCTCACTAGTATTGCCGCACATTATAATTTTGAGATTGATACGCGATTTGAAAACCTGCCTGAGTATATTCAAACAGTGATTTTGAGCGGTAGCGGTAAAGAGAAGATTCCGTTTCGCTATTTGAATGAACGCGGCACAGTCTATGAAAAAGAGCATGCGTTTGAAGGTATTTTGAATAACTTTCAGCGCCGTTATCGTGAATCAGATTCGCAGGCTGTGCGTGATGAGCTGTCGAAATACCTTAATATTCAAACGTGTACAAGCTGTCATGGTGCTAGATTGCGTGAAGAAGCACGTTTTGTAAAAGTTGGCGGCAAGAATATTCATGAAGTGTGTGAAGTGCCGCTCAAAGCATCATTAGCACATTTTGAAACACTAGAGCTGAGTGGTTCTAAGCAGGCCATTGCTGAAAAAATTGTGACCGAGATCAGTAATCGCCTAAGGTTTTTAACCAATGTTGGCTTGGAGTATTTATCACTCTCTCGCTCTGCCGAAACCTTATCGGGGGGGGAAGCACAGCGCATTCGTTTGGCCTCACAAATTGGTAGTGGTTTAACCGGTGTGATGTATGTGTTGGATGAACCCTCTATTGGTCTGCATCAGCGTGATAATGATCGTTTGTTAGCGACATTGAAACGTTTGCGCGACATTGGTAATACTGTGATCGTGGTGGAGCATGATGAAGATGCCATCATGATGTCGGATTATATTATTGATATTGGTCCCGGTGCAGGTGAGCATGGCGGCAATATTGTGGCGCATGGTACACCGCAAGAAGTGAAGGCCCACCCAGACTCTTTAACAGGTGCTTATCTGAGTGGTAAAAAGCAAATCATCTATAACCACGAGCGTACAAAGCCAGATCCAAACAAATGGATTACGGTCAAAGAGGCGACAGGTAACAATCTGAAAAATGTCACCTTAAAAGTGCCTGTGGGCTTGTTGACTTGTATCACTGGCGTATCAGGCAGTGGTAAATCTACGCTGATTAATGACACCTTGTATCGCGCTGTCTCACAAACCTTGTACCGTAGCAGCAAAGAACCGGCAGCACATAGTACGGTAGAAGGCATCGATTATTTTGATAAGGTAGTGGATGTCGACCAAAGCCCGATTGGGCGTACACCAAGGTCTAATCCTGCGACGTACACTGGCTTGTTTACCCCAATTCGTGATTTATTTGCCGAAGTGCCAGAAAGCCGTATGCGTGGCTACGGGCCGGGGCGCTTTTCGTTTAATGTCAAAGGTGGGCGTTGCGAATCTTGCCAAGGTGATGGTGTGATTCGTGTGGAAATGCACTTTTTGCCTGATGTTTATGTGCCCTGCGATGTGTGTAAAGGCCACCGCTACAACCGTGAAACCTTAGAGATTCAATTTAAAGGTAAAAATATTCACGAGGTGTTAGGGATGACGGTTGAGCAAGCGCATGAGTTTTTTAGTGCGCAGCCGGTGATCGCCAGAAAACTTAAAACTTTATTGGATGTTGGCTTGGGATATATTACCTTAGGCCAAAGCGCGACGACTTTATCAGGCGGTGAAGCACAACGTGTCAAACTGGCATTAGAGTTAAGCAAGCGCGACACTGGTCGGACCTTATATATTTTGGATGAGCCAACGACGGGCTTGCATTTTGCGGATATTCAATTGTTGCTGGATGTGATTCATCGTTTACGCGATGCTGGTAATACGATTGTGATTATCGAGCACAATCTCGATGTGATTAAAACAGCAGACTGGATTGTGGACATGGGCCCAGAGGGTGGTATTGGAGGCGGTACGGTGATTGCAGAAGGGTCGCCAGAAACAGTGGCCAGTATCGAAGGAAGCTATACTGGCCAGTATTTGAAAAACATGCTGAAAAAGGCTAAAAAGTAAATTTTATGCCGCTGCCAGCATCGTATCTGATTCAGACATTAATGGTTGGTAGCTGATGATGCTTTCGGTGAGCTTTTCTCTATCAATGTTCATCGATTCAGCGACTTTGTCATCGAGTGCTTCTGCAATCGCGCTTGCATCTTTGCCTGCCATGTATTCATAAGCTATGTGAGTGGCAAGGTATACAATCGCGCTAATGTTGTGAGCGTTGGCATTGAGCGGTTCATGGTAGTGACGAATGGATAGCTGGATTTCATCAGGAAAATTCCAGCGCTTGGCGATTTCTGCACCGATGATTGCATGGTTAACGCTGAGTTTTTCGAATTCAATGGCATTACGCTCTACCATGCTAGTACTGGTCATTTCGGCATCAACCTCGGCAGCGACAGTGGGCTCAACCATATAGATGGGTAGCTGGCCAATGCTATGCATTAAGCCTGCAATATAGCTGACTTCAGTATCCAGCTTGTGTTCTTTGCTGATTTGTCTGGCTAAGTTTGCGCTGAGTAAGCTTTGTTTCCAAAAACTTTTTAGGTTTACACCATCTACTTTGCTAAAAGTAGAGGTAATGCCAGAGGCGACAAGCAGTGTTTTTAAGTTTTGCAGGCCAGTCACTTGCAATGCTTGGTTCATTGTTTTAATTGACCCGCTGCGGCCATAGTATGATGAGTTTGATAAACGTAATACTTTCGCCGTCAATACTTGATCAACAGAGAGTTTTTTGATTACAAAGTCAATGTCAACATCATCTTTTTCCAAGAGTTTTAAAACATCTTGAATCACTTTTGGCATCATAGGGAGACTTGCGATCTTTTCAAAAAAGTTTTCTAACGCGTGCATTAGTATTACCTTTATTCTAATTTGATTATCAATAGAGCTCTATCATAAGTCAGAGGTAGCCCTTAGCAATGGATAATTAACCAGAGAAATTTACGGTATTTTAAGGTTTAGTCTTGTCCGAAGGTAGTCTACTCATATGCATTCTATTAAGTAAGCGGCGTGTTTTTTTATTGAGGTAATTTGTCTCTCGATGTTTGTCATAGTAGCGCGGGTTTGGCAGCATGGCTGCTAGTTTAGCGGCTTCTCTACGTGAGAGGGATTGGGCGGAATGCCTGAAGTAGTAACGAGAT
>CAZCBF010000114.1:0-5946 GCA_964496895.1 uncultured Methylophilaceae bacterium | reverse complement strand
GTCCTTACATTTACCAGTAACGAAAGACCGTGCTATCGTTAAGGGGATTACGGGGTTGTTAGATTTTTATCGTCAACTTTTGAAAAAAAGACCGAACCTGCCTTACGAAATTGACGGCGTAGTTTATAAAGTTAACAGCCTTTCTGAACAAAATACCTTGGGGTTTTTATCGCGCGCACCGCGTTGGGCGATTGCACATAAGTTTCCTGCAGAGGAAGCTTTAACGCTAGTGGAAGACATTACCGTACAAGTAGGGCGGACTGGTGCGATTACGCCTGTCGCTAGGTTGCAAGCTGTTTATGTCGGTGGTGTTACGGTGACGAATGCAACCTTGCATAACCTAGACGAAATCATGCGTAAAGATATTCGTATTGGTGATACCGTGACAGTTAGGCGAGCAGGGGATGTTATTCCTGAAGTCGTCAATGCGGTTATTGCAAAGCGACCTGCTGATGCGAGCCAATTTGTCATGCCTACACATTGTCCTGAATGCAATAGCTTAATCATACGCCCAGAGGATGAAGCCATCGCACGTTGCACTGGTGGCCTCATTTGTCCTGCACAACGCAAACAAGCGATTGCGCACTTTGCCTCGCGCAAAGCTATGCACATCGATGGCCTCGGAGAGAAACTGGTAGATCAGTTTGTTGAAGCAAACTTAGTGGAAACTGTCGCTGATCTATACACGCTTTCATTAGAGCAGTTAAGTGCGCTTGAAAGAATGGCAGAAAAATCGGCATATAATTTATTAGTTGCCTTAAAAGAAAGTAAGTCTACAACACTAGGACGCTTTATTTATGCACTTGGCATTCGCAATGTAGGTGAGACGACCGCCAAAGACATTGCAAAATATTTCGGCAACTTGCCAGACATCATGTCTGCTGATGAAGCCACATTATTAGCAGTCAATGACGTTGGTCCTATTGTCGCTGCCTCAATCCTGCAGTTTTTTTCTGAACCTCAACACAAAATCCTAATCCAATCATTAATTGATTCAGGCATTCATTGGGATGACGAGGAGGCGCAGAGCGCTATTCATCAAAGTTTAGCCGGTCAAGTCTTTGTTCTTACAGGTACGCTACCAACGTTAAGTCGTGACGATGCAAAAGCGCTGATTGAAGCGCAAGGTGGTAAAGTAACAGGTAGTGTTTCAAAAAAAACCAACTATGTACTGGCTGGTGAATCAGCGGGTAGTAAATTACAAAAAGCTGAAATGCTTGATATCAAAATTCTTGATGAATCGGCATTTATGGCATTACTAGAAGAATAACAAGGATTAAATAATGCAGGTTTTAACTAGAATTTCGTTAATGGCTAGTCTCTTTTTACTAACATTAAACTCCCATGCCGCGCTCAGTGAAGCGGAAATCAATTGCAATAAAGCGTTGCAGCAAAATCAACCTCAATCAGCCATCAAACAAGCTGAACAGCTGATCGAAAAAGATGCCAATAACGGTAACGCCTATATTTGTAAAGGGCGAGCACATTTTGCATTAGATCAAGCTGATGAGGCACTAAAAGCATTCAGCGAGGCTGAAAAAACCAGCCCAGACAATTACAACAAATCATTCGCAACACTGCTGATCGGCCATGTGTACAAAAATACAGGGCGCATCCCTCAAGCGATCGATGCATACCAGAACAGCCTTGATTACGCCATAAAAGCCCAGCACCAAGGTTTAGCTTTTAGCAATCACATGAATATTGGTCATGCTAAGGCTGAAATGAAGGCCTTAGATGATGCGCTCAACGCCTACTTAGCCGGATACGAGGTCGCAGGCAATGATGGTGAGCGGGCAGATGCTGAAACTAAAATCGCTTCAATTTATTACGCAATGCAAGATTATGACAAAGCGATTGAGTACCAATTAAAAGGACTGTTTAAACTGCAAAGAGTCGGTACATTGGACCAATATGCAGTATCGTTAGTTGACTATGTCACTTACCAAACTACGGCCAAACGCCTCGCCGATGCAGAGCGCTACGCTAACAAGCTGATCAAATTTGCTCAAGATAATGGCGGCATATACTATGAAGCAAAAGGTCAGCTATTATTAGCACAAATTAAATCAACTCAAAACGAGCTTGGTGCTGCGCAAGCATTGCTAACCAAAGCCAAGGTGAATGCAAACAAAGTACAGGATGCAGCATTGACCCAAGAAATTGAGGGCCTAGAAGCAACGCTAACAAAATAATCTGTAAGGCACTGACTGTGTCTGCGACTAAGCACTAAACATTGATTGGAGAGACTTGTTGTGACACTTATTTTGCCAAAATCAGAGATAGCACCATCAGAGATTACCGAACAATCTGTTTATGAAAATCGTCGCCATTTTTTAAAGCAAGCAGGGTTTGGCTTGGGTGCCGCCGCTTTATTTTCTCAGCCTACCTTTGCGGCTACCGTCAAGTCTGGTGAAACCAAAGGTGATGGCCGTTTATTGGGTCGCGCCAACCAAACAGCAACTGCCAATACCAAACGTGGCAAAGGCCTTCAAAACGTTAAAAAAACAGCTTATGGCAAAGGTCTGAAGCCTACAAAATACAAAGATGTGACCACTTATAATAATTATTATGAGTTTGGCACTGCAAAACGTGACCCTGCACGTTACTCAAATTTGTACAAACCTGACCCTTGGTCAATCCAAATTGAAGGTGAAGTCAAACAAGCCAAAAGCATCACCATGGAAGACATCCTGAGCCGCTTTAGTCTAGAAGAGCGTATATACCGTATGCGCTGCGTGGAAGGCTGGTCTATGGTGATTCCTTGGGTAGGCTTTGCATTAAATGACTTTATCAAATGGGCTGAGCCTACTGGCAATGCCAAATATGTGGAGTTTATTTCAGATGCAAACCGTCAAACGATGCCGGGCGTACATGTTCCAATTTTAGACTGGCCATACAAAGAAGCCTTAAGAATCGATGAGGCGACAAATCCATTAACGATGTTGGCTGTCGGCTTGTATGATGAAGTGCTGCCCAATCAAAACGGCGCACCTATTCGCTTGGTAGTGCCTTGGAAATATGGCTTTAAAGGGGGTAAGTCGATTGTCAAAATCCGCTTTACTGAGAAAATGCCAACCTCCACATGGATGGCAGCAGCACCCAATGAATATGGCTTTTATGCCAACGTGAATCCAGAAGTCTCACACCCACGCTGGTCCCAATCCACTGAAAAGCCAATTGGCGCAGGCTTGTTTGCGGGCAGAATCAAAACCAAAATGTTTAACGGCTATAGCGAACAAGTCGCACACATGTACAAAGGCATGAATATGTTTAGAAACTTCTAAACATTAACGCATTGACCAAAGAACCATCATGAAAAGTCTTAAAAAAGTACATGTTGCAAGATTAAAAAAGCTTGTTTTCTTAATCTGCCTGCTACCGCTCATGCGTCTTATTTGGTTAGGCTTTAATGACGAGCTTGGCGCAAACCCTGTTGAGTTTGTAGAGCACTCTTTAGGCTACTGGGCATTGTTTATACTCCTTGTTACTCTCAGTATGACACCGATCAAAATACTCACTAAGGCATCATGGGTATTACAGTTTAAAAGAATGCTCGGTTTATTTATGTTTTTCTATGCCTGTTTGCATTTATTAACTTATGTAGTGCTGGACTATGCCTTTTTGTGGGATGAAATGTTGGCCGATATTGTCGACCATCCTTACATCATAGTTGGCTTGCTCTCCTTTGTACTGACGATTCCCCTTGCAGTCACTTCTAACAACTACATGCAGAGAAAATTAGGCAAAAAGTGGATCACTCTACATAAAACTGTCTACCTGATCGCGATTTTTGGCGTATTGCATTTTCTATGGCTAGTTAAGCGAGACATACGTGAACCCATGTTGTTCGCATTCGTGCTAGCAATATTATTTGCTATACGCTGGTATAACAAACGCCCAAAATCTAAGACAAAAACGACTGTAAGGCCGAGCGCACTCGCACGACAAAGCAGTACATAAAATAATTTTCGAGGGGTTAACCATGTTCTCTGCTATCTACAATTTGTACTTTCTATTCATGAGCCAGTTATCACGTTTGTCGGATGTCGTCTCACCATTGGTATTAAGGCTTGCCATGGCGTGGGAGTACGGCGAGGCTGGGTGGGCAAAGTTTACTGGCGAGAATTGGTTTGCACATGTCACCTTCCCATTTCCATTCAACTTGGTCTCGCCCGAATTCAGCTGGAATATGGCAACCACCTTTGAATTAGCAGGTGCAGTGGCTTTATTAATAGGGCTAGGTACAAGGTTCTTTGCATCTGCACTATTTATTCTAACAATCGTAGCTATTTCAGCGGTACATTGGCCTGCAGAATGGTCAACCTTGAGCGAGCTACTCACTGGGTATCGCATCATCGATCAAGATGGTGATGGTTTTGGCAATTATAAATTGCCCGTATTATTTATGGTGATGCTCTTACCGTTAATCTTTGGCGGTGCAGGCAAGCTTAGTCTAGATAACCTGCTGAATAAACGCTGTGCTAAATGGTTAGGCTAAGCTGTCAATAGTCCAACGGATATTGGTGCTGGATAATCGCTAACATATCAATTAAACTGCTAATTTACATCATTCTGCAGGAGCAATATGTTAGCGATCATTGGTGGCACCGGCCTTACTCAACTCGACAGCCTTGAAATTAAGCGTCGAGAAATCGTTCGTACAGATTATGGCACTGCATCAGCGCCACTAGTGTTTGGCAAGCTTGCAGGCAAGGAAGTCATTTTCCTTGCTAGGCATGGGAGTGGTCATACCATACCACCACACAAAGTTAATTATCGCGCCAACATAGATGCGCTAAAGCAAGTGGATGTGACACATATTGCTGCGATTGCTACCGTAGGAGGCATCTCTCAGTCAATGAATACAGGGACTATTGCAGTGCCAGATCAAATCATTGATTACACACACGGGCGGGACAACACCTTCTTTGACGGGTCAAATCAGTCAGTAAATCACATAGATTTTACTAAACCTTATACTGAAGCATTACGCCAACAATGGCTACAAGCCGCACAACAAGTCAAAGAGGCTGTTGTTGATGGTGGCACTTATGCCACTACACAAGGCCCAAGGCTAGAGACTGCTGCAGAAATCATCCGATTAGAACGCGATGGCGCGACAATGGTTGGCATGACAGGCATGCCTGAAGCCGCATTAGCGCGCGAACTTGAGATTGAATATGCCGCAATATGTCCTGTAGCTAACTATGCAGCCGGTAAGGGTGATAGCCAAGAGGCCATTGACCCCGATGCCTTAGTAGCATCCGCAGGCCAAACAATGCATAAAGTCAATAAAATTCTCACCGCATTCGTTTCGATTCACCACAATGCCAGTTAAGTCTGTCATCCGAATGGGTGAGTCAGACTTACTCAAAGTTGCTGAGCCAGTGGATAAGTTTGATGAAGCTTTGCAGCAGTTAATTGTTGATTTAGAAGACACCATGCATGCCATGGGTGGCGCAGGTATTGCTGCACCGCAAATTGGCATCAGTCAAAGGGTCTTGATCTTTGGCCATAAAGAACCAATACAAAACCCCAGATACCCCGATGCGGAACACGTACCGTTCACAGTACTGATCAACCCAGAGGTGACACCCACTGGCAACACGATGACAGAAGGTTGGGAAGGTTGTCTTTCTGTCCCTGGTTTGCGTGGACTTGTACCAAGGTTTGATGCGGTTGAATACAAGGGGTTTGATCAATATGGCAAAGCCATACATAGAAAAGTGTCTGGTTTCCATGCGCGCGTGATCCAACATGAATTTGATCACCTCAACGGTGTGTTGTACCCGATGCGAATCAAGGACTTAAAAAACTTTGGTTATAGTGATGTAATTTTTCCTGAACAAAGTGTTCCAGTCGACTGATTATTTGCTATAATACGCCCTCGTTTGAACGAGGCGAAGTTAAGTCTTCAATCAAACATTCAAGATGGAAGCGTGG